>JBIRBF010000107.1:0-9359 GCA_044326505.1 Candidatus Nanopelagicales bacterium | reverse complement strand
TACCGAGCCGGTGCAGTGCACGATGTGCCACGGCCGTGGCCAGGTGCAGTCGGTGCAGCGCTCCTTCCTGGGTCAGGTCATGACCTCGCGTGCCTGCCCGCAGTGCCGCGGCTATGGCACCTTGATCCCGCACCCGTGCCCGGAGTGCAATGGCGACGGGCGGGTGCGTACGCGCCGAACTGTGTCGGTCAAGATCCCCGCCGGTATCGAGACCAACACTCGCATCCGACTGCCGGGCGAGGGCGAGGTTGGTCCGGGCGCAGGCCCCGCGGGGGACTTGTACATCGAGGTGCACGAGCGCCCGCACCCGGTGTTCACCCGACGCGGCGACGACCTCCACATGACGTTGACCCTGCCGATGACTGCCGCCGCCCTCGGCGCCAACGTGCCGCTGCAGACCCTCGACGATTCCGTCGAATTCGTTGTGCGACCAGGAACTCAACCCGGCTCCACTCAAACGCTGCGCGGTGCCGGTGTGACGCACATGCGCGGACAAGGTCGCGGGGATCTCGTGGTGCACGTCGATGTGGCCACTCCGACCAGACTCGACGCTCGGCAGACCGAGTTGCTCACCGAACTCGCAGCCCTGCGCGGGGAGCAGAACCCCACCGGCCTGTCCGAGCCGCAGCACGCCGGGATCTTCTCCCGCATCTTCGGCGGCAAGTGAGCGATCAGCCCGCTGGCGAGTCCCGCGACCTCGCGTGGCCCGTCTACCTCGATCAGTCTCGGGACCTCGGCGACCAGTCGTTGCCGCACCGCATCGTTTTGACCGGTGTAGAGGGTCGTCACGCCGCCGCCGCGCGTCGGCACCGACCGGGGGACATGCTCGTGATCGCTGATGGTGCCGGAGCGTGGGTCGCCGGGCCCGTGAGTGCGGTGCGCGGGAAATCTGAGGTTGAGGTAGAGGTTGCCCTACGAGGCTGCGAGCAACCGCGGACTCCGCGGTTGACCGTGGCCCTTGCGCTGCTCAAGTCCGATCGATCCGACCTGGCCGTGGATCAGCTCACGGAGGTGGGGGTGGACCGGATCGTCGGCTGGAGCGCCCGGCACTGCGTTGCCACATGGACTCCCGAGCGTGCTGAGCGGGGACTTGCCAGGTGGCGTCGGACGGCAGCCGAAGCGGCCAAGCAGAGCCGCCGTGTGCGTGTGCCCGAGATCGCCGGGGTAGTGGACACGGGTGGGCTGGCGATGCTCGCGGCCGCGTCGGATGCGGCCCTTGTGTGCCACGAGTCGGCCGACCAGACCCTGCTGGCCGGCTTGGACGCAGCTGTTGCGGCCGACGCCTCGGCGCAGCCGTCCGACATCCTGATCGTCGTCGGGCCGGAAGGCGGAATCGCCGACGACGAGTTGGAGCGGCTGTGCCAGACCGGGGCCAGACCCGTGTCCCTCGGCCCGACGGTCCTGCGGGCCGCACTCGCCGGCGCGGTTGCCGCAAGTATCATCCTGGCCGCGGCCGGTCGGCTGTCCCCTGGGGCTGCCGGTGAGCCATGATGGTGTCATGACTGACTGCCTCTTCTGCGCCATTGCAGCGGGGAGCATCCCCGCCGATATCGTCCGCTCAGGCGAACGCGTCATCGCCTTCCGCGACATCAACCCCCAGGCGCCCGTCCACGTCCTGGTGATCTCACGCGCGCACTTCGGCAACGCTGGGGACCTCGCCATCGCCGACCCCGCGCTGCTCGGCGAGCTCGTCGCCTTCGCGACCGAGGTCGCGGCGGCCGAGGAACTCGTGCAGGGCTACCGGCTGGTCGTCAACACGGGCGAGGACGGCGGCCAGACCGTCGATCACGTCCACATCCACCTGCTCGGCGGTTGGCATCTGACGTGGCCGCCAGGATGACTGCGCCGGCTCACGTCGCTGAAGCGACGGTCATTATTCCGTCATCGCAGCCATCAGTAGCGATCTTCGGCGTCGATGACGAGTACCTGCGGCTCTTGGAGCGACTGATGCCGGCGGCGGACTTCTTCGTCCGCGGCAACGAGGTGCGCATCAGCGGGCCGGAGGAGGACGTAGTGCTCGCCGAGCAACTGTTCGGCGAGTTGCTCACGATCGTGCGCTCGGGCCAGGGGCTCACCTCCGAGGCCGTCGAGCGGGCCTTCGGAATCCTGCGCGAGGCTACTGACGTGCGCCCCGCCGAGGTCCTCACCGCGAACATCCTGAGCAGCCGGGGGCGCACGATCCGCCCCAAGACGCTCAACCAGAAGCACTACGTCGATGCAATCGACAAGCACACCATCGTCTTCGGCATCGGACCGGCGGGAACGGGCAAGACCTATCTGGCCGTGGCGAAGGCCGTGCAGGCGCTTCAGAACAAGGACGTGAATCGCATCATCCTCACCCGGCCGGCGGTGGAGGCCGGCGAGCGGCTCGGCTTCCTGCCGGGATCGCTGAGCGAGAAGATCGACCCTTACCTGCGGCCCCTCTACGACGCCCTGCACGACATGCTGGACCCCGATCGCATCCCGCGGTTGATGACTTCGGGCACCATCGAAGTCGCGCCGCTGGCCTACATGCGCGGCCGCACGCTGAACGACTCCTTCATCATCCTGGACGAGGCCCAGAACACCACGGCGGAGCAGATGAAGATGTTCCTCACCCGGCTCGGTTTCGGGTCCACGATGGTCGTGACCGGCGACGTCACGCAGGTCGACCTGCCCGGCGCGGCGACCAGTGGCCTGCGACAGGTCCGCGACGTGCTCACAGACGTCAGGGATGTGTCGTTCGTCGAGCTGACCAGCCGGGACGTGGTCCGACACAAACTGGTGGGGCGCATCGTGGACGCCTACGGGCGCTACGACGCCACCCGGGCCGAGGGTCGGGGACGCTCATGATCGACGTCGTGAACGAGTCGGGCGACGCGGTGGACGAGGCCGGGATCGCGGAGCAGGCGAGGTTCGTGCTCGACCGTCTGCGGATTCACCCGGCGGCCGATCTGTCGATCCTCTTCGCCGACGTGGACGCCATGGCTGACCTGCACGTCATGTGGATGGATGAGCCGGGCCCGACCGACGTCATGAGCTTCCCCATGGACGAACTGCGTGTGCCGCGCGACGGCGAGGAGCCCCCAGAGGGGTTGCTCGGCGACATCGTCATCTGCCCCGCGGTGGCGCGCGAGCAGGCCGTGAAGGCGGGACATTCCGAGCGTGACGAGGTCGGGCTGCTGCTCACGCACGGAATCCTGCACCTGTTGGGCTATGACCACGCCGAGCCGGACGAGGAACGGTTGATGTTCGGCCTGCAGACTCGGCTGGTGGGCGAGTGGACCGCGCTTGCCGAGGCCGCCGGTGAAGATCCGCGCCCATGACCACCAGCGAAGTGGTGGCGCTGATCGTGGCGATCGTCGCGGAGGTAGCCGCGGGCATTCTCGTGGCGATTGAGTCGGCGGTGAGCCGCACCTCTGCCGCCCGGGCTGAGGAGTTGGCCGACGACGGCGTGCGGGGCGCGGCGTCGCTGCTGGTCGTCGTCTCCGACCCGGCGCGCTACATCACCACCGTGCTCTTCGTCCGGATCGTGCTGTCGGTGCTCGCCGTCGTGCTGGCGGCGACTCTGATCATGTCCCGCATCGAGCGGCCGGGCTGGGCGGTGTTCACAGCCACGGTCGTCATGGCAATCGCCAACTTCATCCTGCTCGGAGTGGCGCCGCGGACCCTGGGCCGGCAGCACTTCTCCGGCCTCGCCGTGCGGACCGCTGGATTCGTGCGGGTGCTGGGCACGCTGCTCTACCCCATCACGAAGTTCCTGGTGCTCGTGGGGAACGCGATCACCCCGGGCAAGGGCTTCAGCGAAGGTCCGTTCGCGTCCGAGGCCGAGATTCGCGCCCAGCTCGCGCGGGCGGGCGAGTCATCGGTGATCCCGGTCGAGGAGCAGCGCATGCTCGAGTCGGTCTTCGAGCTGGGGGACACCATCTGCCGGGAAATCATGGTGCCCCGCACGGAGATGGTCTACATCGAGCGGGATAAGCGCCTCAACCAGGCGCTGTCCCTCGGCCTGCGAAGCGGCTTCACCCGCATCCCGGTGATCGGCGAGCACCTGGATGACGTGGTCGGCACCGTCAACATCAAGGACGTCATGAACACGATGCAGGGCGATCCGGCCGCCGCTGAGGAGCGCGTCCAACAAGTGATGCGGGCGCCGCTGCTGGTGCCGGACACCAAACGGGCCGATGACATGCTCCGCAAGTTCCAGGCGACGTCCAGCCACATGGCGATCCTGGTCGACGAGTACGGCGGCACCGCTGGGTTGGTGACGGTCGAGGACATCGTGGAGGAGATCGTCGGGGAGATCGCCGACGAGCACGACGCTGGCCAGATCGCGGAGGTCACGGACCTTGGTGCAGGCTCCTACCGCGTGAGCGCCCGGTTGCCCGTCGACGAGTTCGGCGAGCTCATCGGGGTCGACCTCTCGGCCGATCAAGTGCACGTCGACACCGTCGCCGGCGTACTGTCGCGGCGGCTGGGCTTGGTGCCGATTCCCGGAAGCACGGTCGAGGTCGGCGGGTATCGGCTGACGGCAGAAACCGCCGAGGGCAGGCGGAATCGCATCGCGACCGTGCTGGTGGAGCTGGTCGAGGGGGGTGCCGACGCGCCATCGTCACCTTCAAGTTGAAGGTGACGATGGCTCTCACGGGAGGGGCCGCCGCGCTTCGCACGGCCGCTGATGGCACCTTGGTCCCATGACCGGGATCAGGGCAGAGGACGCGAAGCTCATCACCCTGGCGCGCGGTGCGCGGGCCAGGGCCGGCGCGGAGACCGGCGCCGCCGTGCGCGACGACACGGGCCGCAGCTACTCCGGCACCGACGTGGTGCTGCCGTCGCTGCGCCTGACTGCCCTGCAACTCGCGGTGGCCCAGGCCGTCGCCGCGGGCGCCAGGGGGTTGGAGGCCGCCGCGGTAGTCGCGGTCCAGCCCGAACTGCACCGGGACGAGCGCCATGCGCTGCACGAGGCCGGCGGCAAGGGCATTCCGGTGCTGCTTGCTGACTCGTCGGGCAATGTCGTAGGCACGGAACGCGCGTGACCTTCCACTCGGGGTTCGCCTGCCTGGTCGGCCGGCCGAACGTCGGTAAGTCGAGCCTGACGAACGCCATGGTGGGCGAGAAGGTGGCCATCACGTCGACCCGGCCGCAGACCACCAGACATGCCATTCGAGCGATCATCAATCGGCCCTCGGCGCAGCTCATCATGGTCGACACCCCCGGGCTGCACCGGCCGCGGACGCTGCTCGGCGAGCGGCTGAACGACCTCGTGCGGACGACGTGGTCGGAGGTGGACGCCGTGGGCCTCTGCATGCCTGCCGACGCTCGGCCTGGTCCCGGCGACAAGTTCATCGCCGGCGAGCTCAAGAAGCTCCGCAGCACCCCGGTGCTGCTGCTGGTAACGAAGATGGACCTGGTCGATGCGGAGGCCGGGGCAGGTGCCCTGGCGGCGGCGCATGAGTCGTGCGAGGCAGTGGGGCTGGCGGTGTCGGAGGTGGTGCCGGTCTCGGCCAAGACCGGCATGAACGTCGATTTGGTGACGGAGCTGTTCTGCCAGCCGCTGCCGGAGGGTCCGAGGCTCTACCCCGAGGATGTCGTGACCGACGAGCCCGAGGAGATCCTGGTCGCCGAACTCATCCGCGAAGCAGCGCTCGAGGGCGTCCGCGACGAGCTTCCGCACTCGATCGCAGTGACGGTGGACGAGATGAACCCGCGCGAGGGCCGTCGCGAGGATGACCCGCTGCTCGACGTCTTCGCCACGATCCATGTGGAGCGGGAGAGCCAGAAGCCGATCATTATCGGCCGCCGGGGGTCGCGCCTGGGTGCGGTGGGCAAGCGGTCCAGGATGGCGATCGAGGCTTTGCTCGGCACGCCGGTGTACCTGGACCTGCATGTGCGCGTGGCCAAGGATTGGCAGCGGGACGCCAAGCAGTTGCGGCGGCTGGGGTTCTAGCGCCGCGCGCCGGGCCCCGTCAGGGCTGTTTCGGCGGATCGATCGGCCCGTCGAGGTGCTCGTAGGCGTCTGGCGAGAGCATTTCGGCGGCGTGCTGCTTGCGCCGGCTGCGCTTGCTGCCCTTCCCGCCACCCTCTTTTTCGGCGGCCTTGACGTTCTCCGCCTCGAGTTCGGGGATGAGTTGATAGCGCCTGCCGTAGGTCTCGACGATGGCGGTGATGGCTGCGGCCAGCGGGATGGCGATGATCGCACCTATGGCGCCGAACAGGGCGGCGCCGACTATGACGGAGCCGAAGGCGATCGCCGGGTGGATGTCGAGCGTCGCGGCCGAGATCCGCGGCGAGAAGAAGTAATTCTCGACCTGCTGGTAGACCGTGCCGAAAATGATGATCCACACGCAGTCGAGTGGGTCGTTGAAGACCGCCACGAGGCATGGCAGGAGGATCCCCAGGTAAGTACCGATCGTGGGGATGAACTGGCTGACGATTCCTGTGAAGAGGCCAAGCGGCAGCCAGTACGGCACGCCGATGATCAGCAGGAATAGCGACATGAAGAAGGCCGCGAGCAGTGCCAGCAGCAATCGGGACACCACGAAGGCGCCGGTCTTCTGCACCGTGATGTCCCACACCGTGGCGAACACTCGCTGGGACCGCGTCGGCAGCCAGGACGCGATGGTGCGGCGCAGGCGCGGGCCCTCGGCGGAGAAGTAGAAGGCGAACAGCAGCATGGTGAAGCCCTGGAACACCAGGCCGACGGTCTTGGACAGAATGCCCAGCACTCCGCCGGCGAGGTTCGAGGCCCACCCTGCGATCTGCGCGGTCGAGATGTTGAACTGCTTGGCGATCGCCTGCGGGTCGATGTCCTTGTGGAACGTCTCCGAGGCCCAGTCGGCCGCCTGGTCGATCAGGGTCGGAACTTGGCTGATCAGCTCGGCGAGTTGTGTCACCAGCAACCCGCCGAAGGCCGCGAAGAACAGGATGGTGAGCAGCACGAACGTGATCATCGCGATGCCTGTGGCCAGGCCCCGCTTCATCCCGCGGCGGCTGAAGAACCCGACGATCGGCTCGAGCGCGATGCCGAACAGCCAGGACAGCAGCAGTAGGAACAGAAAGTTCGCTGTTCGCCCGAACACCCACATCACGAGGTCGAACAGCACGACGAGAATGAGGATGGCTACCACCCCGCGCCGCAGCCACTTTGGGTCGAAGGCGACCCAGTAGAGGGGGCTCTTGCTCTCGGCCGATGACGGTGGCAGGTTGGTCGGAGTCGCTTTCGGCGGAGTGCTGGGGGCCGGCCCGACGTGCTCGGCGCTGGCGTCTGCGGCGGACATGATCCGGATTGTGCACCTAATGAACGCTCGCCGGTGGCCGAATGCCAGGTTCGGTGTCGGACGTGGCGCGCGGCCCAGGTGGGGGCAATTCGTAGGACAATGGTGCGATGCCGCTCATCCGAGACGAGGGGATCGTGCTCCGCTGCCACAAATTGGGCGAAGCCGACCGCATCGTCACCGTGCTCACGCGCGACCGCGGCCGCGTACGGGCGGTCGCGAAGGGTGTCCGTCGCACCGCGAGCGGTTTCGGCGCTCGGCTGGAACCGCTGGGGCACATCGACGTGCAGTTCCACACGGGGCGATCGCTGGAGATCGTCACGCAGGTGGAGTCGCTGCACTCCTACGGCAGCGCCCTCACCTCGGACTACGGCCGATGGACGGCGGCACAGGCAATGGTGGAGGCGAGCGAGAAGCTGACGCCGGAAGAGGGTCATCCGGCGTTGCAGCAGTTCCTGCTGCTCGTCGGCGGTCTGCGGACCCTCGTGGCTGACGAGCACGATCACGGACTGGTCCTGGACGCCTTCCTGCTGCGGTCGCTCGCCGTGGGCGGCTGGGCGCCGTCGTTCGAGGCCTGCGCGCACTGCGGCGAGTCAGGGCCGCACCGCGCCTTCCACCTGGGGGCCGGCGGGGCGCTCTGCTCCGACTGCCGCCTGCCCGGTTCGGCCGCTCCGTCGCCGGCCGCGCTGGGGCTCATGGCTGCCCTGCTCACCGGCGACTGGAGCGAGGCGGACGCCTCGGATCTGCGCTCCCGCCGCGAGGCCAGTGGTCTCACGGCGGCCTATACGCAGTGGCACCTGGAGCACCGCTTGCGGGCGCTGCCGCTGGTCGAGCGCACGCCCGAGCGACAGGCAGCGGCGGAATAGAACCGGCGGCGCCAGCTCGGCGACGCAGCTGCCCCGAACGGAACGCGCATCCACAGCTGACGCGTGCCTGGGGGTTCCGTCGCCCACCCGCTGGCACAATCACTCATATGTCGACACGATCCCCGGCTCCCCACGCGGGTGGAGCCCAGCCGCCCGACTTCGCCCCAGGCGAGGTTCCGCGGCATGTGGCTATCGTGATGGACGGTAACGGCCGCTGGGCCCATCAGCGCGGACTGCCGCGCACCGCTGGTCACGAGATGGGGGAGTTCGCCCTGCTCGACGTCGTGCACGGGGCGATCCAGGTCGGGGTCAAGTGGTTGAGCGTGTATGCGTTCTCCACCGAGAACTGGAAGCGCTCGCCCGAGGAGGTGCGCTTCCTCATGGGATTCAACCGTGACGTGGTGCGCCGCCGACGCGACGAGATGCATGAGCTCGGCATCAGGGTTCGGTGGGCCGGTCGGCAGGGGCGGTTGTGGCGCAGCGTCCTGAGCGAGCTGGACGAGGCCGAGCGACTGACCAAGGACAACTCCACGCTCAACCTGGTGATGTGCATCAACTATGGCGGCCGGGCCGAGATCGCCGATGCCGCGGCGCGTATCGCGGCCGACGTCAAGTCCGGCGACCTCAACCCGCGCAAGGTGGACGAGCGACTCATCCAGCGGTATCTGTACCAGCCAGACATGCCTGACGTGGACCTATTCGTCCGCTCCAGCGGCGAGCAGCGCACGAGCAACTTCCTGCTGTGGGAGGCCGCCTACGCCGAGATGGTCTTCCTCGACACCCTGTGGCCGGACTTCGACCGCACCCATCTGTGGCATGCGATCGAGCTGTACGCAGCGCGGGACCGCCGCTACGGGGGCGCGCCCCCGGTCGAGCCGCCGCCGGCCGTGCGGTGACCGCTCAGCCGATGATCGACCAGGAGGGTGCAGCGGACCAGGAGCGGACCGAAGGGTCCGCCAAACGGCGCCGGTGGCGCCCCACCTCGATCGAGCTGCTTGCCGGCGGCATCGTGGTGGTGCTAGTCGGACAGCGCTGGATCGTGGGCTGGTTCGACACCCCCGCGCTGCAGGCCGGCGCGACGATCTTCGTGTCGATCGTGGTGCAGGCACTTCCTTTCCTCGTGCTGGGGGTGGTCCTGTCCGGCGCTATCGCCGCGTTCGTCCCGGCATCGTTCTGGCAGCGCGCGCTGCCGAGTCGCCCCAGCCTGGCGGTACCCGTGGCGGGGTGCGCCGGAGCAGTC
>JBIRBF010000219.1:0-3705 GCA_044326505.1 Candidatus Nanopelagicales bacterium | reverse complement strand
GCGACGATGCTCTGCTGGCAGTGGACAACGTGCTCACGGGCGTGCACGCCGATGGCTCCGCATCGCAGCTCTTCCTGCCCGGCGACCTCGTCGTGGACCTGCTGCAGGGCCGCGACGCGACGCTCGCAGGCACCGGAATCCGCCCGGTCACAGATGCTGCCCCCGCGGTGGCGGCGCCGACCGGCATTCGCGTCGATGGCACCCTCGTGCTGGATCGGCTGGCCTTCGCAGGTTTGGTGGATGCCATCGGGGGAATCACAGTGGATGTCCGCGAGCCGGTGGTGGCCCGCGATCGCTTCGGCAACGTGACCGCCGTGATCCCGCTGGGCACGCGCACCCTGGACGGCCCCGAAGCGGCGATGTACGCGCTGACGCTCAACCGTGGAGAGCCGGAGTCGGCGCGGCAGGCGCGGTTCACCCAGGCCTGGAACGCGGTGCTCGTCGCGCTGCCGAGCGAACCCGAGAGGGTGCGGGCGATCCTGGGCAACCTTGGCGCCCTCGCGCGGTCCGACCAGGCCACAGCCACCCAGGCTGATGTGCTGGCCGGGGCGGGTCGGGCGATGCGAAGCCACCGGATGGCGATGGCCGACCTGGCGGTCGTGCCGGGGGCTGAGGGGCCAGACCCGATCACCTGGGTGGATCCGGCCGCTGCCGAGGTGCAGGCGCGGACCCTGTTCGCCTCCGAGGTGCTGCCGCCGGCCCAGCCGCCGGTCCGCGTCCGGCTCTACGCCGGCGCCGCCACGATCGCCCAGACGCAGGTGCTGCGCGATCAGCTCAGCCGTGCTGGTTTCAGCGTGGTCTGGGCAGGGCGGGCTGCTGCGCCCGCGGCAACGGCTACCGGATCAGCATCATCGATCGTTGTGGCGGGACCGGAGTTCCTGCGGTTCGGCCAGGAGTTGGCCCGAGTGGTCGGTCTCAGTACTGCTGCCGTGAAAGTTGATGCGAGTGCGTCGCCGGGAGCGCCGCTCACCCTGACCTATTCCGCTCCGGCCGCGAGCCCATCGGCTGGCGCGGGGGACTCCGGCGCACCGTCGGCGAGCGCGGATGTGACATCCTCGGGCGGATGACTGCCTCAGATCGCGCCCTGGACCTCGTCCGCTTGTCCGCCGCCGCGGCGGCGGACAAGAAGGCCGACAACATCGTCGCCATCGATGTCAGCGAGCAACTGGCGATCACCGATGTCTTCCTGCTCTGCTCGGCCAGCAACGATCGGCAGGTCAAAGCGATCGTCGATGCGGTCGAAGAGGCTTTGGATGCCATCGACGTGGACCCTGTCCGCCGGGAAGGTGAGCGCACCGGTCGGTGGGTCCTGCTGGACTACGTGGACTTCGTCGTGCACGTCCAACACACCGAGGAGCGCCAGTTCTACGGGCTGGATCGGCTCTGGCGCGACTGCCCGGTGATCTCGCTGCCGGAGATCGGGATTGAGGCGGCGGAGTGACCCGGCGGCGGCTGGTCCTGTGGCGGCACGGCCGCACCGAGTGGAATGCGGCCAAACGCTTCCAGGGGCAGATCGACGTCGCCCTCGACGCGGTGGGTCTGGTCCAGGCTGAGGCGGCCGCCGAGCTGCTCGCGAAGCTGCGGCCGACCCGCATTGTCAGCAGCGACTTGTCCCGCGCGAGGACGACGGCCGAGGCGTTGTCGCGGCGCACCGGGGTCGAGGTCGTCGTGGACGAGCGGCTGCGCGAGACGAACGCGGGCGTATGGCAGGGCCTGGGCCGCGACGAACTGCTGGCCCGGTTCCCCGACGACCTGTCCGCCTGGGCAGCTGGTTCCGACTTGCGCCCGGGCGGCGGCGAGCGCCGCACCGAGGTCGCCGACCGCATGATCGCAGCCATCGACGATGCCCTGGCCGCTGTGCCCGACGGCGGCACACTCGTCGTCGCCACCCACGGCGGTGCCGCGCGCGCTGCCGTGGGGCACCTGCTCGGGCTGCCGATGACGGACTGGGTCGTCTTCGGGGTGCTCACGAACTGTGCTTGGACGGTGCTGACCGAACAGCCGCACGGTTGGCGGCTCGAGGAGTACAACGCTCGCTCCCTGCCGGAGCACGCGCTCGGGGACGATCGGTAGCGCGCTAGCTCGTGATGTAGCCGAGCAAGGTCGCCTTCTCGTCCTCGAGTTCGGCGACGGTCACCTTGACCACGTCGCCGATACTGATGATGCCCGCCAGGGATTCTGACTCGAGCACCGGCAGGTGTCGGATGCGCCGCTCGGTCATGGTGACCATCAGGTCGTCCGTGTTCGAGTCGGGTTCGCAGACGGCTACGACCTCGGTCATGATCGCGCTGACCGGTTGCTGCAGGGCGGCGACGCCCCCATCGGCCACTGCCCGCACGACGTCTCGCTCCGAGGCGATGCCGACGACGAGGGAACCATCGGCCGAGACCACAGCTGCGCCGATGTTGTGCTGGGTGAGCAGGGTGCACAGTTCGACGACGGTTGCGTCCGGGCTGATCGTCGCGACGAAAGTGCCCTTCTCGGCAAGGATCGAATTGACCTTCATGGCTACTCCCACTCGTCGGCACGATGTTCGCCGGCGGCTTTGGCGGCCGCCTCACGTCACACATCGTGCCTCACCCGATGCCCGATGTCACGACCTGCGGGCGGGCTGTGGATGTGCTTGCCCGGGCTGCGACCCGAGCATGCGGTGCTCGCCGGGCGTGCGCTAGGCTTATGCCGCATTCGGGGCCATAGCTCAGCTGGTAGAGCACTTGCCTGGCAGGCAAGGGGTCAGGGGTTCGAGTCCCCTTGGCTCCACCGAAGCAAAACCCAGGTCAGCGGCGGATTCCGGCAGTCACACGGGACCGCCGCTGATGTGTGTCGCGGCGGTTCGGCGGCCCTCGCACCGGGAGTCTGCGCCGTCCCCGGCCCATCGCGTGGGCCGCAGGGACCGGCCGCTCGGTCCCCGCTTCTTGGCACCGTATAAATTCGCCCCATGAGCAAGACGAACCCGGGAAACTTCTTCGAGGACTTCAGCGTCGGCCAGGTGATCGCGCATGCGACTCCCCGCACGGTCACAGAGGGCGACAGGGCCGTTTACGGATCGCTGTACCCGACGCGCTTCGCGATCCCGTCGTCGGCGTCCTTTGCCGCGCAGGTGGGCTTGGACCCGCACCCGGTCGAGGACCTGATCGGCTTCCACATCGCGTTCGGCAAGACCGTGCCCGACATCTCGCTCAACGCGGTGGCGAACCTGGGCTACGCAGAGTGCCGCTTTCACCGTCCCGTGGTGCCCGGCGACACGCTGCGCACCACCTCGACGGTCATCGGGCTCAAGCAGAACTCCAACGGCAAGAGCGGCGTCGTCTACGTCCGCTCGGTGGCCACCAACCAGCGCGACGAGGTCGCCATCGATTGGGCCCGCTGGGTCATGGTGCACAAGCGTGATCAGGAGGCGCCGGCTCCCGAAACCGTCCTCCCGGAGCTCGCCAAGGCCGTCGATTCCGCGGACCTGGTCATCCCGGCCGGTCTGGACTTCACCGGCTATGACTTCGCTGCGGCGGGCGAGCCGCACCGGTTCGACGACTACCAGGTCGGCGAGAAGATTGACCACGTCGACGGAGTGACCCTCACCGACCCCGAGCACATGATGGCCACGCGCCTGTGGCAGAACACCGCCAAGGTGCATTTCAACCAGTTCGAGCGGTCGCGAGACCCGTCCGGACGCCGCCTGGTCTATGGCGGGGTGGTGATCTCGACGGC
>JBIRBF010000108.1:0-9331 GCA_044326505.1 Candidatus Nanopelagicales bacterium | reverse complement strand
TGAAGCCGAAGTGGGTCTTGAGCAGATGGTGCCTTCGGCAAAGTGGGCCGAGGTTGTCTGGCGTCGTCCCAGGACCTTGAGGGAACGGGATCACGTGGTCGAGGTCGCAGTGGGCGGCTGCCCTGCGGCAGCCCGGCATCCGGCAGTGCGGTTCGCGTGCCCGTACGAGCCGAGCCACGGCCGCGCTTGGCCGGTAGGTGCGGCTGCCGACGGCGGCGATTCCCCCGGTGTCGGGATCGGTGACCCACAGCCGCCAGCTGCCGTCGGCGGCAAGCGCGCGGGCCATGTCGGCGTCGATCGGTCCTAGCCCATGCACGCAGCCAGGCTCCTCGCTCAGTCCCAGCAAGGTGGGCAGGCAGACGATGACGCCGATCTCGGGCTTTGGGACAACTGTCTGGCCCGATCCTTGGGTGTCAGTCTTAGGTGCGCCGGCACCTAACAGCAAATCCACGAATACGTCGGCCCGTCTAGCATCCATGGACCGGTCGTCGTGTCGGTCAGCGTCGTCGCCGAGGCCGGCGGCGAGCGCTGAGAGGCGGTTGTAGATCCGCTCGGCGTCCACCGCGTCCATGTGCCCGGTCAGCGTCGCCATGCCGTGTGAGCCCTGCAGCTTCTCGATCCGCCTGCCGCGCCGGGCGCGCTTGCGCGTTTCCAGCAGGGCCTCGGGTCCCAAGGAAAGGAGCAGGTGGGCGACCACCTGGCCCTGTTCGCCAGAGGTCCACGGCCGGCGGCCCTGACAGGCTCGGTCCCGCACTCGGCCACCGAGCGCTGCACCGACTTGGCGGCGGTCGTCGGGCTCGGCGAGCTGCGACAGGTCACCGGCGATAAGGCGGGCACCCCAGAACGGCAGGTGGCCCTCGTCGACCAGCTCGGCTACCTCTGGGCAAGCAGCGAACTCGCGCGCGGCTCGGATGCGGTTGGCAGCTGACCCCGTCGACAGACGCAAGGCTGGCGCGAGTTCCTCGCGGGCGGCATCAACCACGCATTCGCCGCGCCGGCCCGTGCCGGTGTCCCACACGACCTCGGCCGGCCCGGCAACGTCGACGACTGCTCTGGCGGCCTGCGCCGAGGTCCACGAGCTGCAGGCCTCCCAGGCCGCGGCGACGACGAGCTGGCACACGCACGGATGACCCGCCGCGCGGCCGGGTGCGGGCATGCCGGAAGGCTGCTCGCCGTCGTGGTCAATTGGGCATGTACCGCCCGGCACCTCCGCCAGCGCAGCGATCAGCTCCGGACCTGGCGGTGCATCGAGCAGCGCCCGGACCTCCGGGCGCACGTCAGGCTCGTACCACTCCGGGTTGACCCAGCCCGGTTTATCCGCCAGCCACCATTGGCGCAGCAGACCCTCGGGAACCCCGAAGCTGAGTTGCGCGTTCAGCCACGGGCTCCGCTCCGGGGCCGGCCTGCTGCGTAGATCGAACATGTGTTTGATTATGTCAGGAGGGTCCGACCCAAACCTCGCAACGCGGCCGACCGGGCCGAGATTCGGGTTATCAGAGAAGATCTGGAGGGCTCACGACCTCTCTGTGCGGAACAGGGAGAGGGGCGAGAGGCTTCAGGTCGATTTCGAGGGACTGAGGTTGCTCGCAGAAGGCACCGACGGATCATTCAGGTCGAACCTGGAGCAGCACTTCGACAGAGAGCTCGTGCCCTTCGCAGTGGCCTTCACGGGAACCGCCATCTCAGCACTTTCGGGAGCGGCCGCGACCAGCGCGACGCTGGCGTGGCTCGGCGGCGGTTCGCTTGCCGCTGGCGGGATGGGCATGGCAGGTGGCACGGTCGTGCTCGCGTCGGTCGTGGCCATCCCGGTGGTGCTTGCCGGGGGCGCCTTTGTTTCCGATGAGGGTCGCAAGGAGCTGGCCAAGCAAAGGGGCCTTGCGAGGGACCTCGACTCGGCGCAGGCACAGCGGCTCATGGACGATGGAGGTGCCGCCGACCGTCTGGGCGCGATCATCGCCACGTGGGGCGGAACGGCACCGGCGCATCTGGCGGGGCGACTGTTGGAGTGGCAGCAGGAGACCACGTTCAACATCTCCGCTGCAGGCCTCGGCAGCGACATCCGCGCGCGCCTCACCGAACTGGCGAACGAGCACACAGCGGCGAGTCCGCACAACCCCGCGGATCTGCGCATCTTCGCTCCCGACGGATCCGTCCTCAGCGAAGCACAGGCCAAGGCCGTGGCCAGCACCGCGCAGCGCATCATGGGTCTGTCCGTGGACAAGTACGCCGGCATGCAGCTGATCGTCCCGTCCGATCACCTCGCACCCAGCCAGGCCCTGCTCGACGCACGACTCGACGCCGCCAATCCAGGATTCCTCAAGCACGACCAGTACGTGGACGTGTCCCACCGCCTGAGCGATCGAATCCAGTACGGCGACGTTTCGTCCACTCCCATTGATTCCGCACACCTGCGCGCCGCCGCGGAGGACCCACAGTTCGGGCAGCTGCTTCACGGCACGGAGAATCAGCGCGAGGCCCTGCGCGATGCGCGCTTGGCGGAGGAGTCGGCCCAACAGCGCGAGGCCATCACCGCGCAGATAGGCGGCGTCGTCGGAGCCGCCGTGGCCGGGGGCGCCGTAGCCGCAGGCATCGCCGCGACCGTTGCCACCATGCGCTCGATCGCGGCGATCCGCTCTGGGGCCATGACGCCGACAGCGGCCGCGGTCTCGGTAGCCGCAGACGCCGGCCGCGCGTTCTGCCAGACAGCCCTGGTCACCGGCTCGGGTCAGGCGCTGCGCGCGCTGGCCCGGTCGGGTATCGGACCCGACGCCTTCGCCACCGGAACGCTCCCATTTGCGCTTGCTCGGGCCTCTCTGTCCCTGGGCCAAATCAGTTGGGGCTGCGCCAACGGCAGCGTCTCGGGACAGGACGCCGCCGCGCAGAGTGCAGAGTCGCTTGCCCGCGTCTCCTTCGCCTGGGCCGGTGCGCTGATCGGGCAGGTGGCCATCCCCGTACCCGTCGTCGGCGCCATGGTGGGCGGCGTCGTCGGCTCACTTGCAGCCACTCTGGCGGTACAAGGAATCACCACTATCGGGGCGCTAGCGGGGACGCGGAACTCCAGCAACAGGCCCTCGCCGAGATGCAGGTCCAGGTTGCCGCGGCACTCATCGTGATCCAGGAGGAGAACCGGTGGCTGCGGGAACTCGCGCAGCAGCAGGACATCGCGTTCAGCGACATCATCCTGCCCACCCTCGACCGGATAGACGCCGCCGTCGCAATCGCCGACGTGGACGCAGCCCTGGCCGCAGCATCGGACCTCGTCCTCGCCCACAGCGGCGAGCCGCTCTTCACGACGAGGGCCGAATTCCACGCCTGGATGACCGACCCGGGCGTCTCGCTGAGCCTCATTCCGAACCCGCCGCGGGCCTAGCTTCCTCGGACCTAGATACACCCGAAACGCGGCCGACTCGGGAGGCCGGATGTGCTCAAGTGCACGGCCTCAAGTGACGCCCAAAACATCACTCTGACCAGCACTTTCAGGGTGGGCGATACTGGAATCGAACCAGTGGCCTCTACCGTGTCAAGGTAGCGCTCTAGCCCCTGAGCTAATCGCCCGCTGCAGCGGAGTGGTGCTGCGGTACTGCGAGGTGGAGACGGGATTCGAACCCGTGTAGACGGCTTTGCAGGCCGTTGCCTCGCCTCTCGGCCACTCCACCTGATGAAGCCGGTTGGCCTCTCGAGCGGACGACGGGATTCGAACCCGCGACCCTCACCTTGGCAAGGTGATGCGCTACCAGCTGCGCTACGTCCGCGTACCCCCGGAACCCGTCCGAGGGCGACGCGAGAACCATACCCAATGCGGGCACCTGGAGGAATATTGGGGGTCGGGCGTGGCGTGGGGCCGCGCCGAGCCGCCACTATTGGCCCGTGCCTGTGCGTCCGCCCTATGCAGACGAGCCCGCGGCGTGGTTCGGGGGGCACGCGGCAGGCATGGCGAAGGGCCGCGGGGGCGGAGCGCAGGGGGTGCTCGCCACCGGCCTGACCGACCTCACCGACGACCTAAAGGCGCTTGATAGCTCAGGTCGATGGGCCGTGTGCGTGGACTTCGAAGGAGGGGTGTCGCTAGCCCGCTTCGCCGATTGGCGCCGGTGCGACGCAGCCCAACTCCCGGGCTGCTGGCGGGGGCCAGCGCGGCACAGCTGGACCAGCAGCTCCGACCAGCGCGAGTACACCGCAGCGGTCGGCACCATCCGGGAGGCGATCGCGCGCGGGGATGTCTATCAGGCGAACCTCTGCCGGGTTCTGAGCGCAGCAGTCCCCGACCCGGAGCAGAGCGACCCCCTGGCACTACTGCGCTGCCTGCTGGCGGGCAACCCTGCGCCTTATTCCGGGGCGCTGCGCCTGCCGAGCACTCCCACGACCCCGGCGCGGTCCGTGGC
The DNA here is from genome assembly GCA_044326505.1 of Candidatus Nanopelagicales bacterium. Lineage (GTDB taxonomy): Bacteria > Actinomycetota > Actinomycetes > S36-B12 > UBA10799 > JACJWR01. The sequence goes on along the minus strand of JBIRBF010000108.1, from coordinate 4,952 downwards.
TTGCGCGTCGCCCGAGCTGTACCTGTCCAGACACCAGTCCACGGTGCTGTCGCGTCCCATCAAGGGCACAGCCGAGCGCGCCGGCGGCTTTCTGGACAAGGACATCGCCGAGAACATCATGATCGTCGACCTGGTGCGCAACGACCTGTCCCGCGTCGCGCGCACGGGTAGCGTCCGGGTCCCTGAGTTCCTGGCCGAAGAAGCTCACCCGGGGCTGGTGCACCTCGTGTCGGGAGTTGAGTGCGACCTGCGCGACGACGTCGGATGGGTTGAGCTCTTCGCCGCCACTTTCCCGCCCGGGAGCGTCACGGGTGCACCCAAGTCCTCCGCCCTGCGCATCATCGACGAGCTCGAGCCGACAGCACGCGGCCCCTACTGCGGCGCCTTCGGCTGGGTGGACGCCGATCGGCGCCGGGCAGAGCTCGCCGTGGCGATCCGGACGTTCTGGATCGAGCACGACGACAATCACGACTACGCCGGTGCGGGTGCTGTAGTCCGGTTCGGAACCGGCGCGGGCATCACCTGGGGCAGCGACCCGATGGCCGAATGGCGCGAGACGGAGCTGAAGGCTGCCACCCTGGTACGACTGGCCAGCGACGGTGAGGAGCACGAGCGATGCTGATCTGGTTCGAGTCGGCCGCCGACGGCGGCACCATGCTTTCCGGCGGCCTGACGACCGTCGATCACGCGCGGGTGAGCGTCCTGGACCGCGGCCTCACGATCGGTGACGGGGTCTTCGAGACCCTCAAGGTCATCGGCCGGGCACCTTTCGCGCTCACCCGTCACCTCGATCGCCTGCGCGCATCAGCTGCGGCCCTCGGCATCACACCGCCGCCCGACGAGCATCTGCGCCAAAGCGTCAACGCCGTGATCGCCGCCAACGCCGATGCCCTCGTCGGCGGCGTGGGACGCATGCGCGTCACCGTCACCCACGGGCCCGGTACACCGGCCGACCCGTATCGCGGATCCGACGTCCCCACCCTGCTGATCACGCTGGTGCCGCAACAGCCGTGGCCCGCGACCAGCAGCGTCGTCGTATCGCGCTACCGCCGCAACGAGCACTCAGCCCTGGCTGGGGTCAAGAGCACGTCCTACGCCGAGAACGCGATCGTGCTGCGCGAGGCAAAGGCGGCAGGCGCGGAGGAGGGCCTGCTGCTCAACACCGCCGGCGACGTCTGCGAAGGCACCGGCAGCAACATCGTGCTGGGGATCGACGGCCGACTGGTGACCCCGGAGTTGGCATCCGGATGTCTCAACGGCATCACCAGGCAACTGGCCGTCGCGGTGTGCGGCGTCACCGAGGAACGGCTACCGGCGGCGGCGCTGGACGCGGCCACGGAAGCGTTCCTGACCTCGAGCACGCGCGACCTGCACCCCATCGCTCAGCTGGGAGACCGCGCTCTGCCCGCACCGGGTCCGATGACCGTGCTGGCTCAGACTGTGTGGCGGCTGCAATTCGAGGGGCAGGGCATCACCGATCCGTGAGCGCCCCCGCGGGCCACAGAATGTCCGGGGTCAGCTCGGCCAGTGTCGCCGTCCCGAGCAGCGCCATGGCCATCTCGAGTTCAGTGCGCAGGATCTCGAGCACCTGCTGGGCGCCCTGCGCGCCGCCGACGGACAGACCCCAGATGACGGGACGCCCGACCAGTACCGCGTCTGCGCCCAGTGCCAGCGCTTTGGCCACATCCGTGCCGCGCCGCACCCCACCGTCGACGAGCACCGGAACCCGCCCCGCGAGAGCCGCCACGATGCCCGGCAGTGCCATGGCCGTGGCCGGAACCGTGTCGAGGTTGCGCGCCCCGTGGTTGGACACGATCACACCGGAGGCGCCGCATTCCACGGCCCGAAGGGCGTCGTCGGCACGCATATGACCCTTGGTCAGGACCGGCACGCCCGCCGCGCCCACGAGCCACTCCAGGTCATCGAAGGTGATGTCCGGTGCGAGCAGCGGGTTATAGACCCGGCGGTGCGGCGGCGCCGTGTCAGGCGCCAAGGGGGCGGAGGCGAGGATCGGGTAGTGCGACCCGTCGATGCGGCCGAGCTGGTTGCGCTTGTCCCGGTCGCGGGCGCCCAGGGTCGGCGTGTCCACTGTGAGGACGAGCGCCTTCGCACCGCTTGCCGCCGCCGTGGCCACCAAGTCGGCCGTGAAGCCGCGGTCACGCTGGATGTAGAGCTGGAACCACCACGGCACGTCGTGCCCGGCGGCGCACCGACCAACCGAGTCCAGGTCGGTGGAGCCCAGCGAGCTCTGGACGTAGAGCGCCTCGGCTCCGGCAGCGGCCTCGATCGTCGCCAGTTCGCCATCAGCGGTGTAGTTGCGGTGCTGCGCCGTCGGCGCGACGAGGATCGGGTGGGCCAGGTCGATCCCCAGCAGCGAGGTCCGGATGTCGATCTGCGAAACATCGCGCAGCACGCGCGGGGCCAGCGCGATCCGCTCCCACGCCGCGACGTTGTCGCGCAGGGTGTGCTCCTCGCCGGCACCTCCCCAGACGTAGTTCCGCACCCCCTCGGGCAGCATGTCCGCCGCGGGCTGCTCGAACATAGGCACCGAGACGAGGTCCGCGAGGAAAGCGTCGGGGAATTGGTCCACAATCTCCTAGTGTGGCAGCCCAGACCCCCGATCGCGACGTTCCGCGCTGGCTCGTGCCAGCCCTGCTGGTGGTCGCCGCCCTCGAGGTTCCCTGGGCCATCTATCTGACCGTCACCCAGTCCGACGAGGCCAAGGCCGGCTACCTGCGATGGGCGGCCGCAGGCCTGGCACTCGGCGCCTGGGCGACGGCGGGGATGGCAGCAGCGGGCCTGCTGCGACGACGCGAGTGGGCCGCGGTGCCGGCTGTCATGGGGGCAACGCTCTGGTTGGGGATGGGCGTCAACGGCGTGATCGCGGCACCCGTGGGCTCGGCCCGTGACTTTCCGGCGCTGAGCATCCCGCTGGGCCTGTCGATCCCCGCGACCATTGCCTCAGGCGCGGTTGCCGCCGGCGTTCTGTCCGGCCGATTGCGCGGGCGCGCCGCCTGGTTGGCTGCCGCGGCGCTGCTGGTGTTTCCGGCGCTCCTTACCTACGTCGCCCTCACGGCGCCGCATATGCCCAACCGCACGCGGGTACCCAACGGCGCAGTCAGCTGGGACGTGCTCGATGCAGCCGAGATCGCGCTGCTCGTCCTCACCGGGCTGGCCCTGTGGCGGCGACAGGCGCGCACGACATTGGTGGCCGCCTCGGCTGGCCTCATGCTCTTTACCGGCGACGCTTTCTTCAACGTCGTCCTCACCAAGGGCGAAGCCTTCGAGGAGTCGCTGGTCTTCCTGTTCATCGGCGAGTTGCCCACGGCGATCCTGTGCCTGATCAGCATCCGGTCGGCGCTCCGACTGCTGAACCAGCCAGATACCGGGCCCGACCTCCCGACAAAAGGTCACATTGCGTAAGCGACTGCCCTAATGTCCCCGCATGGACATCATCATTCTGGTGCTGCTGCTTGTCGTGGCGCTCCTGATCCTCAAGGGCGCCAAGCGCGGTCTGATCATCGGGCTGTGGCTGCTGGCGCTGGTGCTCACCCTCGCGCTGTTCCGCTACCACGTCACCTCCAGCCTGGATCTGAGCTTCTGATGGCCGCGACCGACGACAAGGCGACCGCCGTAGCGGAGCCGGAGGTGCCCATCGACCACCCGAGCCCGCTGCTCGGCAAGATCATGTTCTGGGGCCTCGTGGCTTGGGTGCTGGGCTACTGCGGCGTGCTCCTGGCGGCCTTCAGCGTGCAGATCTTCCAGGGGGAGTTCCCGTGCCCGCTGTGCATGGTGCAGCGCTACGCGATGATCCTGTCCTCGCTGAGCGCACTCTGGCTGATCATGCAAGCCCGCCGAAACACGCTCACCCCGCTGCGCTACGCGCAGGGACTGGGAATGGCGATCGTCGCGGCCATCCTCGGTTCGTGGGAGTCCATTCGACAGATCCTGCTCCACATCATGCCTGGCGACCCCGGCTACGGCGGAGCCGTCATGGGTCTGCACCTGTACACCTGGGCGCTGCTGACGTTCGTGATCGTGATCCTCTACTGCGGCGTGGCCTTGATCCTGGCGCCGGCGGCGGTGCCGATCGCCCCCAAGCAGGGCATCGGCGCGATCCTGCCGATGATCGTGGTGTGGCTTTTCGTCATTGTGGTTGCCGCTAACGTTGTAGCCATCATCCTGCTGGAGGGGTTCGCCTGGGTGCTGCCCGACGACCCGTCCAGCTACAACCTGATCGACCAGCTCACCGGCAAGTAGCCGCCGACCCGCAGGAGCCTCGTGACTTCCGACCTCGCCGACGGTTCGACCGATCCAAAGCCGTCGGCGGGGTCGGCGACAGAGCCCAGGCCGCGCCCGCCGCTGCTTGCCTATCTGTTGATCCTCGTCATCGCGCTGCCGCTCGGCTACGTACTGCTGACGATCATTCAGGAGCTTGTGCACCTGATCTGGATCGAGGGCGCCAACGAGTTGTCCGGACCACCCAAGTGGCTGCTCGTCCTCGGCCTCCCGACGGCGGCGGGCGTCGCCGTTGCCCTACTGCGCATCCACGGCCGCGAGGGCCACAATCCGCTCGACGGGTTGGCCACGACGCCGGTCTGGTTCAAGCACTATCCGTCACTCCTCGGAGCGATCGTGGTGGGCCTGCTCGGCGGCATCGTCCTCGGCCCGGAGGTAGCCCTGGTCACGACCGGCTCGCTCGTCGGCTGCGAGATCGGTCGCTGGCGCAAGGTCCCCGACCTGAATCAGTCCATGATGGTCGGCATCCTGTCGGCCGTCCTCGCGCTGTTCTTAGGGCCCCTGGCCGAGGGCAGCTACAGCGTGGCGCCGACCTTCACGTTCAAGCCGCAGTACCTGGTCGGCGCCGCGCTCGTGGGCGTGGCCGTGGGCGTCGTGCTGCTCGTCGGGCGACTGCTGGCCTTGGGATTCATCGCGCTCCGCGGCGGCGACCG
>JBIRBF010000035.1:0-18191 GCA_044326505.1 Candidatus Nanopelagicales bacterium | reverse complement strand
GGACTACCAGGCCAGGCTGCTGCGGGCCGGAGAGGTGGACTTCGACGACATCATCAACCACACCGAGGCACTGCTGCAGATGTTCCCCGACGTGGCCGAGCACTACCACCGCCGGTTCCGCCACATCATGGTCGACGAGTACCAGGACACCAACCACGCGCAGTACGTGCTGGTGCGAGAACTCGTCGGCGACGGTACCGACGGTGTTCCACCCGGATCGCTGTGCGTGGTGGGCGACTCGGATCAGTCCATCTACGCCTTCCGCGGCGCAACGCTGCGCAACATCGAGCAGTTCGAGGGCGACTTCCCGAACGCGGAAGTGATCATGCTCGAGCAGAACTACCGCTCGACCGGGAACATCCTGACGGCCGCCAATGCGGTGATCACACGCAACGAGTCGCGCCGGCCGAAGAAGCTCTGGACCGCGGCGGGCGACGGGGCCAAACTCGTGTCGCACGTGGCCGACGACGAGCGGGGCGAGGCGGCCTTCATCGCCGGCGAGATCGACCGGCTGTCAGACGAGCACGAGGTGGTGGCAAGTGACGTCGCGGTCTTCTACCGCACCAACGCGCAGTCCCGGGCCGTAGAGGAGGTGCTGATCCGGGTGGGACTGCCCTACAAGGTGGTCGGCGGCACCCGCTTCTACGAGCGCAAGGAAGTCAAGGACGCATTGGCCTACCTGAAGGTGCTGGTGAACCCGGCCGATGACGTGTCTTTGCGGCGCATCCTCAACACCCCGCGCCGGGGGATCGGCGACCGGACGGAGGAGCAGGTGGATGCCTTCGCCCAGCGCGAGCGAATCAGTTTCGGCGCAGCCCTCGAGCGCGCGGACGAGGTGCCGGGCCTCAGCGGTCGGGCGCTCAAGGCGGTCGACGGGTTCACCGACCTGCTGGCGGACCTGCGCGCCGTGAACGACGGCGGCGAGGGGGTCGGTGCGGTCGTGCGAGCCGTGCTCGATCTGAGCGGTATGCTCGCGGAGTTCCAGCACTCCGACGACCCGCAGGACGGCACCCGGGCCGAGAACCTGGCCGAGCTCGAGTCGGTCGGCTACGAGTTCGACACCGATGCCGAAGCCGCGGCCGCCGCCGGTGATCCCGAGGTTGCCGCGACCTCATCTGCTGCCCGGCTGGACGATTTCCTGGAACGCGTCGCGCTGGTGTCCGACTCCGACGACGTGCCCGACTCGGCCGGCGGGGTCGTCACCCTCATGACCCTGCATACGGCCAAGGGCCTCGAGTTCCCGGTGGTGTTCCTGACGGGGATGGAGGACTCGGTGTTCCCGCACGCGCGGTCGTTGGGTGATCCGCGGGAGTTGGAGGAGGAGCGCCGGCTGGCCTACGTGGGGATTACCCGGGCGCGCGAGCGGCTGTACCTGACGCGAGCCAGGATGCGTTCGTCCTGGGGAGCTCCGATGTCCAACCCGCCGAGTCGGTTCCTGAGCGAGATTCCGGCCGAGGTGCTCGAAGTGCAGGGCGAACCCGACGGCGCCGCCAGCGGTTCGGCTCCGCGCACGGCGCCTTGGCGTTCCGCGGCGGGACCCGCGCGTGGTGCCCCCGGTGCACGAGTGGACGTCGTGGCTCTCAATCCAGGGGACCGCGTGAGTCACCCGAAGTTCGGCCTGGGCACGGTGGTGACCACCAGCGGCCAGGGCGACCGCGCCGAGGCCAGCATCGACTTCGACATTGAGGGGACCAAGCGGCTACTGCTGCGCTACGCCCCGGTCGCCAAGGCCTGATCGGCGCGGCGTCTGCTTGACCGACGGGGTGCGCTTGGCCGTCGAGGACGCGATCGAGGTGGCGCCGGGTGCCAGCGTGGTGCCGTCGGAGTCCAGGTGTGCCAAGGTTGTGACGATCTCGTGCACCACTCGCCCGTCCAGCGGCAGCGACATGTGCCCCACCCCGCGGACGAACACGTTGCGGGCGTTCAGGTCGTCGTGCACGATCCGGGCGCTGCGCTTGGGCACGATCATCTGGTCGAGGTCGGACCACACAGCCACGATGCGGGTGCGGCAGCCGGGCGCCGGCTCGCGCAATTCCTGCACGATGTCGCTGTTCGGCCGCAATTGGCGCGCGACGTTGTGCGGCACGAGCTTGGCGTAGGCGCTGCCCTCGTGCGGGGTGCCGAGCGTGACCAGTGTGTGCACGCGCGCGTCGCCGCCCAGGCGCTGCACGTAGTAACGCGCGATGAGGCCGCCCATCGAGTGGCCGATGACGTGCACCCGTTCGTAGCCGGTCTCGCGGCACACGGCCTCGATGGTGCGGTTGAGCCGCTTGGCGACCCGGCGGATGTCATCGGTCAGGGGGGAGTAGTTCAGCGAGATCGTGCGGCCGAAGCCGCGGCGCATCAGGCTGCGACGCAGCAGCGAGAAGATCGTGTGGTTGTCCACCACTCCGTGCACCAGGATGATGGGAGTTCCGGCGGCCTCGACGTCGCCGATGAGCAGCCCGCGCTGCACTGGCGGCAGGCCCTCCAGGGTGTGTCGCTCCTGCGCCTCGAGGGCGCGTTCCTCGACCAGCCCGAGTGGGTAGAGCAGGACGTGCGTGCTCAGCCACGCACCCTCGATCGCTGCGCCGCGCAGTCCGGCCGGGGTGAGCAGCGAGCGGCGGGCGTTGCCGGCGGCCTCACGCACCGAGCCCATGCCCGCGAGCATGCGCGCCAGCGCGCCCTCGGCGGCGCCGTCGGCGGCGGCCCCATGGTCCGGTTCGCCGTACCCGTCATCAGACACGAGGGCCAAACTAGCCCACATAGTGGCCGAACTCATACACAGCACGGAGTTTCCGTGCGGATTGCCCCGCGTCGGACGCTCGGCCCGCGACGCCACCTGGGCCGCACGCCGTCCCGGTGAACGGTATCCTGGGAGGGTCGTTGTCAGCCCGCCGGTTCCGGCGGCCGAGCAGGAGGTGCACGATGGCCGATTCCCCCGTCCGCGTGGTGGTGGCCAAGCCGGGGCTCGACGGCCATGACCGCGGCGCGAAGGTCGTCGCTCGGGCGCTGCGCGACGCCGGCATCGAGGTCATCTACACCGGGCTGCACCAAACGCCCGAGATGATCGTCGAGACGGCGATTCAGGAAGACGCCGACGCGGTCGGGCTGTCAGTGCTCTCAGGGGCGCACATGACCCTCTTCAAGCGCGTCATCGACCTGCTTGCCGACCGCGGCGCCAGCGACATCATCGTCTTCGGCGGCGGCATCATCCCCGACGACGACATCCCGCTGCTCACCGAGATGGGGGTCTCGCGAGTCTTCACGCCGGGCACGCGCACGCAGGACATCGTCGATTGGGTCAACACGACGCTGGTGCCCGGCGCCGCTGCCTGACCCCGCCCCCGGAAGGGTGGCGATCTCCCCCGCCGATAAGGTGCAACCAGGGTGCGGCGGCAGTCGCCCGGCCTCTTGCGGCGGATACCTCCTCGCCCGCCCACGGCGCCGATGCGCCGGTTGGTCCTGCGCCGAGGAGTGAAGAGGGAGATTCCGTGGATCTGTACGAGTACCAGGCCAAGGAGATGTTTGCGGCGCACGACGTCGCAACCCAGGTCGGAGTAGTAGTGACCGACCCCGCCGCCGCCAAGGACGCCGCCGCTCAGTTCGGCGGCACCGTGGTGGTCAAGGCGCAGGTCAAGACCGGCGGCCGCGGTAAGGCCGGCGGCGTGAAGCTGGCCAGCGACCCCGCCGACGCCGAGGCGAAGGCGGAGCAGATCCTGGGCCTCGACATCAAGGGCCACATCGTCCGACAGGTGCTGATCGTCCCGGCGAGCGACATCGCCGAGGAGTACTACGTGTCGTTCCTGGTGGACCGCGCCAACCGCAACTTCCTCGCCATGGCGAGCGTCGAGGGCGGCATGGACATCGAAGAAGTCGCCGCCACAAAGCCCGAGGCCCTGGCCAAGATCGCCATCGACCCGCTCGCCGGGGTGGACCGGGCCAAGGCCGACGAGATCGTCGCGGCGGCGAAGTTCCCCGCCGACGTGGCCGAGGACATCGCTGTATTGCTCGTCCAGCTGTGGGACGTCTTCGTGTCCGAGGACGCGACCCTGGTCGAGGTGAACCCGCTGGTGAAGACGCCCACGGGCGAGGTGCTCGCGCTCGATGGCAAGGTGACCCTGGACGGTAATGCGGACTTCCGCCACCCCGCCCACGCGGAGCTCGCCGATGAGGCGTCCACCGACCCGCTGGAGGTCAAGGCCAAGGCCAAGGGCCTCAACTACGTCAAGCTGAGCGGCGAGGTCGGGATCATCGGCAACGGTGCCGGACTTGTGATGAGCACCCTGGACGTCGTGGCGTACGCGGGCGAGGAGTTCGGCGGCGTGAAGCCGGCCAACTTCCTGGACATCGGCGGCGGTGCCTCGGCCGAGGTGATGGCCGACGGCCTCGAGATCATCCTGGGCGACCCGGAGGTCAAGGCAGTATTCGTCAACGTCTTCGGCGGCATCACCGCGTGCGACTCGGTGGCCGCCGGAATCATCCAGGCCTTCGGGCTGCTCGCCGACCGCGGCGAGACGCCGGACAAGCCGCTCGTCGTCCGCCTCGACGGCAACAACGCCGAGGTCGGCCGCACGATCCTGCTCGAGGCTGAGCACGACCTGATCGAGATGGTCGACACCATGGACGATGCGGCCCGCCGGGTCGCCCAACTCGCGGCAGAAGGAGCCTGACGTGGCGATTTTCCTCAACGAGAACTCCCGCATCTTGGTGCAGGGCATCACCGGAGCCGAGGGAACCAAGCACACCAACCGGATGATCGCCAGCGGCACCAACATCGTCGCGGGCGTGACCCCGGGTAAGGGCGGTCAGACCGTCACCGCGCAAGGCGTCACAATCCCGGTGTACAACGACGTCGCGGCCGCCGTGGCCGAGACCGGCGCTGACGTCGCGGTGGTATTCGTGCCGCCGCGCTTCACCAAGGGTGCCGTGCGTGAGACCGTTGACGCCGGTGTGTCGCTGGCAGTGGTCATCACCGAGGGCGTGCCTGTGCACGACACCGCCGACTTCTTCGCCTACGCCCAGGCGTCCGGCACCACTCGGATCGTGGGGCCCAACTGCCCGGGGCTGATCAGCCCCGGCAAGTCCAACGCCGGCATCATCCCGGCGTCGATCACCGGTCCCGGTCGGATCGGCCTGGTGTCCAAGTCCGGCACCCTGACTTACCAGATGATGTACGAGCTGCGCGACATCGGCTTCTCCACCGCAGTCGGTATCGGCGGCGACCCCATCATCGGGACCACCCACATCGACTGCCTCGCGGCCTTCGAGGAGGACCCCGAAACCGAGGCGATCGTCATGATCGGCGAGATCGGCGGCGACGCCGAGGAGCGCGCCGCGGCATTCATCAAGGACAACGTGACCAAGCCAGTCGTCGGCTATGTCGCCGGCTTTACCGCGCCAGAGGGCAAGACGATGGGTCACGCCGGCGCGATTGTGTCCGGGTCCTCGGGTACTGCCGCCGCCAAGCAGGAGGCGCTGGAGGCTGTGGGCGTGAAGGTCGGCAAGACCCCGTCGGCCACGGCCGCACTCATGCGCGATCTGCTGGGCTGAGCCCAGCCGAACCACCGCAACGGGCGGGGCTGCGTGTCGCGCAGCCCCGCCCGTCGCCGTGACAGCCAGAATCGGGGGCATGCCGCGTCCTTCCGCAACTCGTCCCGCCGGTCGCCGCGACGCACGCGAGGGCAGGCCCGGTCGCGACGGCCGCTCGGCCAGCCGCCGCTCGATCGATCTGCGCACGTCGCGCGGCACGGCAGACGGGTCGGCCGGGACGAATGCGACAGCCCCGCGCCGGCGACGGCACCACTCCGAGATGCTCGCGCCGCCCGCCGTCAACGGTGCGGTGTCGGCCCTCGCGGCCGCGGTGGGTTCGCTGTTCGTTTACACGATCGTGGTCATGTTCGGCTGGGTCTTCGCCGCGGACCACTCCAGCCTCCAGTCCATGTTCGACATGTCGATCATCGCGTGGCTGGCAGCGCACCTGGCGCCCATCGACGCTGGCGGCACAGTCATCTGGCTGCCGCCACTGCTGCTCGTGGCCGGTCAGGTCCTGCTCGGCTATGCCGTGGGTCGCTCGGCGATCCGTCGCGGCGGCGCCCCGGATGGGGGAGCGCGCCGGCGGATTCTGATCTCCGGCGTGCTGGTCTACGCGCTCGTCGCGATGGCGCTGTCGGTGCTGTCGGCCTCAGCCGATGTATCGGTGTCGCTGTTGTGGGCCCCGCTGAGCGCCGCGGCCGTGTTCGGCCTGGGTTTCGGCGCCGCGGTGGCCCGCGGCGGCGAGGCTTGGCAAACGGCCGCGCGGCGCGTCCCGGCATGGTTGCGCCCCGACCTGGTCGCTGCGGCCTGGGGTCTGGCCGCGCTGGGAGTCATGGCGCTGCTGGCACTGGGCGTGGGCATCTTCGCCGACGGCGACCGAGCGGCTGAGATGCTCATGAGCGTCAAGCCAGGCGTCTCCGGGTCGATCGTCATCGCCCTGCTGAGCTTCATCTACTTGCCCACCGCGGCGATCTGGACGGCGTCCTTCCTGCTCGGCCCGGGAATAGCTGCCGGCGTCGAGACCACGGTGAGTCCGTTCAAGGTCGCGATCGGACCGCTGCCGGATGTGCCGCAGCTCGCCGCTATCCCGACCGCTCACGAGCCCTGGCACCTGCTCGCTCTGGCGGCGCCGATCGCAGCCGGGCTGGTTGCCGCGTGGCTTGCTCCAAGGCGCGGGACCTGGCGCGGCCTGCTGCTCGACCGGGGACGGATCTCGCTGCTGGCCGGTGGTGTCGCGCTCGCCGCAGCCTGGCTCAGCGGCGGGTCGATGGGTGGCCGGCTGGCCGACCTGGGACCCGCGCCGCTGTTGGTCGGTGGCGCTGTGATCGGATGGTTCCTGGCCGCGGCGCTGCTCGTCACGGTCGTCGAGCGGGTCATCGGTCGCCGACCGACTGCCTCCCGCTGACGCGGCAGGTCCGCCGCCGCCGCGCCTGGAGAGGAGCCGCATGGCACTGGTCGAGCGGCCGCGTGTCGTCGTGCTGTTGTCCGGTGCCGGCAGTACGGCGGAGGCGGTCTTCGCAGCCGCTGCGGATCCTTCCTACCCCGCAGTCGTGGGAGTGGTGTCCGACCGGGCCGACGCGGCCGGGCTGGTGCGTGCTGCGGACCACGGCATCGCCACCGCGGTGGTGGCGCCGGACGGCTTCTCGAACCGCGCCGAGTGGAACGCCGCTCTGGGCGACTCCGTCGCTGGCTTTGCGCCGGACCTGGTGCTCAGCGCGGGTTTCATGCGCATCCTCGATGCGGCTTTCGTCACCCGATTCGCGCCGCGGTTGATCAACAGCCATCCCGCCCTGCTGCCGGCCTTCGCCGGCGCCCACGGCGTGCGCGACGCGCTGGCCTACGGGGTGCGGGTGACCGGAGCCACGGTCCACGTCGTCGATGCTGGCGTCGATACTGGTCCCATCGTCGAGCAGCGTTGCGTCAAGGTGCTGGACGACGACGATGAGGCTTCTCTGCACGAGCGCATCAAGGCGGTCGAGCGGACCATGCTGGTGGACGTGGTGGCCGCGCTCGCGGGCGCGCGAATCGAAATTGACGGACGAAAGGTACGGGTGTGGTGACGGTGACGGCGCAAGACCGCGGACAGGCGGCAGAGCAGGCCGCAGGGCGTAGCCAGGTGCGACGGGCGTTGGTGTCCGTCTACGACAAGGACGGGCTGGCCGAGCTTGCGGCCGGGCTGCACGAGCTCGGAGTCGAGATCGTGTCCACCGGTTCGACCGCCGCTCAGATTGCCGACACCGGCATCCCGGTGACGCCGGTGGCCGACGTGACCGGCTTCCCGGAGTGCCTCGACGGTCGCGTCAAGACGCTGCACCCCCACATCCACGGCGGCATCCTGGCCGACCGGCGCAAGGCTGAGCACACCGACCAGCTCGCCGATCTGGGCGTGGAGCCATTCGACCTCGTGGTGGTCAACCTCTACCCCTTCACCGAGACCGTCGCGTCCGGTGCGACGCCGGACGAGTGCATCGAGCAGATCGACATCGGCGGTCCGGCCATGGTGCGCGCCGCTGCCAAGAACCACCCGAGCGTGGCCGTCGTGGTGTCGCCGGAGCGGTACGCCGAGGCTCTGGCGGCGGTCCGCTCCGGCGGTTTCACGCTGGCCCAGCGGCAAGGGCTCGCGGTTGATGCCTTCCGGCACACCGCAGCCTACGACGTCGCTGTGGCGACCTGGCTCGGATCGACCGTTGCGCCCCAGGACGCGACCGACGGCATGCCGGGCTGGGTGGCGGGGGTCTGGCAGCGCGCGGGCATCCTGCGCTACGGCGAGAACCCCCACCAACCCGCCGCGCTGTACGTGAGCGAGTACCCGTCGGACCCCGGGTTGGCCCGCGCCGAGCAACTGCACGGCAAAGAGATGTCCTACAACAACTACGTCGACGCCGACGCCGCGCGTCGCAGCGCCTACGACTTCGACGCCCCGGCAGTCGCGATCATCAAGCACGCCAATCCGTGCGGGCTGGCAGTCGGCGCCGACATCGCCCAGGCCCACCGCAAGGCCCATGAGACCGATCCTGTGTCGGCGTTCGGGGGCGTCGTGGCAGCCAACCGGCCCATCTCTGTGGCCATGGCCGAGCAGGTTGCCGAGATCTTCACCGAGGTGATCGTCGCGCCGGGTTACGACGAGGGCGCCTTGCAGATCCTGCAGGGCAAGAAGAACATCCGCATCCTGGTGGCCGACCCGGTGCCGGCCGGTCTCGCGGTCGAGAGCCGTCCGATCAGCGGCGGGCTCTTGCTGCAGCGGACGGACCGTGTGGATGCCCCGGGCGACGACCCGTCGCACTGGGTACTCGCCTGCGGCGAACCGGCTGATGAGGCGACGCTCGCCGACCTGTTGTTCGCCTGGCGAGCCGTGCGGGCGGCCAAGAGCAACGCGATCCTGCTGGCGCGCGATGGCGCTGCTGTGGGGATCGGCATGGGCCAGGTGAACCGGGTGGATGCTGCGCGCTTGGCGGTCGCCCGAGCCGGCGAGGAGCGCGCCCATGGCTCGGTTGCCGCCTCGGACGCCTTCTTCCCGTTCCCCGACGGTCTTGAGGTGCTCACCGATGGTGGCGTCCGGGCCATCGTTCAACCCGGTGGCTCCGTGCGCGACGACGAGGTCATCCGTGCGGCGCACGCCGCTGGAATCACGATGTACCTGACGGGCACCCGGCACTTCTACCACTGAGCTGGCCACCTGCGGGTGGGGTAGCTGCGGGTGGGTCGAGTCAATGCGGCGGCACGCGTGGGGTCGTACCCGCGGGGATGTCGGCGATTATCCATCCCGCCACGCGGTGTTTGACTGCCTGCAAGGTGGCCCTGTATCGGCCACAATCCCCCTATGGATCAGCTAGTGGTGGACGAGCACACCGAGGCCCAGCTTGAGAGCGTCGTCGACGGACTCGTCACCCACACCAAGGGGACGGTGCACCGGCACGTGATCCGGCAAGCGGTGTTCGATGCCTACGGTGACCTTGCGCGGGACGCGACGATCGAGTCGTTCCTGCCGGTTCTGGCCGGCCGGGTCGCCCGGGCCAAGATCGAGCGCGGCGAGGTGCCCGCCAGCGACTCGACCGAGCAGCAAGTGCCATCGATCCTCGTGTTGGACGAGCACGACTGCACGCGGGCACAGGCCGCCGCGGCGCTGATCCGCTTCTATGCGCCGGGCAGGTTCCGTGTCGCGTCGGCCGGGCTGCGACCCGGATCCGCCGCCAATCCGGCGCTCGGCACCGTGCTGGGCGAGGTCGGACTGGAACTGACCGATGAGCCTGAGCCCGTGGACCAGGCCGCCATCGACGAGGCGGACTACGTCGTCGCCATCGGACCGGAGGCCGCGGACGTGGCCGATCCGGCGCCGAACACGGTCCGATGGGCGATCCCGGCCCCCAGTGACGACGACGAGGCAGGCAATCAGGGGCTCGTGGAGGTGCTCAGCATCGTCGACACTAAGGTGCGCGCCTTTCTGCTCGACGTCGATCCTGAGCATCCGCTGCACGCGCCCCTCCTCGCCCAGTGAGGCCAGGAACCGGACGCCGCGGCGGTGTCTGACCAGATCGACCGGGCGCGGGACCACGGGGTCAAGGCCTGGATCGACGGCATTGGGGCCGTCCTGGTGGGCGTGCTCTCAGTCGTGCAGGCTCGGATCAACGGGGAATTGGCGCTGCAGGTGGGCAGCGGCACCGAAGCAGCTGTCATCTCGTTCGCTACTGGACTGGGCATCATCGCCGTGATCGTGGCGGTCGTGCCCAGCGGTCGCCGCGGCGCGGCCCGGGTCGGTCAGGCGCTGCCGGGCACGCCCCGGACCCCGCTATGGACCTTCCTCGGGGGTTTGGGGGGAGCGACGTTCGTCGCATCCCAGGGGCTGGTCGTGCCCGCCACCGGGGTGGCGCTGTTCACCGTGGCGGTCGTCGCAGGGCTGACGGCTAACTCGTTGGTGGCCGACCGGTTGGGCGTTGGCCCGGGAGGTCCGCGACCAGTGACGTGGCCCCGCGTGGCGGCGGCCGCAATTGCCGTCGCCGGGGTCGTGCTGGCGGTCTCCGGGCAGTTCGGCCATGGGGAGGTGCACATCGCGCTGCTGACCCTGGCGTTCCTGGCGGGGGCCGCGGTGGCGCTGCAGCAGGGCGTTAACGGGCGGGTGGCCGTGATCGCGGGCTCGCCGCTGCCAGCGGCACTGGTGAACTTCGTCGTGGGCTTCACCGCGCTGCTGCTCATCGCCAGCGTGATCGAGGCCGGCGACGGCCAGCCGCTGGTCCTGCCGCCTGCGCTCTGGGACCAGCCGGTGTTGTGGCTCGGTGGGCCGATCGGGGTGGCCTTCGTGGTGGTGGCGGCCTTCGCGGTGCGCGGGCTGGGCGTGTTGGTGTTCTCGCTGCTCACCATCGTGGGCCAACTCGTGGGCGGAGTGGCCGTGGACGTCCTCGCGCCCGTGCCCGGGCACACCGGCGTGACGGCGCAGACCCTGGCCGCAGTGCTGCTGTCGATCGGGGCGACTCTGCTGGCCTTCCTCGGTGGCCGCCGCCGACTGGCACAATGATCAGGTGACCGCGACGATTCTGGATGGCAAGGCCACCGCAGCGGCCGTCAAGGCGGAACTCGCAGTTCGGGTGTCGGCATTGGCCGCCGTCGGTCGGCGTCCAGGCCTGGGGACGGTCTTGGTGGGCGACGACCCCGGCAGCCGTTCCTACGTCGGCGGCAAGCACCGCGACTGCGAAGAGGTCGGCATCGCCAGTCTGCGGGTGGACTTGCCCGCCTCAGCCAGCGCGTCCGACGTCGAAGCGGCCATCGACGACCTCAACGCTGATCCCGCCTGCACCGGGTACATCATCCAGCTGCCGCTGCCCCGCGACCTTGATGCCAACGCCATGCTCGAGCGGATGGACCCGGTCAAAGACGCCGACGGCCTGCACCCCACCAACCTCGGCCGGCTGGTGCTCGGCGCCCCTGGTCCGCTGCCCTGCACGCCGAAGGGCATCGTCGAACTGCTCCGCCGTTACGACGTGCCGATCAGCGGCGCCGAGGTCGTCGTCGTGGGCCGCGGTGTCACCGTCGGCCGTCCGCTCGGCCTGCTGCTCACCCGCCGGTCGGAGAACGCGACAGTGACGCTGTGCCACACCGGGACGCAGGATCTGGCCGCACACCTGCGGCGGGCCGACATCGTGGTGGCCGCCGCCGGCGTCCCGGCACTGGTCAAGGCCGACGACATCAAGCCCGGCGCCGCCGTGCTTGACGTGGGCATCACCCGCACGGAGCGCGGGCTGGTCGGCGATGTGGACCCCGATGTGCGCGAGGTCGCGGGCTTCCTGGCGCCGATGCCCGGCGGTGTGGGGCCGATGACCCGCGCCATGCTGCTGGCCAACGTGGTCGAAGCCGCCGAGTCGGCGGGTACCGGCCGCTAACCGTGGCTGCCCGAGTCCTGCGCCAGTGGCCCCTCCTCGTGGTGCTGCTCGGCATCGTGGTGGCGATGATCTTCGTGGCCATCGACCGTTTCCGGGTCGGGTCGGTGCTGCTCGCGGCAAGCGTCGTCGCGGCGTGGATCCTGCGCGCCGCGCTGACCGATACCCAGGCTGGGCTGCTCGTCGTGCGCAAGCGGCCCACCGATCTGGCGGTCCTGGGGGTGCTGGCCATCGGACTGGTGGTGCTGTCGCTGTGGGTACCCCCGCCTTCCTGATCCGGCGGGCGTAGACTGTGCCAAGCGTCGCCGACCGGGCGAGGGCTGCAGCCACGACGCCCCGGCGGGGTGTCGAGTATTCATCCATCGGGGCTGCCGGCCCCGTCGAGAAGGGGCAGTTCATGGCGCGTTCGGGCAAGGTCACCGTCGTCGGTGCAGGTTTCTACGGATCCACCACCGCGATGCGGCTCGCTGAGTACGACATCTTCGACGAGGTCGTCCTCACCGACGTCGTCGAGGGGAAGGCCGAGGGCCTCGCGCTCGACCTCAACCAGTCGCGCCCCGTCGAGGGCTTCGAGACCAAGGTCACCGGCGCCACCACGGGAACCGACGGCTCCGGCTACGAGGTCATCGGCGGTTCCAAAGTCGTCGTCATCACTGCGGGTCTGCCGCGCAAGCCCGGGATGAGCCGGATGGACCTCATCGAGGTCAACGCCAAGATCGTCCGCAGCGTGGCCGAGAACGTCGCCACGTACGCGCCCGACGCCGTGGTGATCGTCGTGTCCAACCCCCTGGACGAGATGACCGCGCTCACGCAACTGGCCACTGGCTTCCCGCACCACCGCGTGCTCGGCCAGGCGGGCATGCTCGACACCGCCCGCTTCACCCACTTCGTCGCCGAGAAGCTCGGCAAGCCCGTGGCCAGCGTCGAGACCCTCACGCTTGGCTCGCACGGCGACACGATGGTGCCGGTGCCCTCGCGCTGCAAGGTCGACGGCCAGCCGCTGTCGGAGCTGCTCGACGATGCCGAGGTCGAGGAGCTCGTCGTGCGCACGCGCAACGGTGGCGCAGAGGTTGTCGCGCTGCTGAAGACCGGTTCGGCCTACTACGCCCCGTCGGCGTCGGCTGCGCGCATGGCCAAGGCCGTGGCTGAGGACAGCGGTGCCGTGATGCCGGTCTGCGCGTGGGTGGACGGCGAGTACGGGATCGCCGGGGTGTACCTGGGCGTGGAGGCCGAGATCGGTGCCGAGGGCGTGCGCCGCGTCGTCGCGACCGATCTGACCGAGTCCGAGCTCGCTGCGCTGGGCGAGGCGGCCGAGGCCGTGCGGGCCAAGCAGGCCGACGTCCAGAGCCTCTAGCCGCGCGATCCGACGAGGAGCAGATATGGCCAAGATCAAGGTCGAGAACCCGGTCGTCGAACTGGATGGCGACGAGATGACGCGGATCATCTGGGACTTCATCAAGTCCCAGTTGATCCTGCCGTACTTGGACGTGGACCTGAAGTACTACGACCTGGGGATCGAGCAGCGCGACGCCACCGATGACCAGGTCACCGTGGACGCTGCCCACGCGATCCAGGAGTACGGCGTGGGCGTCAAGTGCGCCACCATCACGCCGGACGAGGCGCGGGTGGAGGAGTTCGGGCTCAAGAAGATGTGGCGCTCGCCCAACGGGACGATCCGCAACATCCTCGGCGGCGTGATCTTCCGTGAGCCGATCATCATCTCCAACGTCCCGCGGCTCGTGCCGGGCTGGACCAAGCCGATCGTCGTTGGGCGTCACGCCTTTGGCGACCAGTACAAGGCGACCGACTTCAAGGTGCCCGGCCCTGGCACGCTCACCATGACCTACACGCCGGCCGACGGCTCGGAGCCGATGGAGTTCGACGTCTACGACTTCCCCGGCGGCGGGGTGGCCATGGGCATGTACAACCTGGACGACTCCATCCGCGACTTCGCCCGTGCGTCCATGCGCTATGGCCTGTCGCGCGGCTACCCGGTGTACCTGTCCACCAAGAACACCATCCTCAAGGCCTACGACGGCCAGTTCAAGGACTTGTTCGCCGAGGTCTTTGAGAACGAGTTCGCCGACGAGTTCGCCGCCGCCGGCATCACCTACGAGCACCGGCTGATCGATGACATGGTCGCCGCTGCCATGAAGTGGGAGGGCGGCTACGTCTGGGCCTGCAAGAACTACGACGGCGATGTGCAGTCCGACACCGTGGCGCAGGGCTTCGGCTCGCTGGGGCTGATGACGTCGGTGCTCATGACGCCTGACGGCCGGACCGTCGAGGCCGAGGCCGCCCACGGCACGGTCACGCGACACTACCGCCAGCACCAGCAGGGCAACGAGACGTCCACCAACCCGATCGCCTCGATCTTCGCGTGGACCCGGGGTCTGGCCCACCGTGGCCGGATGGACGGTACTCCTGGGGTCACGGCCTTCGCCGAGAACCTCGAGACCGTCTGTATCGAGACGGTCGAGAGCGGCAAGATGACCAAGGACCTCGCGCTGCTCGTGGGGGCCGACCAGTCCTACCTGAGCACGCAGGACTTCCTGGCCGCGATCGATCAGAACCTGCAGCGGAAGATGTCGGCCGTCCTCTGATGGTCAATGGCAACACCGCAGATACTGCCGGGGAGGGGCTGCCGAGCACCGGCGCCCCTCCTCGGGTCTTGAGCGGCATCCAGCCCACCGCTGAGTCGTTCCACCTGGGCAACTACCTCGGCGCCCTGCGTAACTGGGTGGCGCTGCAGGACGACCACGATGCCTTCTACTGCGTGGTGGACCTTCATGCCATCACGGTGCCGCAGGATCCGGAAGTCCTGCGCGCCAACACCAGGGCATCCTTCGCCCAGATCCTCGCCGCGGGAGTGGATCCCGAGCGCAGCACGGTGTTCGTCCAGAGCCAGGTGCCCGAGCACACCCAGCTGGCGTGGGTGCTCATGTGCCAGACCGGCTTCGGCGAGGCCAGCCGCATGACCCAGTTCAAGGACAAGTCCGCCCGCGAGGGCGCGTCGGCGTCCAGCGTCGGGTTGTTCACCTACCCGATCCTGCAGGCCGCCGACATCTTGCTGTACCAACCGGCCGAGGTGCCGGTGGGGGAGGACCAGCGCCAGCATCTGGAGCTGACCCGGGACCTTGCGCAGCGGTTCAACGGCCGCTATGGCCGGACCTTCGTCGTCCCGCGGGCCTACGTGCTGAAGTCGGCGGCTCGCGTGCTGGATCTGGCCGATCCGACGTCGAAGATGAGTAAGAGCGCGCCGGGCGGGTGCGTGTTCCTGCTCGAGGACCCCAAGCGCATCACCAAGAAGATCAGGTCGGCGGTGACGGATAACGAGGCCACCATCCGCTATGCGCCGGACGCGCAGCCCGGAGTGGCGAACCTGCTGGAGATCCAGTCCGCGCTGACTGGCAACTCCATCGACGACCTCGTGGCCGGCTACGACGGGGTGCTGTACGGGGCGCTGAAGGCTCAAGTCGCCGAGGCCGTGGTTGCCCTGGCCGAGCCGTTCGCCGCCCGGACGCGGGAACTGCTGGACGACCCGGCGGAGCTCGACAGGCTGATGGCGGCTGGGGCGGAGCGGGCCCGTGCCGTGGCGGCTGAGACCGTGGCGGTGACGTACCAGCGCCCCGGCCTCTCATGATCATCAGGATTTCACGGAGGCAGTAGGGGCGCGAAACTCTGATGATCATGGATGTGGACGAGGCGGGCGGGGGCCGGCGTCCTTGGGGCCACAATCCGGCGGGTGGGGGAAGGTGCAGCGCCGTGGCGGCGGCAAGGTGCGATGGCCGCAGCGCATCGGTTAGCGGCGTCCCAGGGCGGGGTGCTCACCCGTGCGCAATTGGGCTCGCTGGGGTTCCGCAGCCGCGCGATCACCCAACACGTGGCAGCCGGTATCTGGATTCCCCACGGTCGGCGGGTGCTGGTGCTGCCGGGCGTCCCCGACTCGCTGGGCCTGCGCGCAGTGGTGTCGGCCCGGACGCTGGGCGCCGACGCGGTTGTGACGGGCATAGCGGCTGTTGCCCTGCTTGGCCTGGATGGTGGTGAACCCTGGCGTTGCGTCCGAGCAGGTCCGCTGCCTTGGATCGTCTTCCCGCGCCATGCCCGTGGCCCGTTTCGGCTGATCCAGCGAACCGAGGTTCCGGGCCGGATGCGTTGTGGTGTGGGACTCGCCGCCGATCAGACGGTAATGACGGACCTGTTGCGCTTCCTGCCGGAGGAACAGGCTCGGACGTTAGCCCTGCGGGCGGCCGGCCACCGGGATTGGCAGCAGTTCATGGGCGGCCTCGCTGATGTGGTGGCGAGGATGGGCGGCTACCCCGGTGTGGGGCAGCTGAGAAGGGTCGCCGCTGCCGTTGCGTCGGGCGTGCGGTCGGAGGCGGAGCTGCTGGCCGTCGGAATCCTTCGGGAAGCGGGGCTCACGGAATTCCGGATCAACCACTCCGTCTGGATCCGCGGCCGGAGGTACATGATCGATCTGGCCGATCCCGACTCCCTGCTCGCAATCGAGATCGATGGCCTCGCCTACCACGGTCCCGACCGGTTCCAGAGCGACCGCTTTCGGGGCAATCAGCTCGAGAACGCCGGCTGGCGCGTGCTTCGGTTCACGTGGGCGGACCTGACCGGGCGCCCCGAATACGTCGTCGACGAGGTGCGTCGAGCGCTCATTGCCCTTCGGTCTTGATCATCAGGATTTCGGCGCCGCCGGGGGTGCCTCAACTCCTGATGATCACGCGGAGGCGCTACGCCCCGCCGCCGCGGATGAGCGCCTGCTTGACCTCCTGGATGGCTTTGGTGACCTCGATGCCGCGCGGGCAGGCGTCGGTGCAGTTGAAGGTCGTACGGCAGCGCCACACGCCCTCCTTGGAGTTGAGGATCTCCAGTCGCTGGGCCGAGCCGGCGTCGCGGGAGTCGAAGATGAACCGGTGCGCCCCGACGATCGCCTGTGGGCCGAAGTACTGCGAGTCGTTCCAGAACACCGGGCACGACGTCGTGCAGCAGGCGCACAGGATGCACTTAGTGGTGTCGTCGAAGATGGCCCGATCCTCGGCCGACTGCTTGCGCTCGCGGGTGGGCTCGTGGCCCTCTGGCACCAGGAATGGCAGCACCTCGCGGTAGGCCGCGAAGAACGGCTCCATGTCCACGACCATGTCCTTCTCCAGCGGCAGGCCCTTGATGGCCTCCACGGAGATGGGCTTGCGCGTGTTCAGGTCCTTCACCAGCGTCTTGCAGGCCAGCCGGTTGCGACCGTTGATCTGCATGGCATCCGAGCCGCAGATCCCGTGCGCGCACGAGCGCCGGAACGTGAGCGTCCCGTCCTGCTCGTCCTTGATCTTCTGCAGCACGGTGAGCACCCGGTCCGTCGGCAGGCAGTCGACGGTGAACTCCTGCCAGTGCGGCGCGGCGTCCAACTCGGGGTTGTAGCGCATGATCTTGAACACCACCGGCGACGCCACGGGCGCCGGCACCGGGGGCGGAGCCGAGGAGGACTCGGACACGGTGGCAGTTTCGGTGCTCATCAGTACTTGCGCTCCATCGGCTGGTAGCGGGTGACGATCACTGGCTTGTAGTCCAGGACGATCTCGGGGCCGGCCTCGGCGTCGGTTCGGTACGCCATCGTGTGGCGCATGAAGTTGACGTCGTCGCGTGTTTGGTAGTCCTCCCGGGCGTGGCCGCCGCGGGATTCCTTGCGGGCCAGCGCGCCGACGACCAGTACCTCGGCCAGATCGAGCAGGAAGCCGAGCTCGATCGCCTCGAGCAGGTCGGTGTTGTAGCGCTTGCCCTTGTCCTGGATCGACACGTTGCGGTAGCGCCGCTGCAGTTCCTGCACGTCGGACAGCGCCTGCTTGAGGGTTGCCTCGGTGCGGTAGACCTGTGCGTTCATGTCCATGGTCGCCTGCATCTCGGTGCGCAGGGCGCCGACCCGCTCGGAGCCGTCGGAGTCGCGCAGCCGCGAGATCATCTCTTCCACCCGGCCCGCCGGGTCCTCCGGCAGATCGGTGTAGTCGCACTCGAGGGCGTAGGCGCTGGCCGAGAGCCCGGCTCGCCGGCCGAACACGTTGATGTCGAGCAGCGAGTTGGTGCCCAGCCGGTTGGCGCCGTGCACCGACACACACGCGACCTCGCCGGCGGCGAACAGGCCCGGGACGAAGTGCTCGTTGTCGCGCAGCACGCGGGTCTCGATATCCGTCGGGATGCCGCCCATGGCGTAGTGCGCAGTCGGGAACACGGGCACGAGCTCGCTGATGGGGTCCACGCCCAGGTAGGTGCGGGCGAACTCGGTAATGTCCGGCAGCTTGGTCTCGATCT
>JBIRBF010000010.1:0-29547 GCA_044326505.1 Candidatus Nanopelagicales bacterium | reverse complement strand
CGCAGATGGACTTCGTCGCCGCCGAGCTCGCCAGCCAGCGGGCCAGCCGCGAGAAGTGGGCGGAGCTCGCCGAGACGCTGACGCCGGTGACGTCGGATGCGATGGCCATGGCCACGCAGGAGATGGCCGAGATCAGCGAGCAGGTCACGCTCGCCGACGCGCAGGCCTTCGCTCGTAATCTGGCCGTAAGCCTGCCTCAGCTCAATGCCCTGCTCAGCCAGCTCGATGCTCTCACCGAGCTCGCCGGAACCCTGAGCGAGCTCAGCGGCCCGGCCATGGCCAAGCTCACCGACACGCTCGAGGTCGCCGACCAGAAGGGCTACTTCGCCTTTGCCCGGCAGGGCGGGATGATCGCCGACCGAGTGGTCACGGAGTTCACCGAGGACGACGTGGCCGCGCTAGGCGACAACGTCGTGACGATCCTCAGCGCGGTGAAGGAGATGACCCAGCCAGAGGTCATGGCCCTGGTGCGCCGCACCGCCCTAACGGTGCAGGATGGTGAGGATCACCACATCGAGCCGCCGTCGATGTTCGCGTTGCTGCGCTCCATGCGCGACCCGCAGACCCGGCGCGGGCTCGCGCGCGTGATGAACATGCTCCACACGATCGGCGAAGAGGATCTGCCGAGCGTGCCGACCAATCCCACACAAGGAAGGAAGTAGGGCATATGCCAACCGCAACGATCGCGGGCCAAGAGGTCCAGATCAATGACGAGGGATTCCTGACCGAGTTCGACGAGTGGAACGAGGCCATCGGCGCCGAGCTCGCCGGCAACATCGGGGTCGAGATGACCGACCGCCACTGGGAGGTCATCCGCTTCCTGCGTGAGGACTACCAGGAGAAGGGCGAGACCGCCACGACCCGCCGCGTGCAGACCGTCGGGGGCTTCCCCACCAAGGAGCAGTTCCAGCTGTTCCCCAAGAAGCCGGCCAAGAAGATGGCCTACATCGCCGGGCTGCCCAAGCCGCACGGCTGCGTCTGATTCCATCCACGACCAAGAGGATCTGAGCACACCATGACAATCGTTCCCGACTTCGGCGACGATGCCGAGTCCGACCGCCACCTCGCGATCATCTGCTCCAAGGGCAACCTGGACATGGCCTACCCGGGCCTCGTCCTGGCCAACGCCGCGCTCGGCGAAGGCATCAAGACGACCCTGTTCTTCACGTTCTGGGGCTTCGACATGATCACCAAGTCGCGCATGAACAACCTGCAGTTCTCGCCGCTGGGCAACACGGCGATGCACCTGCCCGGCAGCGACAAGCACATGCCCCAGTCGCTCGCCCCGCTGCCCGGTATGACCAGCATGGCTACCAAGATGATGAAGCAGCAGATCGCGGATCTGGGTATCCCCGAGGTGCCGGACTTCCTCGATCAGATCGTGGCGGCCGGCGGCACCCTGTGGGCCTGCCGGATGTCGGCGGACATGAACAAGCTCGAGGAAGCCGACCTGCGCGACGACGTCTCAGGCATCATCAACGCCAGCGACTTCATCGAGATGACCGACGGCGCGCAGCTGCTGTTCATCTGAGCCGCGCAACACTGAAGCCGCGTGCGGCCTGCGGGGCGGGCTAGTAGATCAAGTCCCGCAGGCTGATCGTGGCGTTGCGGTCCGGACCGACGCCGATGGCCGATATCCGGCAGCCCGACGCATCCTGCAGGAACTCGACGTAGGAGCGCGCGTTGGGCGGCAAGTCATCCAGGGTGCGTGCGCCCGAGATGTCCTGGCGCCACCCGGGCAGCACCTCGTAGACCGGTGTGGCGTGATGGAACTCGGTCTGGTTTGCCGGCAACTCCTCCACCCGCTGGCCGTCCACCTCGTAGGCCACACACACGGGGATCTGGTCGAACGCGCTGAGCACATCCAGCTTGGTGAGGAAGACGTCGGTCAGCCCGTTGACCCGCGAGGCGTAGCGGGCGATGAGGGCGTCGAACCAGCCGCAGCGGCGGTCCCGGCCGGTGGTGACCCCGACCTCCCCGCCGACGCGCCGCAGCGTCTCGCCGTCGGCGTCGAACAGCTCCGTGGGGAACGGGCCCGACCCGACCCTGGTCGTGTAGGCCTTGAGGATCCCAACCACGCGCGTGATGCGGGTGGGTCCGATGCCGGCGCCGGCGCAGGCCCCGCCGGAGGTGGGGTTGGACGAGGTCACGAACGGGTACGTCCCGTGGTCCACGTCGAGCAGCGTTCCCTGCGAACCCTCCAGCAGCACGACTTGCTCGTGGTCGAGTGCGCGGTTGAGCAGCAGCGAGGTGTCGGCGACCATCGGTGCGAGCGGCTCGGCGTAGGCGAGCAGCTCCTGCGTGATCCGCTCCGGGTCGAGGGCGCGGCGGTTGAATACCTTGACCAGCATCTGGTTGCGAGTGTCCAGCGCTGCGGTGATCTTGGCCTGCAGGATCCCGGGGTCGAACAGGTCCTGCACCCGCAGGCCGATCCGGCCGATTTTGTCCATATAGGCCGGGCCGATGCCGCGGCCCGTGGTGCCGATGCGGGATTTGCCCAGGAAGCGCTCGGAGACCTTGTCCACCTCGATGTGGTACGGCGCGATGAGGTGGGCATTGGACGAGATACGCAGCCGGGAGGTGTCGATTCCGCGCTCGTCGAGGCCTTGGATCTCGCGCATGAGCACAGCCGGATCCACCACCACGCCGTTGGCGATCACCGGAACCGTCGCCGGGCTGAGGATGCCGCTGGGGAGCAGGTGCAGAGCGTACTTCTCGTCGCCGATCACCACGGTGTGGCCGGCGTTGTTGCCGCCCTGGTAGCGGACGACGTAGTCGACGCGGCCGCCGAGCAGGTCGGTGGCCTTTCCCTTGCCCTCGTCGCCCCACTGAGCGCCGACGAGCACGATGGCTGGCATGTGTGTGGTCCCCTTTGTCGCGGCGTGTCCCGCGGCGCTTAGCCTACGCGCCGGAAGCTACGAAGCGGCGGCCAGTGCGGCCAGTGCCGAGCCGAGGGCACGGCCGGACAACCAGGCCGCTTCGATCCGTGGCCGCTGGCTGAAAGCATCCCCTGCGACGCCGACGCCGCTAGGGTCGAGCAGGAAGCGCCCGTCAGCGCCCCCGCCGTCGTCCGTCGCAGGTCGTGCCGCGGCCCAGCGCTTCACCTCGGCCGTCACTGGCGCGCCGATGTCGAGCAGTCGTCTGACTGCAGCGACTAACTGCTCGGTGGCCCTGTCGGGGTCGGACAGGAACGGCCGCGCGAAGCCGGGCGTGCTGTGGGCCACCAGGACTGCCGCGCCGTCACCGCGCCGGTCGCCGTCGTCGGCGATGAAGCCGATGGTGGGGTCGCCGTTGACGAAGCAGCCAGAGAAGGCGTCCCAGCTGCGGGTGGGCCACTGCGCCACCAGCGAGAGCAGCGGTTCGTAGCGCCGAGGCGCGCAGGCATCCGCCAGGCCCGCCAGATCGTCGTTGGCGGGCGACGAGCGCAACAGTTGCAGCGCTTGCGACGTGGGTTGGCACAGGCCGACGACGTCGGCCCCCATCGGCATCGCCCGGGGCTCCTCGGCGTCGGCCGGGGCGTTGGCGCCGGACACCGCGCTGACGTCGAGCGCCCAGCGATCGCCCGTCCCGCGGCGCAACTGCCCTGCCTCGGCCGCCGACCTCACTCGGACGTCGGCGGGGAGGGCCTCGGCCAGGCTCTCCACCAGCGAACGCAGACCCGCGGGGGCGGCGAAGCGCATCGGACCCTCATGGACGTCCAGGTGGCCGTCGGCGCCGATAACGGCGAACCTGTCCGACCAGGGCCGGGCCAGGCCACGCGCCAACCAGTCGTCCACGAGCGCGCCGAACTCCGGGCGGCCGACGGTGAAGTACGACGCTCCCAGGTCCACGATGTGGCCGGCCCAGGGTCCGTGGCGGAGCGTGCGCACAGCCATACGACCTCCGAGCCGGTGGCCGCGATCGACGACGTCGATGCGCGGCACCGGCTGCGGTGCCGTTGCGAGCGCGCCGGCGGCGGCGATCCCGCTGATCCCGCCGCCGACGACGATCGCAGAGGTCACGACATCTTGGTGCCGACGCTGCGCAGGTCGGTGCAGGCCTCCACGACGCGGGCGGCCATGCCGTCCTCACCCTGGCGCATCCACGCCCGCGGGTCGTACTGCTTCTTGTTGCCGACCTCGCCGTCGACCTTGAGCACGCCGGCGTAGTTGGTGTACATCCAGTTGGCCACCGGACGGGTGTAGGTGTACTGGGTGTCCGTGTCCACGTTCATCTTGATCACGCCGTAGTCCAAGGCCTCGCGGATCTCGGACAGCAGCGAGCCGGAGCCGCCGTGGAACACCAGGTCGAACGGCTCGGGCTTGCCGTACTGCGCAGCCACCGCGTCCTGGATGTCTTTCAGGATCGACGGGGTGAGCACCACGTTGCCCGGCTTGTACACACCGTGGACGTTGCCGAAGGTCGCAGCGACCATGTAGCGACCGCGCTCGCCGAGGCCGAGCTTGGCCGCCGTGGCGAGGCCGTCCTCGGGGGTCGAGAACAGCTTGGCGTCGTGCGTGGCCTCGATGCCGTCCTCCTCGCCGCCGACGACACCGATCTCGATCTCGAGGATCATGTTGGCGCGGTGGCACTTGTCGAGCAGTTCCTCGGCGATGTCGAGGTTCTCGGCCAGCGGGATCGCCGAGCCGTCCCACATGTGGGACTGGAAGAGCGGCTGCTCGCCGCGCGCCACCCGCTCGAGCGAGATGTCCACGAGCGGACGCATGTAGCCGTCCAGCTTCTGCATCGGACAGTGGTCGGTGTGCAGGGCGATGTTGATGGGATACTTCTCCGCCACAACGTGGGCGAACTCAGCCAGCGCCACCGCGCCGGTCACCATGTCCTTGACGCGCTGGCCGGACGCGAACTCGGCGCCGCCCCACGAGAACTGGATGATCCCGTCGCTTTCTGCGTCCGCGAAGCCCTGCAGGGCAGCGTTCAGAGTCGATGACGAGGTGACATTGATCGCCGGGTAGGCGAACTTGCCAGCCTTGGCCCGGTCGAGCATCTCGGCATAGACCTCTGGGGTGGCGATGGGCATGCGGGTCTCCTTCTGATCGGTGGGTCCGTCGCCAATCCTGGCAGAGAAGATCGCGCGATGCCCTTCCGGCGTCTCGCGGCGGTCGGCAGACGCGCCCGTCGGCCGGACGCGCCCGTCAGCGCTGCAGTTTGCCGGCGATCTGGCGGGCCGCCGTCTGGACTGGATCCCACACCGGCGACACCGGCGGTGCGTAGGACAGATCCGCACCGGTGAGCTCCTCGGCCGTCATGCCGGTCCAGACTGCCGTGGCCAGGGTGTCGATGCGTTTGGCGGCGAGTGCCGAGTCGCCCAGTATCTGGCCGCCGAGCAACCGTCCTGAGGCTGCGTCGGCCACCACTTTCACGGCCATCTGGCCGGAGTCGGGCATGTAGTGGGCGATCACGGCGGTCTGGGTCATGGCGGACACGTACGGCAGCCCCTCAGCCGCCGCTTCCCGCTCAGTCAGCCCGGTGCGCGCCACGTGCGCGTTCCCGACGCGGGTGATCGCCGTACCGATCACCCCCTCAAAGGTCAGGCACCCCCCGGCGATGTTCATCCCGGCCACGCGCCCTTGCTTGTTGGCGTGCGTGCCCAGCGGCAGGAATACCGGGCGGCGCAGGAGCCGGTGGAAGGGCTCCGTGCAGTCGCCGGCCGCCCAGATGTTGGCGTGCCCCTGGACGTGTTGGCTGCGGTCGGTGAGCAGCCCCCCGGCGCTGCCTGTCGGCAGGCCGGCCTCGACCGCGATCGAGGTGTTGGGCCGCACGCCCAGGGCCAGCACCACGATGTCGGCCGGATAGGTGCCGGCATCGGTGGTGACGGCTGTGGCCAGGCCGTCGGTGCCGACTTCGATTGCGCGGACGGCCTGGCCGAATTGGCAGTCGATGCCCTGCGTCTCCATGACGCGTTGGAGCAGCGTGGACATGTCGGCGTCCAGACTGGTCATCGGCCCATCGGCCAGGTCAATGACGGTCACGGACAGGCCTCGGGACCCGAAGGCCTCGGCCATTTCGACGCCGATGAAACCGGCGCCGACCACCACTGCCCGCCGCGGCGGTTCGCCGTCGGCCAGTGCCAAGGTCCGCTCGAGCAGGGCGCGGGTGCCGTCGATGGTGTGTACGACGCCGACATTCGCGGCGTCAGCACCAGGGATGGGAGGGACGACGGGAGCGGCGCCAGTCGCGATGACCACGTGGTCGAAGCCGATCGACTCCTCCGCGTCGGTCTGTGCGCTGTGCACTTGAACCGATTGGGCGTCGAGGTCGAGGGCCGTCGCCTCGGTGGACATCCGCACGTCGATGCCGTTGGTGCGGTGCGCCGCCGGGGTGCGCGCTATTAGCGAGTCCTCTTCGCCAATCTCACCGGCGACCCAGTACGGCAGGCCACAGGCGGCGTAGGAGGTGTGGGTACCGCGATCGATCATGACCACGTCCCAGTCCGGTCGGCGGCGTTTGATCTGCGAGGCTGCCGACGCGCCCGCGGCGTCGCCGCCGATCACTACGATGCGTGTCATGAACCGAGTGTGCCGCATGTGCCGGCACTGTCGCCCCGGTTGAGCGTGGACGGCTGGATGGCGGGACTGTCCGGATGGGCGCTGTGCCTGGTCGTCTGGGGCGTCGTGTTTGCCGAGACCGGCCTGCTGCTGGGGTTCCTGCTGCCGGGGGACTCGCTGCTGTTCGCGGCGGGGCTGCTGTCGGCCGCCCCTGGTGGTGTCAATCCCGCCCTGCTGGCGGCCGGCGTGTTCCTCGCCGCCGTGGCGGGTGATCAGGTGGGCTACAGCCTGGGCGCCACCTACGGCAGGCCCTACGTCGACCGGCGGGGCGAGCGGGTCCGGATCGCCGTGGACCGGGCCGAGGCCTTCTACGCCCGTTACGGTGGGATCTCGCTCGTGGTCGCCCGATTCATCCCTTGGGCCCGGACGTTCGTGCCCTTCGCGGCTGGACTGGCGCGGATGCCCCGGTTGCGATTCGGGGTGGCGAACGCGGTCGGCGCCTTGTGCTGGGGCGTCGGGCTTGTGGCACTCGGCTACTTCGCCTACCAGGTGCCTTGGCTGCGTGATGTCGCCCTGCTGGTGGCACTGGTCGTCGTGGCCGGCAGTCTTCTGATCGGGCTCGTGGTGTGGATCAGGAGCCGCGCCGCGCCACAACAGTGTGGCGCGCGGCCTTAGGCCGCCGGCGCGCCAGGCGGGGCGGGGCCGCGGTGCCAGATGACGGCGCAAGCCGCAGGTAGCCTGATGGGGTGCTGGAAATCCTCACCACCCTCACTGCTGGGATCTCGGACTTCCTCAACCCCGAGGAACTGCTCAAGTCGCTCGGCACCTTCGCCCTGGTGGGCGTCATCCTCATCATCTTCGCCGAGACCGGGTTGCTCATCGGCTTCTTCCTGCCGGGCGACTCGCTGCTCTTCGTCACGGGTCTGTTCGTGGCCCAGGGCCTGTACATCACCTTGCCGATTTGGCTGGTGTGCCTGCTCCTCACGGCCGCCGCCATCATCGGCAACATGGTCGGGTACTGGATCGGCTATAAGGCCGGGCCGAAGCTGTTCAACAAGGAGGACTCCCGGTTCTTCCGCAAGGAGTACGTTGACAAGACCCACGAGTTCTTCGAGAAGTACGGAAACAAGGCGATCGTGCTGGCCCGATTCGTGCCCATCGTGCGCACGTTCATCACCGCCATCGCCGGGGTTGCGCGGATGGACTACCGGCAGTTTGTGATCTACAGCACGATCGGCGGCATCCTCTGGGCGACCGGCGTGACGCTGCTCGGCTACTTCCTGGGCAACATCGAGTGGGTGAAGAACAACATCGAGGTCATCCTGATCCTGGTCGTGTTGATCTCGGTCTTGCCGATCGTTTACGAGTACCTCAAGCACCGGCGCGAGAAGGCCCGCTCGGCCGTCGAGCAGGGTTCCTAGCCGAGTCCGAGGTCGCTGAGCTCGAAGACGGCCAGGTACGGCAGTCCCGCGTCCTGCACCTTGGGCCGAGCCCCGCGCTCGACGATGACAGCGACGCCGACGACTTCGGCGCCGGCCTCGCGCAGGGCTTCCACCGCGGTGAGCACCGATCCCCCGGTGGTCGAGGTGTCCTCCACAGCCAACACGCGCTTCCCGGCGACGTCCGGGCCTTCGATGCGCCGCTGCAGACCGTGCGCCTTGCCCTCTTTGCGCACGACGAAAGCGTCGAGTTGACGGCCCTGCGCAGCGGCGGCGTGCAGCATCGCCGTGGCCACCGGGTCGGCGCCCAGCGTGAGGCCGCCGACCGCGTCGTAGTCCAGTGCCGAAGTGAGGTCGAGCATGGCCTGGCCGACGAGCGGCGCGGCGTTGGCCGCAAGTGTGACCCTGCGCAGATCGACGTAGTAGTCAGCCTCCTGGCCACTGGAGAGGATCACTTTGCCGTGCACCACGGCGTCGTTCTTGATGCGTTCGAGGAGGGCCTCGCGGGTATCAGTCACAGTCTCACTCTAGGGGGTGCCGTGCGGACCGCCTGTGGCTGCGGCAGGCTTGCGACATGGTTATCGCCGGGGTGCTGATGCTGGCTGACGAGGCTGCGGCGGAGCCGCTCGCGGCCGAGCTCGTCGGCATGGGGCTGCAGGTGCGTGTGCCCGCGGTGGGGGTGCAGCAGGCCGATCTGCCGGCGGTGCTTGCCGACGCGAGGCGGGTGGCGGCGGTGGCCATCTGGCTGCGGTCCAACGAGGTGCCCGGTCCGCTGGTGGTCCTGGCTCGCGGCGAGGCCGCGCGGTTGCTGCCGGCCCTCGCGCTGTCCCAACGAGCGGCGGGCCGACTCGTGACCGGCTATGTACTGGTCGATGCGCCGTCACCGGCGCCGTCGATGGACTGGCCCGATGCGCCGGTCTGGTGGGTCGCCACGGACGTGGCCCAGTCGGGGACGGCCGACGGCGCGCTATCGGCTCGGCTGCGGGGTTTCGAGGTGGTGGAACTGCCCGAGCGGGACGAGGTGGCCGCCCGCCCGCTGGCGCGTGTGGTGGCCCGGGTCGCCGGCGCAGTGCCCCGTCATGATCATTGAGTTAGAGAGGCGCCCTACGCGCACGTCTACCTCAATGATCATGGTCGATCCGGTGCCCGCAGATCAGTCGCGGCGAGTCGGCGCAGCGCTTCGCTGAGCACTTCGGGTCGCTTGCAGAACGTCCAGCGGACGAGTTCCTGGCCGGCGTCGCTGCTGCTCAGCCGGCCGACCGGGATGGCCACCACGCCGGCCCGGCGGACGATGTGATCGACGAAAGCCGCGCCATCGGCCCAGCCCAGCGCCGCGGCATCCGTGACGAGGAAGTAGGACCCCGCCGTCGGCACTACGTCCAAGCCCAGCTCGGTCAGCCCGTCCGATAGCAGCAACCGCCCGGTGTCCATCTGCGCCACGAGCCCGTCGAAGTAGGCGTCGCCCAGCCGCAGTCCGACGGCGATAGCCGGTTGGAACGGCCCGCCGCTGACGTATGACATGTGCTGGCGCACCACCCGCACTGCCGCGATCAGGTCCGCCGGGCCCGTCGCCCAGCCCACCTTCCACCCGGTCAGCGAGAAGGTCTTACCGCCGCTGCCTAGCGTGACCGTCCGCTCGCGCATGCCGGGCACCGTCGCCATCGGCACGTGTTGGGCAGGAGGAAACACGATGTGCTCGTAGACCTCGTCGCTCAGCACGATCAGGTCGTGGCGCTGCGCGACCGCCGCGAGTTCGTAGAGTTGTTCGGCGTCGAAGACGGCGCCGGTGGGGTTGTGCGGGTTGTTGAGCAGGATGGCGCGGGTCCGCTCGGTGACGGCCGCCTCGATGGCCGGCACATCCAGCCGGAAGCCAGCCGTCGTGCGCAGGATCGGCACGCCGACCTGTACCGCGCCCGCCAGCGAGATGCCGGCGCCGTACACGTCGAACCACGGCTCGGGGACGATCACCTCGTCGCCCATGTCCACCAGGGCCAGCAGCGCCGCCGCGATCAACTCGCTGGCGCCGGTGCCGATCACCGCCTCGGTGGCCGGGTCGTAGCGCAGGCCGTAGAAGCGCTGCTGGTGCTCGCAGACGGCCTCGAGCAGGTCGGGGAGCCCGTGCCGGGGCGGGTACTGGTTGGCGGAGCCACCCGCGATCGCGGCGATGGCGACGTCCTTGACCAGCTGCGGGCCGTCCGTATCGGGGAACCCCTGTCCAAGGTTGACCGCGCCCAACTGCACGGCCAACGCCGAGTACTCGCCGAAGACCGACGCGGTGTGCGGGCGCATACGAGGGATCAGGCGGCTGAAGTCGTCCACCTCGTTGAGGCTAGCGCCACCGATCAGGACTAGCGTCAGAGGTGTGGAGGTTGATGCCCAGCAGGGACTCGACGCCGAGCGCCGACCGTGGCCGGTGCTCTCGAGTTTCGCGGGTTACCACCGGTCGTGGCTGGCCGGCGACCTGCTGGCCGGCCTGACCTTCGCCGCGCTCGCGCTGCCGTCCCAGCTGGCCATCGCCACCCTGGCCGGGATGCCCACAGTCACCGGCCTGTACACGTTCCTCGCCGGCGCTCTCGCGACGATACTGCTGGCGCGCACCGGGGCCCTCGTCCTGTGCGCGGAGGGTGCAATTGCGCCGGTGATTGCTGCAGGGCTCGCCACTGCCGCTGCGCTGGGCGCCACTGAGTACGCCCGGATGGCCGGCACCGTCGCGCTGCTCGTGGGCGTCATGCTGGTGGCAGTGGTGCTGCTGCGGGCGACGTGGCTGGCCGACCTGCTGTCGCGCTCAGTGATCGTCGGGCTTATGGCTGGGCTGTCGGTGATCGTCATCATCTCGCAGATACCAGCG
The DNA here is from genome assembly GCA_044326505.1 of Candidatus Nanopelagicales bacterium. GTDB lineage: Bacteria > Actinomycetota > Actinomycetes > S36-B12 > UBA10799 > JACJWR01. Next base: position 18,772 of record JBIRBF010000010.1, on the reverse strand, counting down.
GCGCTGGGCCTGTCCATCCAGGCCACCACCACGCCTTCCAAGGCCTTTGAGGTACTGCACGAGCTGGGCGACGTCAATTGGCTGTCAGTGGCGCTGTTCGTGGTCGGCCTCGTGATGCTCCGACTCGGGTGGTTGCTGGGGCCCCGGTTCCCCCTCACCCTGCTCGTTGTCGTGATCGGTGGTCTTGCGACGGCGGTGCTCGGTCTTCGGGACGCTGGCCTGCCTACGGTCGGATCGGTGCCTTCCGGCCTGCCCGCGCCGCACCTGCCTGCGTTGTCGGATCTGAAGTTCCTGCTGCCGACCGCCCTGGCGATCATGCTCTTGGCGCTGGCCCAGACCGCAGCGGTGTCGCGCCAGGCCAACGAGCACAACACCGGGCCGGACGCCACGAACGGCGATCTTCGGGCGCTGGCCGGCGCCAACCTGTTCGCGAGCGTGCTCGGCGGCTTTCCCGCGAGCGCATCGGTCACCTCCACCCGCGCCGCCATCAACGCCGGAGCTCGCAGCCAGCTCGCCGCACTTGTCGCGGCGGTGGTCGTCGCAGCCGTGCTGGTGTTCGGCGGTGGCCTCTTGGAGTACCTGCCCACTGCCACGCTTGCCGCCGTCCTCGTGACCGTCGCCATCACGATCGTGGACGTGCCCGAGATCAGGCGGATCGCGCGCTTCAGCAAGCGGACGCTCGCGGTCACCCTGGGGACGGCGGCGGCGGTGGTCGTCTTCGGCGTGGAGATCGGAGTGCTGGTCGCGGTCGTCTACACCCTGCTGGAGCGGGTGGAGCGCACCGCCCGGCCGCTGGTGGTCGAGATGGGCCGCCTGCCCGGCGCCGACCGCAGTTGGCGGCCGATCTACCAGGAGCCGGAGGCCAGACGGCGCCCCGGCGTCATCGTCCTGCGGCTTGGCGGGCCGCTCTGGTTCGGCAACGCGAACTGGTTCGCGGCCGACGTCCGGGCAGCGGCACTCGGTCTGAAGGCACAGATGGGCCCGGGCGCGCTGGCGCCCGTGGTCGTGTTGGACTTCTCCGGCGTCACGGACATCGACTACACCGGCGCCACAGCGCTGCGACGGCTAGCCGAGTGGTGCAATGAGCAGGGCGTCAAGTTCGCCGTGGCAACGGCCTTGGGATGGTCGTCCAAAGCGGTCGCGCGCGCCGACCTGGAACGCGACATCGGAGAGGTCTACGAGCGCATCGACCACGCGGTGGCGGCGCTGGCAGGAAGCGACAGCCGCTCGGGCGGCGGGTAGCGGGTACCAAGCCCCTACTGCATGCGGCCGACGATAATGCGCTTCACCGAGCGGGGCACGATCTCGGTCAGCCCGTAGACCCCCTTGTAGATCGCTCCGGGGATGCTCATCGCCTTACCCGCCTCGCATGCCTTGATGCCCGCCGCGGCCACAGCGTCGGCGTCCAGCCAGAGGTAGTCGGGCAGGCTGTCCACGTCCATGTCCGCGCGCTCGTGGAACTCGGTGCGGGTGTAACCGGGGCACAGCGCGGTGGTGTGCACTCCGGCCGCGCCGTACTTCATCTGCAGGCTCTCGGCAAAGCAGGTGGCCCAGACCTTCGCCGCGGAGTAGGTGCCCATCGGCGCGAACGAGGCGACGCTGGACACGATCAGGATGCGGCCCCGACCCCGGCTGAGCATCCCCGGCAGGGCGGCATGAGCGAGCCGCATGGGTGAGCTGACCAGGATGTCGATCATCGCCTGCTCGGCCTCGACCGTGCTGGCGTCGAAGGGCTCGCGTATGCCGAAGCCGGCGTTGGCCACCAGCCACTCGACGGGTCGCGTGTCGTCGGCGAGTCGCGCCTCGACCTCGCGGGACTGGTCGAGGTCGGCCAGGTCCGCCGGAAGCACCTCGCACTCCCGGCCGAACTGCAGGGTGATCTCGTCGGCCACCTGCGCCAGCCGCTCGGCATCGCGGGCGACGAGCACCAGGTCGTGACCGTGGCCGGCCAGCTGCCGGGCGATGCTCAGGCCGATTCCCGACGTCGCACCGGTGATGAGCGCAGTCGTCATCGTCGGCTCAGCGACCCTGGTTCGCCACCGCGGCTGCCGCGTTCGCGGCGGCCGCCGGGTCCAGGTACTCGCCGCCGGGCACGATCGGCCGCAGGTCGGAGTCGAGTCGGTACACCAGCGGAATTCCGGTCGGGATGTTGAGCGCCGCGATGTCCTCATCCGAGATGCGGTCGAGGTGCTTGACGAGCGCCCGCAGGGAGTTGCCGTGCGCACCGACGAGCACCGTGTTGCCGTCGCGCAGATCGGGCACGATGGCGTCGTACCAGTAGGGCAGCATGCGGTCCACGACGTCCTTCAGGCACTCGGTCGCCGGCCGCTCCTCCGGCGCCAAACGGGAGTAGCGCGGGTCGTGGGTTTGGGCGAACTCGTCGTCGGGGTCGATGGGCGGGGGAGGAGTGTCGTAGGAGCGGCGCCAGAGCATGAACTGCTCCTCGCCGTACGTCTCCAGGGTCTCCTTCTTGTTCTTGCCCTGCAGCGCGCCGTAGTGACGCTCGTTCAGCCGCCACGAGCGGTGCACCGGGATCCACAGCCGGTCGGCTGCCTCGAGGGCCAGGTTGGTGGTGCGAATGGCGCGGCGCAACAGCGAGGTGTGCACCACGTCCGGGTGCAGGCCGGACTCGGCCAGCAGTTCGCCGCCCCGCAGCGCCTCAGTCTCGCCCTTCGCCGTCAGGTCGACGTCCACCCAGCCGGTGAACAGGTTCAGCTCGTTCCAGCGGCTCTGGCCGTGGCGAAGCAGGATCAGGGTGTACTCGTCGCTCATGGCCCTCAGTCTGCCCGTCGTCGGCCGTGTTTGCGACTACTGGGGCCGCTCGGGCGCCAAGTGCTCGAAGGCAGCCAGGTTGCGAGTGCTCTCGCCGGCGCGCAGGCGCCACTCCCACTCCGCTCGGATCGCCGTGGCGAAGCCCATCTCCAGCAGCTGGTTGAACACCGCGTCGGCGTTGAGCAGGACGCTGCCCATCAAGCGGTCGAAGTCGTCGTCGTTCAGCCCGGCCGACGGCAGGGTGCCGACCAGGAACACATCGCCGAGGTGATCGATGGCGTAGGCCAGGCCGAACATGGCCAGGTTGCGCCGCAGCAGGAAGCGGTGGACGGCGTCGGTGTTCTCGTCCGGGTGGCGGATGACGAACGCGTTGATGACCACCGTCTGGGCACCGACCGTGACCGACACCGTCGAACGCAGCTTCTGCTCACCCGGCAGCACGATCGCGAACTCGCCGGGGCCGGTGCGCTCGACCTCGATCTCGTTCACCGTGCACCAGTCGTCGACGACTGCCGCGGCGCGGGCGTCCACCTGGGGTCCGGTCATGGTCCTACGCGCCCATCAACCCCGCGCCGGCGAAGGTCGACGTGGCGATCGCCTGCGAGTAGCCGTCCAGCAGCTCGCCGGTGGTGCGCTCCCAGCCGAACTGCTCCGCCTGCCGGCGCGCTCCTGCCGCCAGGTGCTCGCGGTAGGCGGGCTGCCGGCATACGCGGTCGAGTGCGTCGGCCCAGTCCGCTGCGGTGTGTGCGTCCACCAGCAGGCCGGAGCGGCCATCGGCGACCGCCGTGGTCAGACCGCCGACGGCGGCCGCGGCAACCGGGGTGCCGCTGGCTTGAGCCTCGATCGCGACGAGTCCGAACGACTCGGAGTGGCTCGGTACGGCGACCACCGTCGCTGCCCGGTAGAGATCGGCGAGTAGGTCCTTCGGCAGCGGCGGCAGGAAGATGGTGCGGTCGTCGATGCCCAGCCTGCGGGCCTGCGCCCGCAGCCGCTCCGGCATGCTGCTGCCATTGCCTGACGGCCCGCCGCAGACCACCAGCACCGGCTCGGCTCCGCCAGCCGACTGCGTCGTCATATGTGCCACGGCGTCTAGCAGCAGGTCCGGGGCCTTGAGCGGCTGCAATCGGCCGACGAAGACGATGATCGGTCGGTCGGTCGGTAGGCCAAGGGCGAGTCTGGCGCGCTGCTGATCGCCGGGGGCGAACTGCTGCAGGTCCACCCCTGGGTGGACCACCGACACCCGTTGCCGATCTGCGCCGTACAGATCCACGAGGTCGGCGGCTTCGGCGTCCGTGTTCGCCACCAGGGCGTCGGCGACGTCGACGACCTGTCGCTCGCCGATCGCGCGGGTATTGGGCTCGTCGGCGTCGGCCGGTCCGCGGTCGCGGTTCTTCACGAGCGCCATGGTGTGCATCGAGTGCACGAGCGGCGAGTTCCAGCGCTCTGCCGCGACCCAGCCCACCTGGCCGGAGAGCCAGTAATGGGAGTGGATGACGTCGTACCAGCCCTCCGGGCGCGCCGCCTCGGCGCGCAACACGCCCGCGGTGAAAGCGCACATCTGACCAGGCAGGTCGTCCTTGCTCAACCCCTGAAAAGGGCCCGCGGTGATGTTGTGCACCGTCAGCCCGGGCAGTGGGTGCAGGGTGTCCGGCTCGCTCGCCGAGGTGGCTCGGGTGAACACCTCGACGCCCACGCCCGCGGCGGCCATCCGGGTGGCCGTCTCCCAGACATATACGTTCATGCCGCCGGCGTCGCCGGTGCCCGGCTGGGCGAGCGGCGACGTGTGCATCGAAAGCACTGCGACCCGGCGCACTGCGGGGATCCGCGAGCCGTTCCGAGCGGATCGGCTCATTGCCCGGGGGTCCGGTCGTACGGCTCGCCGGTGACGATGTGGACGATGCGCTTGTTGATGGTGACGGCGTGGTCGGCGAACCGCTCGTAGAACCGCGACACCAGGGTCAGGTCGATCGCCGCTTCGACGCCGTGGGTCCAGGCGGGCGACAGCATGATGTTGAACATCTCGCGGTGCAGCCGATCCATGTCCTCGTCGGTGCTGACCGCCCGCTCGGCCTGCTCGATGCTGTGCGAAGCCATGGCAGCGCCGGTCTGGTGCACGATGCGCTGGGCGACCGCACCCATATCCGAGATCACTCCGCGCAGCTCGACCGGCACCACCGTGTTGGGGTAGCGCAGCCGAGTGGTCTTGGCCAGGTGGGTTGCCAGATCGCCCATGCGCTCCAGCGACGAGGCGATGCGAAGCGCGGACAGTAGGCGCCGAAGCTCGCCGGCGACTGGCTGCTGGAGCGCCACGATCTGGGTCGCGCGCTCGTCGATCTGGGTGTTGATCTCGTCCAGGCGGGCGTCCTCCGAGATGACCTGTTCGGCGGCGTCGAGGTCGGCGTCCAGCAGCGCCTGGGTGGCGCGGCTCATCGCTCGACCGACCAAGCGGGTCATCTCGATCAGCAGGGTGTCGATCTCCTGCACTGACTCTCGATAGGCCTCCCGCACCCCGCCAGGATAGGGCTACCGGCCCACCGCGGTCACAGCTGTTCGCCGCAGGCGCACCCGGAGCCATCGGCGCTCCGGCCATCGCAGCGCCTATCCTGTGTGCGTGGACGTCGCGCTGGTGATCGCTGTGGCGGTCCTCGGTGTGCTCGCCGGTGTGCTCGGCACGCTCTATTGGTGGCAGTCGACCAAATTGCGCCGAGCCCGCACCGCATTGACGGATGTGGAGTCCGAGGGGGAGTTCCTGCCCATCGGACAGCTGCTCGGCGTGCTGCCGGGCGCCTCGGTGCTGGTGGACGGTGCGACCGGGATCATCGCCCGGGCTTCGGCCCGCGCCGTGAGTCTTGGCCTCATCGTGTCCGACCGGCTCTCCAGCGTCGAGATGCGCTCGATGGTCGGCGAGGTGCACCGCGACGGCATCACCCGTGAGTACGACGTGGATATCCGGCGGCCGTCGCTGGCCAAGGGCGCGCTGGAGCTGCGGGTGCGGGCGGCTCCGCTTGGCGACGGCACAGTGCTGCTGCTCGTCGAGGATCTCTCCGGCGCACGCCGGGTGGACACCGTGCGCCGCGACTTCGTGGCCAACGTGTCGCACGAGCTCAAGACCCCGGTCGGGGCGCTGTCGCTGCTGGCGGAGGCGGTGTCTGAAGCCGCCAACGAGCCGGTCGAGGTGCTCCGCTTCGCCGACCGCATGCGGATGGAGTGCTCGCGGCTGACCAACCTGGTGGCGGACCTGATCGACCTCAGCCGGTTGCAGGGCGATCAGCCGCTGGACAGCGCCAGGCCGGTGAGCGTCGACTTCATCGTCGCCGAGGCCCTCGACGCGGTGGGGATGATGGCCCGCAGCGAGGAGATCGAACTCGTCAGTGGCGGCGAGTCCAACCTGCACATCTTCGGGGTCGAGGACCAACTCGTCACTGCCCTGCGAAACCTCCTGGCCAACGCCGTGTCATATTCCAAGCCACGGACCCGCGTCGCCGTCGGGGTGGCCGATCGCGACGGGATCGTAAACATCTCCGTCAGCGACCAGGGCATGGGGATCGGGCAGAAAGAACTCGAGCGGATCTTCGAGCGCTTCTACCGGGTGGACCCGGCACGTTCGCGGATCACCGGCGGCACCGGCCTGGGCCTGGCCATCGTCAAGCACGTGTGCAACAACCACGGCGGCGATGTGACTGTGTGGTCAGTGGAAGGGGAGGGCAGCACCTTCACGTTGCGACTTCCCGCGTACCGGCCCGCGGCCGATGACGGATCTGTTGATGCGGCCTACCTGGCGGAGGGCACGGATGGCTGAGGCAAGGGTGCTGGGACGTCTGGCTCGGCGTGGTGCCGGTCGCCTGACCAGAGACGGTGAGGAGTGACCGTGACCAGGATCCTGGTGGTCGAGGATGAAGAATCGTTCAGCGAGGCCCTGTCCTACATGTTGGGCAAGGAGGGGTTTGAGGTCCAAGTGGCGGCCACGGGCACCGAGGGCCTGCGCCTGTTCGGCGTGTGGCACCCGGACCTCGTTCTGCTCGACGTGATGCTGCCCGAGGTCCCGGGCACCGAGGTGTGCCGGCAGATTCGCGGCATCTCCGGGGTGCCCATCATCATGGTCAGCGCTAAGGACACCGAACTCGACAAGGTGGTTGGCCTCGAGCTCGGTGCCGACGACTACGTGACCAAGCCGTTCTCCAAGCCCGAGTTGCTCGCGCGCATCCGCGCAGTCATGCGCCGCAGGACTCCGAGCAACGGCGAGGCGCCGGAGATGGTGGTCGCCGCGGGGCCCGTGCGGATTGACACCGACCGCCATGTGGTCGAGATCTCCGGCGAGGAGGTGCGGCTGCCGCTAAAGGAGTTCGATCTGCTCGAGCAGTTGGTGCGCAACGCCGGCCGCGTGCTCACGCGGTCCCAGCTCATCGATCGCGTTTGGGGCAGCGACTACGTGGGCGACACCAAGACGCTGGACGTGCACGTCAAGCGGCTGCGTTCCAAGATCGAGCGGAATCCCAGTTCGCCGGAGTACCTGCTGACTGTGCGTGGACTCGGATACAAGTTCCGCGCCTGAGGCGGCCATCGGGCACGGCGTCAACGGCCGCGGGGGCACGGACGGTTACTCTGACTCGGCCCCGATCAAGGTGCGGGTCATCGCCCGTTGCGAGCCGCTTTCGGCGGTCAGGAGGACGCGCATGAAGCTGTCAGTCATCGGTGCCGGGTACCTCGGTGCTGTTCATGCGGCCTCGATGGCCAAGCTTGGGTTCGATGTCGTGGCCGTGGACGTGGACGGCGCCCGGATCGCGGCGCTGGCATCGGGGCGGGCGCCGTTCTTCGAGCCAGGCTTCGACGAGCTGCTCGTGGAGGTCGGCGGCGACCGGCTGCGCTGGACCACCGACTATGCCGAAGTCGCCGACGCCGACATCCACTTCCTGTGCGTCGGAACGCCGCAGCGGCGCGGCTCCCATGCTGCCGACCTCACCTACGTATGGGCGGCAGTGGATTCCCTCATCCCGCACCTTCGCCCGGGCAGCGTGATCGCCGGCAAGTCCACGGTGCCCGCTGGTACGTCGGCCGAGATCGAGCAGCGCATCGCCGAGGACTGGGCCGGCGACGGCACCTTGCCCACTCTGGTGTGGAATCCGGAGTTCCTGCGGGAGGGCTTCGCCGTCCAGGACACGCTGCACCCCGACCGGATCGTCGTGGGGCTGCCAGACGGGTCCGCCGGCCACATGGCTGATGCCGCCATGCGCGAGGTGTACGCCGAGCTGATTGCCGAGGGCATTCCCTACCTGGCGACTGATCGAGTTACTGCGGAGCTCGTCAAGGTGGCGGCCAACGCCTTCCTCGCCACCAAGATCTCGTTCATCAACGCCATGGCCGAGGTGTGCGAGGCCACCGGCGGGGACGTGATGATGCTGGCCGACGCGATCGGCCACGACGAGCGAATCGGGCGTCGGTTCCTGGGTGCGGGGGTCGGTTTCGGCGGTGGCTGCTTGCCCAAGGACATCCGCGCCTTCTCGGCCCGGGCCGGCGAGCTGGGTGTGGACCAGGCGCTGACGTTCCTTCGCGAAGTCGACGACATCAACGCCCGCCGACGCGACCGCGCGGTCACCGCGACGCGCGCCCTCGTGGGCGGATCGCTTCGCGGGGTGCGGGTGTGCGTGCTCGGGGCAGCGTTCAAACCCGACTCCGACGACGTACGGGACTCCCCTGCGCTGGACATAGCCGCGCGTATCCAGAACGAGGGCGCCGCCGTCGTCGTGCACGACCCGAAGGCGCTCGCGAACGCCGAGCGGCGCTTCCCGGCGCTCGCGTACGAGCAGGATCTGGAGCGTGCTCTCACCGGTGCTGAGGTCGTGCTGTTGCTGACCGAGTGGCGGGAGTACCGCGAGCTCGACCCCGCGCAGGTGGCACACATTGTCGCCCGGCCGCAAATCCTGGACGGCCGCAATGCGCTATCCGCGCCCGCCTGGCGCGCGGCCGGCTGGACCTACCGCGGAATGGGTCGCGAACAGGGCTGACGGAGCACGGCTCCAGGGTCCGGCGGATAGCATCGACGACGTGGCGATCCTGCAGCGACCTGGCACCTTCCTCGCGGCCCTCCCGCTGCTGCTGCTCGCGGCGTGCGGCTCGGGCGGCGGCGCCTCACCGAGCGCCAGCTCGAGTGCGGCCACGGCGCCCGCTGGCCACGCAGTCGTGCTCGTCTCCGGGCTGGCAACCCAGACGCCCTACACCACGACCACCGAGAAATGCCTGACGGGACTGTCCGCCGGCAACTCCGTCTCGGCCCTGCGCGACAGCCTCATCGCCGCGGGGAACCAGGTCTACACCGCCCCGGCGCAAGCCGGCCCGGGTCAGGTCACCTCGACAACGGGGATCGGCCCGTCATCGGACTGCCCGGCGCCGCTGCCCGCGGACGTCACGATCGACACCACCGCGAGCATCGACGCTGGCGGCGACCGTCTGGCCGCGTTCCTCACCTACCTGCGCGAGCAGCATGGTGTCACCGCCGTCGACCTCGTGGGGCACTCGATGGGTGGATTGTTCGCCCGCGCTGCGGTGGGGGATTCGAGTGGCCTCGCGGGCGGGGTCGAGGTGGAGTCACTGACCACCCTGAGCACTCCCTGGACTGGCGCCTACCCGGCCGACTACGCCGAGGGCACGCTGCCGCTCTCGGTGTGCGGCACCGAGCTCACGTGCCTGCAGGTGCTGCCGGACTACAAGACCAAACTCAGCGAGCCCGAAGGGCCGCAGGGGGCGGCGAACGCGATCGGCACGCAGGATCTGCAGGGCCCCGCGGGTTGGAATGTGGCTCAGGGCCCCGACCTCGACGGCATCCCGGTCACCTTGATCGCCGGTGAGTACCACACGTTGCCCGGCGGCGACGCCAACGTCTGGCCCAACGATGGCATCGTGGCCAGGTCCAGCGGGCTCGCGCAGGGCATCAGCGGTGCGCCGCTGATGGTGCGGGCGTGCGTTGTTCGGCCCGACGTCCACACGATCGACATGGCTGAGGGCGCGGGCCTGCCGTGGACTGCTGCGGTCACCTGGGATCCCGTAGTCCTCACTGCGGTCGCCGAGGCGGTGCAGGCGCCGGGTCAGTCGTCCGGCGCGAGCCCGCTCGGTGTGGGATGTGCAACCGGCTAAGTCCGCAGCGGCGGCCGCGACTCAGATAAAGCCCTGACGCGCCAGCCAGCCCATCCCCTCGACGGCCGACGTGGTCATGTCGTCCAGGTCGTGCTGTGCCTGCCAGCCGAGCACCTCGGCGGCCAGCGCCGGGTCGGCCTGCACCACTGAAGGATCGCCCGGACGTCGGGGCGCCTCGCTCACCCGCACGCTCTCGCCGAGCGCGCGGCCGACGGACTCGATCACCTCGCGGACGCTGGATCCGGTGCCGGTGCCGATGTTCAGCGTCACACCGATCCCATCGCCGGCCAGGTCGGCTGCGATGTCGTCGGCAGCGCGTGGCGCGGTGATGTCGCCGGACACCAGGCGGCAGGCGGCCACGTGTGCCTCGGCGAGGTCGACCACATGGATGTAGTCGCGTATGCAGGTTCCGTCCGGCGTGGGGTAGTCGGTGCCGAAGATCCGCGCGGGCTGGCCCGCGGCGCGGGCGCGCAGCACCAGCGGGATGAGGTTGTTCGCGGAGGTGTCGCTGAGTTCGTCGGACCCGCAGCCCGCGACGTTGAAGTAGCGCAGCGCGGCCCATGACAGGCCCAGCGCGGGGGCTGCGTCTTTGATCATCATTTCGCCGATGAGCTTCGTGCTGCCGTAGGGGTTGGTCGGCAGCGTGCGGCTGGACTCGGTGAGTGCCACGGTGTCGTCTTCCGGCTCCCCGTACACGGCCGCCGACGAGGAGTAGACGAGCCGCGTGACGCCGGCCGCCTCCATCGCCCCGAGCAGGCTGATCATCCCGCCGACGTTCTCCTGCAGGTAGTGCAGGGGCTGTTCGACCGACTCGGGGGCGGCCTTCTTCGCGGCCAGGTGCACGACACCGTCAACCTTGAGGTCGGTCATGACCTGGGTGAGCGATGTGGTGTCGAGGATGCTGAAGACCTCCAGCTGCGCCCGGTCGGGCACCCTCCCGGTGAATCCGGTGGTGAGGTCGTCGACCACCGTCACCCGCTGTCCATCCGCCAGGAGCGCGCGGACGACGTGCGCGCCGATATAGCCGGCACCGCCAGTGACTAGCCACATACCCGACCTCCCCGTCAGGCGCACAGCATGGCAGAGGCCCGGCGCCTCGGCTACGGGGAGGACTGCCCAAACCTGCACCGCGCTTGGTCGCGCGATCCTAGGGTGTGCCGTGTGACCCGCAACCTAACGAAGGAGCGGCCGTGATCAGGTCTCTTCGCCGGATCTTCAAGCTGTACCGGCCGTACCGCACCCAGCTGATCCTTTCCCAGGTGCTGCTCCTGCTCTCAGCCGTGTGCGCCATCGGGATGGCCGCCCTCAACGGCCGGATCATCAACGACGGCCTTTTGGCCAAGAACACTGAGGTCGTGATCACCACCGGCATCTGGATGGCAGTGCTGGCGCTGCTGTCCGGAGTCTTCATGGCCGGGACGGCCACGTTGGCGGTGCTCTTCGCACAGGGCACGGGCTACGCGATGCGGACCATGGCCTACGACCAGATCCAGCGCTTCACGTTCGGCAACTTCGACAGGTTCCGAACGGGGAACCTGCTCGTGCGCCTGAGCGCCGACGTGCTCAACGTCCAGAACGCAGTGATGTACGCGCTCATGCTCGTGCTCTGGGCGCCGTTCATGGTGCTGACCGCGTTCGCGCTGGCGTTGCTCACGTCGCCGGGGCTGGTGTGGATCCTGCTTGTGGCGTCCGCGCTCGTGCTCGGCACGATGGGTTTGTTCGCACCCCGCATCGATAAGGCCTACATCGAGCGCCAGTCCCGGCTCGACGAGGTCAACAACCTGCTGCAGGAGAACCTCGCCGGTGTGCGCGTGGTGAAGGCCTTCACCCGCGAGGACCTGGAGTCCTGGCGGTTCGAGCAGTCGGCGGCGAGCCTGCGCCGGCCCGCGTTCACCGCGGCGTTCTCGGTCGCGTTGCTGACGCCGCTGCTCAACGTGTTCACCCAGCTTGGCACCGCCGCCACCCTGTGGTTCGGCGGCAACCAGGTACTCGACGCCACGGGTATGACCGTGGGTCAGATCTCTGCCTTCATGCAGTACCTGTCGCTGGTCGTGGCCCCGTTGGCGCTGCTGGCGATCGTGATCCCCTTCGTGCTCCGCGGCGAGGCGTCGGCCTCGCGCATCTACGAGATCATCGACACCGAACCGACCCTCGCTGATGCCGGCGAGCATGCCCCGGATGCGGTTGCCGGGCGCGTGACGTTCGAGGACGTGTCCTTCTCCTTCGCCGGCGACGGTGGCCCGGACGCCCTGGCCGGTATTGACTTGGACATCGCCCCCGGCGAGACGATCGGGATCCTGGGGGCGACCGGCGCGGGCAAGACGGCGCTCGTCAACCTGATCGCCCGGTTCTACGACGCCACCGGCGGGCGGGTGCTGCTCGACGGGGTGGATGTGCGCGAGTACAGCATCGACCGGCTGCACGCGCTGGTGGGCGTCACGCTGCAGGAGGCGGTGCTATTCGAAGGCGACGTGCGGATGAACCTCAAGTTCGCCAGCCCGGAAGCTAGTGACGACGTGATGATCGATGCCGCCATGGCGGGCGACGCGTTCGAGTTCGTGGGCAACCTGCCGGAGGGCTGGGAGGCACCGGTCTCGCGGCGCGGCTACAACTTCTCGGGCGGACAGCGTCAGCGGCTGTCGATGACGCGCACGCTCGTGGGCGAACCCAACGTGCTGATCCTGGACGACTCGACCTCGGCCCTGGACGTCGCCACCGAGGCCCGCGTGCAGGACGCGATTCCGGAGTTCGCCCGCGACGTCACCACCATCTATGTGGCGCAGCGGATCTCGGCGGTGATGAATCTGGATCGCATCGTGCTGATGGATGCCGGGCGCATCGTCGAGATCGGCAGCCACGACGAACTCCTCGCCAGATCCGAGCTCTATCGGCAGATCTTCGAGTCGCAGCTCGGCGCCGACGTACTCGAAGGGACAGGCCGATGAGCCCCTCAACCGCGAGTGCCGAGGCGCTCGACGAGGCGATCGACAAGTCCTCGCTGCGCCCGCCCAAGACCGACGGTCAGACGTGGTCGGTGCTGCGCCGGCTCGTGGGCTACATGATCGCGGACAAGGGCAAAGGCTCCTTCCTCTTCGGCATCGGCCTGCGCTTCGTCGCTGTCGTGGCGCTGATCTCGCTGCCGTGGCTGACCGGGCATGCGGTGACCGTGATCTCGACCCCCGGCGGCACCAAGGAGGACCTTGCGCAGACCATCGTGGCGATCTTCGTCGTCCTGGTGGTCTACGGAATCTGCTCGGGAATCGCAGAGCGGATCTTCGCCCGCGCCGCGACCAGGGGCCTGTACACGTTGCAGCGACGACTGTTCGACCATCTGCAGAAGCTCAGCCTCAGCTTCTTCGACCGGCAGCCGCTGGGTCAGTTGATGAGCAGGGTCACCAACGACACCGAGGCCGTGTCGCTGTTCTACGAGCAATCGGTGGCGGCGATCGTGCGATCGCTGTTCCAGATCGTGCTGATCGTCGTGATCATGTTCTTCCTCGACTGGCGGCTCACGCTTGCGGCGTTGCTCGTCGTGCCGGTGATGCTGCTCGTCGGTGGGGTGCTGGGCCGCTACGCGCTGCCGGCCTTCGCCCAGCTCCAGTCCAACCTGGGAGAGCTCTCAGGCTTCCAGGAGGAGACGATCTCCGGCCACAAAGTGATCATCGCCAGCCGGCGGCAGGACTTCGCCATCAAGGGCCACACGGATCGCGCGGGTGACGTCTTCGAGTCCGGCTCCCGGGCGTTCTTCTCGGCCATCCTGCAGTTCCCGGTGACCCAGACGCTCTCCATGGTCATGGTGGTGCTGGTGCTGATCACGGGTGGCATCCTGAGCGCCGACGGCGAGATCGGCGTCGGTGAGGTCATCGCCTTCATGGGCTACGCGGGCTTGCTCGCCGCGCCGCTCTCGGAGATCGCGAACATGGTGACGACCACGATGAACGCAGCCGCCGGCGGCCGGCGCATCTTCGAACTCATCGACACCGCCCCGGAGATCGTGGATGCGCCCGACGCCACGCCGTTCGAGTTCCGTGGTGGTCGTGTGGAGTTCCGTGATGTGGACTTCAGCTATGTACCGGGACGCCGGATCCTGCACGCCAACTCCTTCGTGGCCGAGCCAGGGCAGAAGATCGGCATCTGTGGGCCGACCGGCGCCGGGAAGTCCACGATTATCAACATCCTCACGCGCTACTACGACATCGACGGTGGTCAGATCCTGATCGACGGTCAGGACATCCGCACGTTGTCGCTGGAGACGCTGCGCGCGGAGGTGGGGATGGTGCTGCAGGAGGCGTTCCTGTTCTCGGACACCGTGTACAACAACCTGCTCTACGCCCGACCGGACGCCACCCGGGAGGAGGTCATCGCCGCGGCCGCGCAGGCCAACGCGGACACGTTCATCGACCGCCTGCCGGATGGGTACGACACCGTGCTCACCGAACGCGGCGCGAACCTCAGCCAGGGGCAGCGGCAGATGCTCACCATCGCTCGGGCCATCCTGGCCGAGCCGAAGATCCTCATCCTCGACGAGGCCACGTCGAACGTGGACACCAGGACCGAGAAGTTGATTCAACAGGGTCTGCAGCGGCTCATGTCGGGGCGTACGTCGTTCGTGATCGCGCACCGGCTGAGCACGATCCGCGATGCCGACTGCATCCTGGTGGTGGACGCGGGCAGGATCGTCGAGCGGGGCACACACGACGAGCTCATGGCTGCGGATGGCGAGTACTGGGAGCTGTACATGAGCCAGTTCAAGGGCAGGCAAGTCTCCTGATTCCGGGGCTAGGATTCGGCCATGGCTGATTCCCGCTACGTTCCGCTGAGCAAGGCCGTCATCCCCGTTGCCGGGCTGGGCACGCGGTTCCTGCCGGCGACGAAGGCGCTGCCGAAGGAAATGCTGCCGGTCGTAGACAAGCCGGCCATCCAGTACGTGGTGGAGGAGGCGGTGGCGGCCGGACTCAACGATCTGCTGATGATCACCGGGCGGGCCAAGACCTCGCTGGAGGATCACTTTGACCGCCGGCCCGATCTGGAGCGGACCCTGGAGTCCAAGGGTGACTACTCCCGCGCGGCGCTGGTGCAGGAACCGGCATCGCTGGGTCGGTTGCACTACGTCCGCCAGGGACAGGCCCTCGGCCTCGGCCATGCGGTGCTGCAGGCCTCCGAGCACGTCGGCGACAACCCGTTCGCCGTCCTGCTCGGCGACGACTTGGTGGACGTGGACAATCCGGTGCTGCCGCGGATGGCCGAGGTGCGCGAGCAGTTCGGCGGTTCGGTGCTGCTGCTCATGGAGGTGTCCGACGAGCAGATCGGGGCCTACGGCTGCGCCGCCGTGGAGCCGACCGACGCCGACGACGTGGTCCGCGTGACCGGCCTGGTCGAGAAGCCCCTGCCCGGGACGGCGCCGTCGAACCTCGCCGTGATCGGCCGATATGTGCTGGACCCCGTGGTCTTCGCAAAGCTCGAGAGCACCGAGCCCGGTCGCGGCGGCGAGATCCAACTCACGGACGCCCTCGAGCGACTCATCGACCCCGACCAGCCCGGCGGTGGAATGCATGCGGTGGTGTTCACAGGACGTCGGTACGACACCGGGGACAAGCTGAGCTACCTCAAGGCGGTGATCGAGCTGGCGCTGCGGCGATCCGACCTCGGCCCGCCGCTGCGTGCCTGGCTCCAAGACCTCGACGTCTGAGCGCACTCGGCCTGGTGCTGCCTCGCCAACCAGGGCCGCTGTGCGGCATGGCAACGGTGCCCCGTGGCGGCCGTGGGGTGTAATCGTCGGGTGGACTACCAGCTGCGCAGCGTCGACGACCAACTTGCCCGGGTGCTTGACGGCGTCCGGCCGCTCAACCCGATCGACGTCGGCCTCACCGATGCCCGTGGCTGCATCCTCGCCGAAGACGTGGTGGCGCCGTGGCCGCTGCCGCCGTTCGACAACTCGGCGATGGACGGCTATGCGGTAGTGGCGAGCAGCGTCGCAAACGCCTCGCGGGCCAACCCGGTTCGACTCAAGGTGGTCGATGACGTTCCCGCGGGAAGCCGCCCACGTGCTGCCATTCGGCCGGGCGTGGCGGCGCGCATCATGACGGGCGCGCCGATGCCGTACGGGGCTGACGCGGTCGTCCCGGTGGAGCACACCGATGCGGGTATGCCTGCGGTGACCATCTTTCAGCCCGTTCGGGTGGGCGGTTCGGTACGGCGAGCCGGCGATGACGTGCACCAGGGTGCTGTGGTGCTCAAGGCGGGCACGGTCATGGACGCCCGACAGGCCGCGCTGGCTGCCGCGGTCGGGCGCGGCCGGGTGGTGGTCCACCCGAGGCCGCGCGTCGTAGTGCTCACCACAGGCAGCGAACTCGTGGAGCCGGGGCGCAAGCTGGGCCCGGGTCAGATCAACGACGTCAATGGGCTCGCGCTGGCGATTGCGGCGGCGGAGCTTGGTGCCGAGGCCTACCGGGTTGGACCGGTGCAGGACGACCCCGGTCTGCTTTCCGATGCGCTCGAGGACCAACTGGTGCGGGCCGACCTGATCGTGACGACTGGCGGAGTGAGTGCCGGGGCCTACGACACGGTGAAGGCCGTGCTCTCGAGGCTGGGTTCGGTGGAGTTCGTCCGTGTCGCCATGCGGCCGGGCATGCCGCAGGGCCACGGCGACATCGGTGGTCTGCCGATCTTCACTCTGCCGGGCAACCCGGTGAGCGCCTACGTCTCCTTCGAGGTCTTCGTCCGGCCCGTGCTGCGACGGATGCTCGGGGCCTCGGAGATCTTCCGCTCCACGGTGGAGGCCTCGGTTACGGTTCCCTTCGAGTCGCCGGCCGGCAAGCGGCAGTTCGCCCGCGGTCAGCTGGTCCGCTCGGCCGAGGGCTACCTGTTCCACCCAAGCAGTGCACAGGGCTCGCACCAGGTGGGCGTGCTCGCCCACGCCAACGGGCTCGTCGTCGTGCCCGAGGGCGTGACCAACGTTCCCGCGGGCTCCCGCTTGCCCGTGCTTCGCCTCGATACTGAGACGCCGTGACAGAAGAGCCTGCTGCGCCGTTGACGCACCTTGACGCCGACGGCCGCCCACGCATGGTGGACGTCAGCGCCAAGCCCATTACCAACCGAGTCGCGGTGGCGACCGGCTGTGTTCGCGTGTCGCCGGCGGCTGCGCAGGCGGTGGCCGCCGGACGCGGCCCCAAGGGGGACGTGCTGGCCGTCGCGCGCATCGCCGGCATCCAGGCGGCCAAACGGACGTGGGAGTTGGTGCCGTTGTGCCACCCGGTGGCAATCACCGGCATCGATGTGGCGGCCGAACTGGACGGCGAGGTGATCCGGCTTGAGGCGCTGGTGCGCACGGCCGATCGGACCGGGATCGAGATGGAGGCGCTCACCGCGGTGGCCGTGGCCGGCCTGACCGTGGTGGACATGGTCAAGGCGGTCGATCCCGGCGCGACGATCGAGTCGGTGCGGGTGGAGCGCAAGGCCGGCGGTGCCGGCGGCGAGTGGCGGAGGCCGACATGACACACGAACACTTCGGCGCGCCCGCCGAGCTTGCCGACCCCATGCGCGCAGCCGTGGTGGTCGTGTCCACCCGGGTGGCTGCGGGAGAGGCCGCGGACCTGACCGGCGGGAAGCTTGTCGAGGCTCTGCGCTCGTGGGGTTTCGACTGCGGCGAGCCCACTGTCGTGCCGGACGTGGCAGCGTCCGGGCAGCGATCGCTGGGCGTTGCCCTGCGCACGCTGGTGCGAGCGGGGTCCTCGGTCGTGATCACCACTGGCGGCACCGGCTTGACCCGCGACGACGTGACGCCCGAGGTCACCGCCGGCCTCGGTGGCCGCGTCGTGCCGGGAATCGCCGAAGCTCTGCGGTCAGCCGGCGTGGCCCGAGGTGTCCCGACGGCCGCTCTGAGCCGGGGTATGGCATGCGTCGTGGACGACACTCTGATCGTCAACCTGGCCGGATCCAGAGGCGCGGTGGATGACGGGATCGCGGTGCTCTCAGACATCGTGCCGCACGCCGTCCGGCAGATCTCCCGGCCCGTGTCGGCCGTATTTGAGACCTGAGGCTGCGTGCCACTCCTCTTGTCCGACGGCGATCTCGTGCTGCGCCCGCTCGCCATGTCCGACTCGTCGCAGTGGGCCGAGGTCCGGCGCCGCAACGCGGAGTGGTTGGCACCATGGGACGCCACTAACCCGCCGGAGTCCGTCGAGCCGCCGAGCTCGTATCGAGGGATGGTCCGTCGACTGCGGGCGGAAGCTCGAGCCGGCCGCTCGATCGCATTGGCGCTGACCGTTGGCGGGCGGTTCGCCGGGCAGGTGACGCTGGGTGGCATCTCGTGGGGGTCGCTGCGCTCGGCCTACATCGGCTACTGGATCGACCGTGCCTACGCCGGGCGCGGCTACATGCCGCGGGCCGTTGCGCTGCTGGCGGACTACGGGCTGTTGACGATGCGGCTGCACCGTATCGAGATCAATATCCGGCCGGAGAACGCTGCAAGCCTGCGGGTGGTCGAGAAGCTCGGCCTGCGCTGCGAAGGAGTGCGGCACCGCTACCTGCACATCGCGGGGGATTGGCGCGACCACCTGTCGTACGCCGTGTGCGTCGACGAGGTGCCGCAGGGGCTCATGGAGCGCCTGCGATCTGGCGCAGGGGCCTAGCGCCGCCGTGGGCCGATCCCACGCCCGGATGGGTACCAACCCATGGGTGCCCGCATGTGACGACCCCAATTGGGGGTACCCCGCACTTTGTGTGACACGAGCGTCACCTAATGTGGCTGGCGTCGCGAAGCCGTCGGTGACCGAGCAAGGCCGCGGCGGGGACAAGCCAAGGGGAGCTAATGACGAAGTTCGAAATGCCGCTGCAGCCGGGCAGCCCGTCGGTGGAGATTGACTCGCGCGGG
>JBIRBF010000075.1:0-12506 GCA_044326505.1 Candidatus Nanopelagicales bacterium | reverse complement strand
TTCTCTCCCCGGATGGAGAAGTGGGGCATCGTCTATCTGGTCGTCACGATCCTGGTGCTTATCTTTCGACCGGAGAACCTGGCAAGCCCGCTCTACGGGGCTGTCATCCTCTTCAGCATGTTCATCCTGGCCCTGACCCGGCACCACTGGGCGCGGGCGGAGCCGCAGGGGGCTCCCGCCAAGGCCTAGGACACTCCCACCGTCGCGACGTCCCGTACGGGTTCCTTGCCCGTGTCCCGGTGGAAACCGAACCAGGACACCACGGCGCCGACGGCGCACACTCCGGCCGAGATGATGGTCGCTCGGTTGTAGCCCGACAGCACCGCAAGCCCCGCATCGGAGGTCGTGCCCGCAAGCCCGGCCATCACTGGGATGACAGCGACTGTGACCAGGCCACCGATGCGGGCCACGGCGTTGTTGACGCCGGAGCCGACGCCCGAGGCCGCAACCGGGATATCGCCCAGGGCAGTCGTGGTGATAGGCGCAACGATCAGAGTCATGCCGACCGAGAACACCATCACCCCAGGGAACACCTCCGTCCAGTAGGACGGATCCGGGGGCAGATAGGCCAGCATGAACATGCCGACGGCCATGAGCACGCATCCGGCGGTGAGCAGCGGGCGCGCCCCGAAGCGGGGCACGAGCGACCCCACCTTGCCCGAGAACAGTGCGAGCATGATGGTCATAGGCAACGTGGCCAAGCCCGTGACCAGGGCGGACCAGCCGAGACCGATCATCAACGCCAGCGTCAACAAGAACATCACCGACGACAGTGCCCCGTACACGACGAACGTGACCACGTTTGCCACGGTGAAGGAACGGATCCGCCAGAGCGAAGGCGGCATCATCGGCGCCGGTTGACCGGTCGCCTGCCGGCGCCGTTCGAGCACCCAGAAGCCCACCAGGAACGCCGCTCCCAGAGCGGTGAGGGCCACGGTGAGCGGTGTCCCGAGCCGCTCGGCCTCTGTGAGCGGCGCCACGAGCAGCGCCAGTCCGGCAGTCGTGAGGAATGCGCCCAACAGGTCGAGTTGGCTGCCTAGGGGCGCGTCAGTCCGCCTGCCGGGGACCGAAGGCACCTTCGGCAGCAACAGCAGCACGATGACCGCCAGCGGCAGCTTGGCCAGGAACGCCCAGCGCCAGCCGCTGTCGCCCGTGTCCACGAGGAGGCCACCGATGAAGGGTCCAAGTGCGGTGGCAACGCCCGATAGTCCCGACCACAAACCGATCGCGCGTCCGCGCTCCTCGACGACGAACAGCGACGAGATCAGCGCCAGGCTGCCGGGCACCATCAGCGCTGCGCTCACCCCCTGCAGCGCGCGGCCAGCAACCAGCCACCCAGCGCTCGGTGCCAGGGCGCACATGAGGGAGGTAATGGTGAAGCCCACCACTCCCCAGCCGAAGACGCGCCTAATCCCGAGCAGGTCCCCCAGGCTCCCGCCCACGAGGACGAGGGCGCCGAGCGTGAGCATGTAGGCGTTGAGCACCCACTGCAGGGTCGCCAAGCCGCCGCCGAGGTCGGCTTCAATGCGCGGCAGCGCGACGTTCACGATCGTGCCGTCCAGGAACGCCATCCCGCTGGACAGGATCGTGACCAGCAACACGATCCGCGCTGTACTGGTACCGAATCGCACCTGGTGGACGCCGGACTGCAGTTCGGTCATGTCCCGACCTTCCTCGAGTCGTGCTCGTGGCGCGTGGCCGCATTGTCCAACGTAGGACGACCTCACTTGCAGTGAGTCAGGTTGGAGTATGAATCGTAGGGGGCCAGGAATGCGAAGATGCTCAAATGGCCCGGATGTCCGCTGATCAGCGCCGGGCGTCGGCTCGCGCGGCCGCCCGGGCTCTGCTGGCCCGCGGGACGTCCGCCGATGAGCTGACCCTGCGGATGGTCGCCAAAGAGGGCGCCATGCCGCTGCAGACGTTGAACTACGTCTATCGATCGATCGCCGAGCTGTTGGCCGACCTGCAGGCCGAGTTCGAGTCCCAAGTCGCCCTCACCCAGCAAGACGTGGGCGACGGCGGGCTCGTCATCGAACTGGGAGGCCTGATCGAGTCGTACGTGGCAATCCTGCGCGACGATCCGTCCAACATGGAGATCATCCGCTGGCAGATGCTCCTCATCGGGCGCGGCGAGATCGTGATGGCCGGCGGTCTGTCCATGCGCGCGTGCCTGAGCCGCATTCAGGAGCGGTCCGGCGAGCAGTGGCGGCTTCCCCTCGAGGAACTGTCCGTGCTGACCCAGGCCATGATCTCCGGAATGCACGTGCAGTTCTTCGTCCGGGGGGCGGACCAGGTAGCCCTCGAGGCGTGGCGCCAGGACGCTCAGCTCATCGTGGCCGCCCTCGGCCGCTTAGCCCTTCCAGAGCCAGAGCAGCCATCACATCGAGGAAGCGCACATGACACCTGAGAACCCCGCGATCATCCTGGTGGGCAACAGCCAGTCGGCACGGCTCATCGACGAGTTTCGCCGCTACGAGCGCGACTACGACGTGCGCTGGGCGGCGAACGCGGCCGAAGCGTCGGTGCTCGCCGAGGAACGCCAGGCCGCCGGCGGCCACGTCGCCCTGTTCGTGAGCGACTCTGCCCTGCCCGACATGCCGATCGCCCAGGCCCTCGCGGGCTGGCGTTCGGCCTGCCCCGCCGCCCGCCTGGTGGTCCTCCTCCAGCGCGAGCGGCTGGTGGCGGATCGCGCGGGCCTGGTGGCCGACCTCGCGGCCAATCGCTTCGACGCGTTACTCGTGCTGCCGTCGGGACGGCGGGACGAGGAGTTCCACACGGCGATCACCGAGCTGCTCTCGGACTGGAACGCCACCGTCGCCGGTGCCGAGTCCGAGTGGGTGCAGATCGTGGCCCAGGGCGACGAGGAGCTGACGGCCGAGATCCGCGACTTCCTCGACAGGTCGGGCTACCCGCACAAGACCTACTCACCGGAAAGCGTGGTCGGCCGCTCGATCCGCGCCGCGAGCGCTGACGACACACTGCCCATCGTGCGGACGCCGGTGACCGGCATGGTGATGGCGCCGACGTCCGTCAGCGAACTGGCGGCGGGGATCTTCGGGCGTCCCGACGAGTTGCCCCAGGGAAGTGTGCTGGACCTGGTGATCGTCGGCGCCGGGCCGGCCGGCCTGGCAGCGGCGGTGTACGGGGCATCCGAAGGGCTTCGGACGATCGCGCTTGAGAAGGACGCCGTCGGAGGCCAGGCCGGCACCAGTTCCATGATCCGCAACTACCTGGGCTTCGACCGCGGCATCTCCGGCATGCGCCTGGCCCAGCGGGCGCTGAGCCAAGCGATGCAGTTCGGCGCCTGGTTCTACGTCGGAGCGGAGGCGACGGGGATTACCCCCGGCGATGCCGACCGGCCGCATGTAGTGCACACCGCCCGCGGCGATGTCTCAGCCCGAGCGGTGGTCCTCTCCATGGGGGTCACCTACCGACGACTGGGGGTTACCGCAGTGGAAGAACTCCTGGGCAGGGGCGTGTTCTACGGCAGCGCCATCACCGCCGCGCGCGAACTCGAGGGGGCGAAGGCCATCGTGGTGGGCGGCGGTAACTCCGCCGGGCAGTCCGCCCTGCACCTGGCGAGGTTCGCCGACGAGGTCACCATCATGGTTCGCCGCGATGGCCTGCAGGAGACAATGTCGCAGTACCTGATCGATCAGATCGAGGCGCAGCCACGTGTGCGGGTGCTCGCCTCGGCGCGCATAGTCGACGGCGGCAGCGAGGCTGGCCGCCTCAGCTACGTGGATGTCGAGGACATCCGCGACGGTTCGGTGTCGCGGATGGATGTCGACGGCCTGTTCCTGCTGCTCGGCGCCGATCCGCACTGCGACTGGCTGCCCGCCGGGGTTGCGCTCGACAAGTACGGCTTCGTCCTCACCGGCCGGGACACTCCGCGGGACACGTGGATCGACGGCGCGCCGCCGGAGGAACTGGCCACCAGCCTGAGCGGCATCTTCGCGGTGGGCGACACCCGGTCCGGCTCGATGAAGCGCGTGGCCTCCGCCGTCGGGGAGGGCGCATCAGTGGTGCCGATGGTCCACCGCTGGCTCATCTGAGGCGATGCCCGGTGGGCGCTGAGTCGGACGCGCGCGGCACCTGGGGGCACCCTTGCACTCGCTAAACTGCCATCCACGCCCGCCGCCGCCCGCCCAAGGCGGCTCCGCCCGCCGGTGGGGGCGCCGACGCGGAGGCATACATGCGACAACTGCTCGACGCGACCCCATCGTGGTTGTTGATCATCATCTGCTTCGCGATCTTCGCCGCGATCTGCACCATCAGCCGCTGGCTGGTCCGCCGGCGCACCTCCGATGAGCGCCGCGAGGAGGTCGCCGACTACGCCAGCTCCTTGGTGTCAGGGCTGGCCGCCACCTTCGCGTTCCTGGTGGGCTTCGCGATCACGATGACCTGGGGGGCGGTGAACGCCGGGCAGGATGCGGTCGATTCCCTGGCCGCGTCCTCCCAACAACTGTCGTGGAGTAGCAGCAACATCGCGGACCAGGCCGGCGCAGCCGAGATCAAGTCCCGGCTGACGGCGTACCTCAACGCCTTCGTCACCGACGACGCCGAAGCCTTGGCCCAAGGCAATGTGTCCCCGCTGCCCACGGCGGTCCCGTTCGACAAACTGCAGGACGCCGTGCACTCCGTGGCCTACCGGGGCGGCGACTCGATACCCGAGGCCAGCGGGATGGTCAATGCGGCCGCAGCGCTGACGGCCGCCCAGAGCAAGGTCACCGCTGTCGCACAGAGGTCGCTGCCGCCACTGCTGATCGTGCTGATCCTGCTGGCCGGTGCGCTGCTGGCGGTCGGGATGGGGACCGCCGCCGCCACCGTGGAACGCCCGACGCTGATGTACGGCTGGGCGTTCCTGTCGGGGTTGTCTCTAACCATGGTCCTGATGCTGGACTATCCCTTCGGCGGCGCAATCTCGGTGAATCTGGCGCCGGTAGCGCAGGTGGCACAAGCTGTGGCGGGCTGATCGTGCGACTCGGCGCCTAGGCTCGTCACGTGCGTACCGCCTACCGTCCCCTCGCGATCGCGCTGGGCTTCTTGGCCGTGTTCGCCGTCCTCTTCATCCTGGTGGGGGCCCAGGGCTGGTGGACGCCGGCGGCCAACGAGCAGGCCATCGGCGAGGTCTCCCGGTGGTGCGAGCGGGTCTCCAGCGGCATCATGCGCGAGCCACTCAACACCCTGGGGAACTTGGCTTTCATCGCAGCGGGGCTGGCGATGTTCCTGGTGCTGGCCAGGGACACCGTCCGCGGCACCGCGCGCCGCAACCCCTTCATCGGCAACCAGCCACTCGCGCTGCTCTACGCATCCGCTGCGCTCTTCCTGGGGCCCGGCTCGATGCTCATGCACGCCAGCCACACGTTCTTCGGGGCGTGGCTGGACAACCTGTCGATGGTCATCTACATCGTCATCCCGTGGCTGTACAACCTCGCGGTTCTGGGCCGCTGGTCACTGCGCACATTCGCCCTCGCCTACGCCGCCATCATCGGCCTCTACGCCGTTGGCTATGCGGCGATCGCCCCCGACATGGGCATCAACCTGGACCTGTTCGAAGTGTCGATCCCGCTGTGGATCATCTCGGAGTTCGTCGTCCGCTTCGGCTCACCCACGGCGCGGTGGCTGTCGGGCTTCGTCGGCTTCGCTGTGGCACTGGCCTTCGGCATCCCGCCGTGGACCATCGTCGGGAACGTGGATCGGTACTGGTGGGTGGTGCTCTTCTGGCTGCCGGCGCTGATCGGGCGCCGGGGGCCCAGCGGCATCCGGCGCACGTACACGCCCTGGTTCTGGGCCGGCATGGCGTCGTTCCTGGCCGCCTACGCGATCTGGACCACAGGCAAGTCCGGCAGCACGCTGTGCGAACCGGACAGCGCGCTGCAGGCCCACGCGGTGTGGCACCTGCTCTGCGCCATGGCGACGGTGTGCTTCTTCTGGTTCCTCCGAACGCAACGCAGCAACCCAAGCGCGGTCACAGCCCGTCCAGGCCCTTGAACACCACAACAACGCCGATAACCACGATCACCACCGCGGTGATGGCCGCGTTGTGCCGCACCAACCAGTCTCGGGCGGTTCCCAACGGCTCGAGCATGCGCTCGCCGGCAACCGCGTAGAGCGTCACCGGTGTCACCACGCCGAGCGAGCCCACCACCGTCACCACCAGAACAAGCCCGACGGTCGCCTGCCACCCCGCCTCGGCATCCCCGATGGCCAGGCCGGCCGCAGCAGCCAGCAGCACGATTTTCGGGTTCGCGCCGGAGAGCCCGAGCCCCAGCCTGTAGGCCTTCCCCGGCGAGGCCGACGACACCGACGCCATCCACGCCGGTTCCTCCGACTTCCGTCCGCGCTGAAGCCACCGGCGCACCCCGAAGACGACCAGCGCGACGCCCACGGCGACTAGTGCCCACGACACCCAGGGCGCCGGTTGCTCGGCCAGTTCGACCACCCCGCTGAGCACTGCGAAGACAAGCGTCGCAGCCGCCACCCCGGTCGCCCAGCCACCTGCGAACGCCGCACCTGCGGCTCGGGCGCGGGGAGTGAAGAGCAGCAGGATCGACGGGACCACCGGAAACGGCGAGAGCGCAATCGCAATCGCCACCGGGAGGACCTCCCCCAGAACACCGACACTCACTGCGCGACCTGGCAGCGCGGCACAACCATCACGGACACACCCTACGTGGCACTGCCGCGGGGACCTGTGGTCGTGACAAAGGGTCACGGTGACCGACCGGAACCACCGTTCCCGCGCCGCACCTTCTCATGGCGATCATGATCGCCATGATCGGGCCGCTGTTCGGCGCCTCGGCCGCGCTCGTGGTCATCGCCTTCTTCGACCACCCCTACGCCGACAACCCGGGCGGCATCGGCTCCGATGCGATGCAGTTCACGCTGGACGATCTGACCCAGACCCCACTCACGGGCATGCCGACCCCGAGCTGTCCGACGAGCGCCTAGGTGCCGTTCGCGGCCAGCATCGCCTGCATTTCGGTGATCTCGGTTTGCTGGCTGCTGATGATGTTTGCCGCGAGCGCCATGACCTGCGGATTTGCCGTTGTCGCCGACACCTCCTGCGCCATCGCGATCGCACCCTCGTGATGGCTGATCATCATCTGCAGCCACTCTCGGTCGAACACCTGGCCTTGGGTAGCGGCGAGCTGCGTCATCTGCTCATCGGTCATCATGCCGTCCTGCGACACGCCGCCCATGTCCATCCCAGGCATGTCGCCCATGGCATCCGCGCTGGCGCTCGCCATGACCGACGGCTGTCCCCATGCCGCGAGCCAGCCCTGCATCTGGGCGATCTCAGGAGCCTGTGCGGCCTTGATCTGCGTAGCCAGGGACTGCACCTGGGCCGACGCGCCATGGGCGGGATCCAGTGCCATGTCGGCCATCTCGACGGCCTGCGCGTGGTGGGCGATCATGAGCTGGGCAAAGGCGACATCCCCTGTTGATCCCGAACTCGAGGCGCTGGCGGCGGGGCCGGGCTGGCTCGTGGAGGCCGTGGCGCCGCCCGCTGACGACGAACCGCCACAGGCCGCCAGCGAGGAGGCGGCGACCACACAGGCTGCGAACGCAAGAGAAGTGCGGCGGATTCTCATATGACTCCAGTCCCAGGATTTTGCGACGGTGGGCGCCTGCCACACCGAACGTGCAGGTGACGCACGGCCGGTGACAGGGCATCATCAGGGCGTGACCACAAGCATGACAACGCAGCTGCGCGTACCCGTCGCCGGGATGACGTGTGCGGCATGCGAGCGTCGCGTGGGCGCATCCCTGGAGGCGATTCCGGGGGTGGTGAGCGCTCAGGTGTCGTCGGCTCGCGGGGTCGCCGTGCTGGAGGTCACCGAGCAGCCGGCCAAGGACGCTCTCGCGGCAGCGGTTGAGCGGGCGGGGTACACCCTCGGTCGCACGCCCTGGCTCAGCCACGACCGGCGCACCTGGCTCGTGGCACTGGCCGCCGGTGCCGTCGTCGCGCTGCTCGTCGGCGTCGCGCTCGCGACCGGCTTCGCGGACCTCGGCGCCCGAATGACCCAACCAGGCGCGGGTGGGCTGGTCGTGGTGGCGCTGGTCGGCCTGGCCGCCGGCGTGTCCACCTGCATGGCCCTGGTCGGTGGGGTGGTGCTCGCCGTCGCCGCCACCTACCGCGTGGCCGACGACGCGTCGCTGGTGCACCGGATGCGGCCGCACCTGGCGTTCCAAGTCGGGCGCGTCCTCGGCTTCCTCGTCCTCGGTGCCGCTCTGGGGTGGATCGGCTCGGCCCTCGTCCTGCCGCCGCTGGCTCAGGGCCTGCTGATGCTCGCGGTTGCGGCAGTCATGGGGCTGCTCGGCTTGCGGCTGACGGGCCTCAGCCCCCGGCTTGCGGCATGGACTCCCGCGCTGCCGTCCTCGTGGGGCCGACGAGTCCGGGATACGCCTGGCGGTGGCTACTCGGACGTCAGAGCCGCCCTGGCCGGCGCGGCGACGTTCTTCCTGCCCTGCGGTTTCACCCAGGCGGTGCAGCTGTATGCGCTCTCCACCGGATCGCCGTGGACCGCGGGCCTGACAATGGCGGTCTTCGCCCTCGGCACCTCGCCGGGCCTGCTTGCCCTGGCGAGCGTGCCGAACCTCACGCGCGGCCGATGGGCGGCCACCCTCACGGTCGTCGTAGGAGTGCTCCTGATCGGCTTCGCCGCGGTCAACGCCTTCGGCGCGCTCAACGTCCTCGGCGTGCGGACTGGCACCAGCGCCGCGGCTGCACGCACCCACGAGCTGTCCTCCAACGTCACCGTGCAGGACGGAGTCCAGATCGTCACCATGACCGCCGACGGCAACGGCTACTCCCCGACGACCACCTACGTGGCGGCCGGGGTGCCGATTCGCTGGCAAATCACCTCCACCGCCCCGATGTACTGCACCGCGTTCCTGCGCGCCCCGGACATGGGCGTGAGCGTCCAACTGCAGGGCGGACCCAACACTGTGGAGGTCGCGCCGCTGGCGCTGGGTGCGTGGCCCTTTACCTGCGTTATGGGCATGTACAACGGGACGCTCGTTGCTGTGGACCCGGCCCAGGGCTGACCCTGCCCCGGCCCTCCGCCGCCGCTCAGTTTGGGCTCAACAGGGGGACGAGCCGAATCACGCGCTGGCCGATCTGAGCCAGCGCCGCGGCGAATGCGCCGTCAGTACCGAGCCGCGCGGGGTCTGGGATGGACCAGTGCAGGCGCTGATTCGGTAGGTCCCCAAGCTGCTCGTTGACGGTGTCGCAGACGGAGACCACCAGATCGTCAGGCTGCACCACCTCCCCGACCCAGCGAGGTTCAGCGGACACTGGGCCCAGGCCGGCCCGCTCGGCTGCGTCAACCGCGCCTGGGTGCACCCGCTCGGCCGGGTGCGTGCCGGCCGATGCGCTGGGGAAGTCGCTGGCGGCGCGCCAGGCTGCGTCGGCGAGCACCGAGCGGGCGGAGTTGCGGGTGCAGACGAAGACGACCCTCCGTGCCTCGATGGCCTGAGGGCTAGGTAGCACGTCCTGCAGCGTGTCCTGGACCAGGTGAACGTAGGTGCGCCGCCGGTCGTTCTGCGAGTGCCCCCGACTGATCACACCGGCTGCCTCCAGGACCTTGAGGTGATGGGCCAGCAGATTGCCAGGGACACCCACCGCCGCCGCCAGCGCATCCGGCGACAGGTCCTGCACCGCCAGCAACTCCACCACGGCCAGTCGGTTGGCGTCGGCAAGGGCGCTGAACACCTGGACCCGACGGACTCGACCGCGCCCCTCGGAGATTCGTTCGTCAGCCATTAACTCAATGATATTTGATTCAATGACAGGCGAGCAAGTAGTGTCGTACTCCACCGTCCACTGAATCGAAAGCGGCCTCCGATGACCGACAAGCCCTCCGTCCTCTTCGTTTGCATCCACAACGCCGGCCGCTCCCAGATGGCCGCCGCCTACCTGACGCACCTCGCCGGCGACCGCGTGGAGGTCCGCTCAGCGGGCTCCGCCCCCGCGGACTCGGTGAATCCCGCAGTGGTCGAGGCCATGCTGGAGGAGGGCATCGACATCCGCAGCGAGGTGCCCAAGGTGCTCACGACCGAGGCGGTGCAGGAATCAGACGTGGTCATCACGATGGGCTGCGGGGATGCCTGCCCGATCTTCCCGGGCAAGCGGTACGAGGACTGGGCTTTGCAGGACCCGGCCGGCCAGGGCGTGGCCGCAGTGCGCCCGATCCGCGACGACATCCGCGGGCGCATCGAGGTGCTCATCGCCGACATCGCGCCGTGACCGACGCCGGCGCAGCCGACGACCGAGCGACCCGCCCGGACGCGGACGAAGGCGCCGTCCTGGCCAAGCTGTCGCGCCTCGACCGGTTCCTGCCCGTGTGGATCCTGGCGGCCATGGCCGCCGGGCTCCTGCTCGGTCGCCTGGTGCCGTCGGTGCAGACCGCTCTGGATGCCGTGAAGGTCGGCTCCACGTCCTTGCCGATCGCCCTGGGCCTGCTGCTGATGATGTACCCGGTGCTGGCCAAGGTGCGCTACGAAGACATGGGCCACGTCACCGGCGACCGCAGGCTGTTGTGGCTGTCGCTGCTGCTCAACTGGGTGATTGGCCCACTGCTGATGTTCACCCTGGCCTGGGTGTTCCTGGCGGACTACCCGGCGCTACGCACCGGGCTGATCGTCATCGGCCTCGCCCGGTGCATCGCCATGGTGCTCATCTGGAACGACCTGGCCTGCGGCGATCGTGAGGCCGCGGCCCTGCTGGTCGCGATCAACTCGGTGTTCCAGATTCTGGCGTACGCGCTGCTCGGCACGTTCTATCTGAAAGTCCTGCCCGGCTGGCTGGGCCTGGACACCCAGGACGTGCAGTTCTCCACCTGGGAGATCACCAAGGCCGTGCTCATCTTCCTCGGCATCCCGCTGATCGCCGGCTACCTGACCCGGCGCATCGGTCTGCGGACCAAGGGCCAGGCGTGGTACGACCAGACGTTCATCCCCTTCATCTCGCCCTTCGCCCTCTACGGCCTGCTGTTCACGATCGTGGTGATGTTCGCCCTCCAGGGCGATGCGATCCTGTCCGACCCGACATCGGTCGTGCGGATCGCCCTGCCGCTGCTGGTCTACTTCGCACTCATGTGGGGGGTGTCGTTCCTGGCCGGCGCGCGGGCCCGGCTGGGCTACCCCAAGACGGCGACGCTGGCATTCACGGCGGCTGGCAACAACTTCGAGCTCGCCATCGCCGTGAGTATCGGCGTCTGGGGAGTGACGTCGGGGCAGGCCCTGACCGGTGTCATCGGCCCGCTGATCGAGGTTCCTGCGTTGGTGGCGCTGGTGTACGTCTCGCTCTGGCTACGACGCCGGTACTTCGGCACTGGCGTCCAGTCGGGCTGAGGCACGGCTACGGTGACGTCATGTGCCGAAACATCACCACCCTGCGCGGCCTGGAGCCCTCCGCCTCACCTGCGGAGGTGCACGCAGCGGCCCTGCAGTACGTCCGGAAAGTCACGGGTGTGACCACGGCGTCGGCCATGGCGCGACCCGAGTTCCAGCGAGCCGTCGAGGCCGTGGCGACGGCCACTGCCGACGTCATAGCCTCGCTACCCCCTCGGCGGACCCCGCCCAAGACCGAGCCGCCCTTGCGCCGCCTGAGCGCCGCCACGTCGCCCGGGAGGGTCTGATGCGAGCTGCGCGAGCCGCCACTGTGGCCCTCTGCGCCGGTACGGCAGCGGCGCTGCTGCTGGGCGCCTGCGGTTCCGACGACGGCGCTCAGAGCGCGGCCACCGCGGTGGGCAGCTCCTCGG
This sequence comes from Candidatus Nanopelagicales bacterium, assembly GCA_044326505.1. Lineage (GTDB taxonomy): Bacteria > Actinomycetota > Actinomycetes > S36-B12 > UBA10799 > JACJWR01. The sequence continues at coordinate 735 of JBIRBF010000075.1, read as the reverse complement.
CGTCCCTGGCCAGCACGATCCCGGCACCGGTAGCCGCCCCGCTTCCGGACGAGGTCCAGCTGCAGCTGCAGGCCATGCTCGACGGCAGCCAGGCGGAGCTGCAGTACCCGGGCGCGATCGCCGGCGTCTGGTCCCCGGCAGGCACCTGGGTGGGCACCGTCGGCGACTCCGGCAAGGACTCCGGCCGGGCCCCGCAGCGCGAGGACCACACTCGGATCGGCAGCCTCACCAAGACCTTCACGGTGATGGCACTGCTGCAGCTGGTGGACCAGGGCAAAGTGTCGCTCGACGACCCGATCGGCACGTTCGTCCCCGCAGTGCCCAACGCGGACACCGCGACGCTGCGCATGCTCGCGAACATGACCAGCGGGATCCCCACCTACACCGCCGAGCCGAAGTTCGGCGAGCAGTGGTCCTCGGACCCCAGCCGCACTTTCACACCGCAGCAACTGGTCGATTTCGTCAAGGACAAGCCCGCCAACTTCCCCGCCGGAGCACAGGTCGACTACAGCAACACCAACACTGTGCTGCTGGGCATGGTGATCGAGCAGGTCACCGGACAGGCCGTGGCCGAGGTCTTCCGCGCCAATCTGCTGCAGCCGCTGGGCATGACCCGGACCTCGTTCCCGGGAATGTCCGCCGATCTGCCCACACCGCACCTCGACGGCACTACCGTGCAGGGCGCGCCGGAGGGAGAGACCAAGAACGCCACCGACTGGAACCCGTCCTGGGGCT
>JBIRBF010000262.1:0-1815 GCA_044326505.1 Candidatus Nanopelagicales bacterium | reverse complement strand
CGGCCTGGTCGTCGAGGCCGGCGAGTCGCAGCCATGCCGGGGTGTGGACCCGGACCGACCAGTCGACTGCCAGCCACGAACGACGGTTCTCCAGCTCGGGGCTGGCCGGGGCGGTCCCGAGGACCCCCCCGTCGTTCACGTTCGCGAGGTACCGGACCAGCTGGCCACGATCCGAGTCGGGGAGGGTGTCGTTCCAGGAGCGGAGGAACACCGCGATGACCGGGGACACGCACTCGGGGTGGTCCGACCACGGTTCGCCGGCCATGTACGCGGCGGCTTCCATCACGCACATCTCCGTGCCGCCGGGGTTGTGGCCGCCGGCGGCGAGGGTCAGGTCTTCGAGGTTGAGGGTGGGGGTCACGGCACTGCCTCCTAGTTGTTGTGGTGCGTCGAAAGGCCCGCCGCGGCCGAGGGGGGAGCGACCGCGGCGGGGATCGTGCCGTCGCACCCGTGCGGGTGGAGCGGCTGGACTTTGGCGACACGCCCGGCGTTGGCGGGGTGTGCGAGCCATGCGGGGACAGCGGTGGCGTCGAGCACCAGGCCGGTGTCGGTGAGGACAAGGTCGGCGGTCATGCCGCGTGCACCTCGCACTTGATGGGTGCGCTGCCGACCGTGTCGCAGGCGAGGCACAGCGGGCGGCCCTTGTCGGCTTCGACTTTGGCGAGGAACGCCGCGCCCTTGCGGCGACGCTCTGCCATGCGTGCCTGGTGGGCGGCGAGTTCGACGGTGGTCATCGGCCGGCCGATCCGGGGGACACGCACGTCGGTGCGGTGCCGCCTTCGCCGTAGCAGTAGTGGTGTGGGCCGACGTGCTGCGTGTACGGCGGTGGGACGACCGCGCACCCGGCGACGGCCAGGGTGATGACGGTTGCGGCGATCAGACGGCGGATGTTCATGCTGCACCCCCAAGGTTGTCGGTGTCATCGTTGCACCACTGCCTGACAGTTTCGGCCGACACGGTGATTCCGTGGTCGGTGCGGAGCCGCCATGCGATAGCGGCGAATGACTCGTCAGCGGCCCGCCATGAGGCGAGCGACTCGGCGAGGTTCGGTAGCGCCGTTTCGGCGTCGGCTCGTTTGGTCGGTGGCACGGCTGCACCTTCTCACAAGGTTGGCAACTTTGGCAAGGGAAAGTTTCGGGGATGAACGCGAAGAAGCCCCGGCCGTTGTGGCCGGGGCTTCGTTCGGTTCGGTTCGGTTGCGCTCAGGCGAACAACTTCACGGACGGCAGGACCAGTGCGACCAGCCGCCCGTGTCGCGCACCATCCCGGCGCTGACGATGGCGTTGGCCCACGGGTCGTAGGCCGAGCGTCCGGCCATGCCGTACTGCGCGCTGCGGCCCGACCAATAGGCATCGGCCTGCTGAAACAGTCCGTCGTGCGAGCCGTTGGTGGCGCGTGGGTTTCCGCCTGACTCGCACATCATCACCCTGACAGCCTCGTCGCCCCGGTAGCCGACACCCATGCGGGCGAACGCTGCACGCACCAGCGCAGGGCAGTCGCCGGGCCCCGAGCACGCCGTGGTCCTGGCGGCATCGACGGCGGCCAGGTAGGCAGCGATCCGGTTGAGCACGACGGCGTTGAGCCACCACGCCAGACGGCCGGCGTCGGCCCGGTCGATGTTGGGGTCGCGGTGGCAGTTCCACCACCGCTGCACGTCGGCGGGACGGTAGGGGAACTCGACGGGCGAGCACACCCGGTCGACGTGGGACACGACGGGCGCTGGTGCGGGTGGTGCGGTCTGTGCTGCTGCGGGGGTGCTGCACCCGACGAGGGTGACAGCGATGACGACGGCTGCTGCGGTGAGTCGGCGCATGG
>JBIRBF010000173.1:0-5848 GCA_044326505.1 Candidatus Nanopelagicales bacterium | reverse complement strand
TGGTGCGCGATGACCTCGAGAGACAGCTTCGGCTGTTGGCGGAGAACGCCTCCGACCTGGTCATCAGGACCGATGCCGAGCGGCGCCTGACCTGGGTTTCCCCGAACGCGCGTGATGCACTCGGGCGCAGTGCCGAGGAGATGCTCGGCATGCGGCTGACCGAGCTCATGCGGCCCGAGGTCGCCGCCGACCTGCAGCCGGACCAGGCGCCGTTCTACGAGGGCGGAACCGACCCGGTCCCGACGGAGGACTATCTGATCGAGTTGCGCACGGCCGCGGGCGTCTATCGCTGGTTCAGCGGCAAGGGGCAGGCCCTGGTCGATGCCGACGGCACGCCGCAGGGGGTCGTGGTGGGCTTGCGCGACGTCACCGAGCTCGTCGCGGCGCGCACGGAAGCGCAGGACCGGGAGGCACGGCGACAAGCGATCCTGGACTCCCTCTTGGACCCCCACGTCCTGCTGCAGGCCGTGCGGGACCCCCAGGGCGACATTGTCGATTTCATCTACGCCGACGCCAACGACGCTGCGTGCGACTACATGCACATGCCGCACGGCGAATTGATCGGTGCACGCCTACTCGACCTGCTGCCCGGCCAGGCCGGTTCGGGCATGCTCGCCCTCTACGCCCACGCCCTCGACGAGGGTGTGCCGCTGGTGCTCGACGACTACGCCTACCCGCACGAGATTCTCGGCTCCGAGCGCCGCTACGACATCCGGGGCTTGGGTGTCGGCGATGCGCTCAGCTTCACCTGGCGCGACGTCACCGAACGGCACCAGGCGGTCCGGGAAATGAACCGGCGCGCCCGCCACGACGGCCTGACGGGTCTGCTCAACCGCGAGGCCGTCTTCGACACGCTCAACGCCATGCTCGGCCAGCGCCCCCGCACCGGGCACGACGTCGCGGTGGCGTTTTGCGACCTGGACGGGTTCAAAGACATCAACGACACCCACGGCCACCAGATGGGCGACTTCGTCCTGCGGACAGTGGGCACCCACATCCGGGGGCTGCTGCGCGCCGATGACCTGGTCGCCCGCCTCGGCGGAGACGAGTTCCTCCTGATTCTGCCAGGCGTCCACGGGCTCGAATCCGCAGTGGATGTGGCCGAGAAGGTACGCCAGCACTGTGCCGAACCGCATGAGCATGACGGCCTCACCTACCGCCCGCTGGTGAGCATTGGCGTCACCATCCTGCGCCGCGGGGAGGACGCCGACGAGCTCATCGCCCGCGCCGACCGCGCCATGTACCGGGCCAAAGCGGCCGGCGGCAACAGGGTCGTCGCTGCCGAATGACCCTCGTGCCCTGCATGGGGCGTGGAGCGCCTCTCACTCGCCTCGACCGGGCCAGTCCACGCGTCGGCTTGCTGTCCGATCTTCGGGGCCGGAATCGGCCATCGAACGCCGACGACGACCGACATCAACGACATGACCGACCTGGCCGCCGCGCACGCGCGGAAAATGCGGTCCCTGCACGGCCATCCCGGGCAGTCCGGCGCCTACATGCCCACAACCGAGGTGCCCTGGGACCGCACCGCGACGGTGCACGACCGCAACGCGGTGCAGGTGTCGTCGTTTCCGGCGAACCACATCCTGAACGGCTCGGTCGGCTACCGCTCGGACAACAACGGGCGCAGCGTCGTCTGCCTCGGTCTTCGCCCGCAAGGGCGGCGTGCCGCTCGCCCATGTCGGCCCTGCTCGATCCGCCGGCCTGGTGGGCCGACGCGCGGCTGCCGGATTGAGCTCCGCCCCTCGCACGGCCTAAATGCGAACGTTTTGCATTAGTCTCGCTCGTGTGACCACGCCGACCAGCGCCGAGCCGGCGCTCCGCTCAGGCGGGTTCCGACTCGGGCGCCGGGAGTGGCTCACCATCGCAGCCATGGGCGGGTTCATCGCCCTGCTCAACATCGTCGGCTGGGGCCTGCTGATCGGCGTCGTGGCGCCGGCCCGTTACGACCTGGGGGCCGCCGGCGTCTTCGGCATCGGGCTCGGCGTCACCGCGTTCACGCTGGGCATGCGCCACGCGTTCGACGCTGACCACATTGCGGCGATCGACAACACCACCCGCAAGCTCATGGCCGAGGGGCAGACGCCGGTCTCGGTGGGCTTCTGGTTCGCACTGGGTCACGCCAGCGTGGTGTTCGCGCTGGTCCTGCTGCTGTCGCTGGGGGTCAGGGCGCTCGTCGGCCAGGTCGCCGATGCGTCGTCGACGCTGCAAACCTTCTTCGGCTTCGTGGGCACGGCGGTGTCGGGGTTCTTCCTGCTGGCCATCGGGCTGATCAACCTGGTGATCCTGCTGCGTATCTTGCGATTGTTCCGCGGCGTGCGTTCCGGTGAGGTCGACGAGGCCACCCTGGACGCGCATCTGGATAGCCGCGGGTTCCTGGCCCGCATCCTGCGCGGGGTGTCCAAGGCGATACGCCGACCGCGCGACATGTACCCGCTCGGTGTGCTCTTCGGCCTCGGTTTCGACACGGCGACGGAGATCGCCCTGCTCGTGCTGGCCGGCGGAGCGGCCGCCCTGGCGCTGCCCTGGTACGCCATCCTCGTGCTGCCCGTCTTGTTCGCGGCAGGAATGACGCTCCTTGACACGATCGACGGCGCTTTCATGAACGTCGCCTACGGGTGGGCCTTCGCACACCCCATGCGCAAGCTGTTCTACAACATCGTCGTCACGGCGCTCTCGGTGTTCGTGGCGCTGGTGATCGGGCTGATCGAGATTCTCTCGCTCGTCGCCGTCGAGGCGGGCGCCTCGTCGGGCCCTTTGGCGTGGGTGGCGTCGATCAATCTGGATGACATCGGGTTCGTGATCGTCGGCGTGTTCGTGGTGACGTGGGCGGTGGCGGTCGTCGCGTGGAAAGTCGGCGGTTTCGACCGCCGTTGGACGCCGGGGTCGGCGACAGCGGAATGACGGTCCGCGCAGGACGGGGGACATCTGCCGCTCACCGGTGCCAGACTTGTGTACGTGAATGATCTGCTGACGCAGGTTCTGCCTTTCGCAATCGCCGCGGCCATCAGCCCGACCGTGCTCACAGTCGTCGTACTCATCCTTGCCGGCGGGCAGAAGCCGCTCGCCCGTGCCTGGGCGTTCGCCCTTGGCGGCGTGCTGTTCACAGTTGTCTTCGTGTTCCTGAGCGTCACCGTGCTGGGCAATCTCAACGACGCCGATTCCGGGCACCAGTCCACGATGTCGCGGGTGGTGAAGCTGACGGCGGCTGCAGTGTTGTTGTTGTTGGCGGCGCGGCAGCTGCTTCGTGCCCGGAAGGCCGGGCCGCCCAGTGGCTCTAGCAAGTGGCAGAAGAGGCTGGCGACCGCGCGCACGATCGACTTCGTCGGTGTCGGCGCCCTGGTGATGCTCGGGAACGCCTCCACGCTTGTGATGATCCTCGCCGGGGCCCATGTCGTGACCGTGTCGCAGGCGCCGGATTCGGCCAAGGTGGCGGCCGCGGTGATGCTGGGGGTGTTCGCATCCTTGCCGTTGCTCGTTCCGGTGGTGGGAGTGACTGCGTTCGGATCGCACGCGACTGGGGCGCTGGATCGGCTCAACACGTTCACGACTGTGCATAAGGCCGCGATCAATGCGGGGATTCTGGTCTTCTTCGCCGTGCTGCTGGTGTGGTCGGGGGTCAAAGCCTAGGGCCAGCGAGCGTGTCCGGGTTTGGCGTTGGCCGGAGCTGGCGTTCGGGCGTACTTGATAGGCCATTCGGGTGAATCGCCCTTGACGAAGGAATCGTTGCGGTTCGCAACCTCTGAGGCCGGAGATTCTTCGCCCTAGAGTCGGATTCAACGGCCATTCATCGCTCTCAAGCACGAACAGCGGTGATAGCGTGCATTACAGGGAGTGGCGAGCGGGTCACTGGAGGTGCGCCAGGTGCCTTGAGGAGTCGGCGCCGAAGAGTTTGATCACAGGTACTAAAGGCAATGGGTCAGGCATCCGGGTCAAGTCCCTTGGAGTGGTGTAGTGCTGCGTGTTCCTGCGTGGGGTGGTCAGGCGGTCAGGGATGGTAGGTGGTCAGCTCCGATCTCGGGTTCGGTGGCGGGGATGAGGCTCATGCGGGAGCGTGCGAGGACGTCGAGTCCGAGGTAGCGGCGGCCCTCCGCCCATTCGTCGGTCTGCTCGGCCAGGACGGCGCCGACGAGGCGGACGACGGCCCCGCGGGTGGGGAAGATGCCCACCGAGTCGGTGCGCCGCCGGATCTCCTTGTTCAGCCGCTCGGTGGGGTTGTTGGACCAGATCTGGGTCCACACCTGCTTGGGGAAGGCGGTGAAGGACAGCAGGTCGGCGCGGGCGGCGTCGAGGTGGTCGAACACCTCGGGCAGCTTGCCGTCGACGTAGTCCAGCAGCCGGTCGAACTGGGCGTGCACCGCAGCTGCGTCGGGCTGGTCGTAGACGCTGTGCAGCATCGCCTTGACGGCCGGCCACATGCCCTTGGGGGTCACCGCCATCAGGTTGACCGCGTAGTGGGTCCTGCACCTTTGCCAGCTGGCGCCGGGCAGGTTCGCCGCGATCGCCTCGACCAGGCCGGGGTGGGCGTCGCTGGTGACCAGGCGGACCCCGGTCAGGCCCCGGGCCACCAGGTCGGCGAGGAACTCGTTCCAGGCCGCCCCGGTCTCGCTGGTGGCCACGCGCATCCCGAGCACCTCGCGGTGCCCGTCGTTGTTGACGCCGGTGGCCAGCAGCACCACCGCGTTGACGACGCGGCCGCCCTCGCGCACCTTCATGGTCAGCGCGTCGGCGGTGACGAAGGTGAACGGCCCCGCCCCGCCGAGGGGACGGTGGCGGAAGTCCTCCACGATCGTGTCGAGGTCGGCGGCCATCCGTGACACCTGCGACTTCGACAGTCCGTCGATGCCGAGGGTCTTGACCAGCTTGTCCATCCGCCGGGTGGACACCCCGGCGAGGTAGCAGTCGGCCACCACGGTGATCAGCGCCGACTCCGCGCGCTTGCGGCGCTCCAGCAGCCACTCGGGGAAGTAGCTGCCGGTGCGCAGCTTCGGGATGGCCACGTCGATGGTGCCCACCCGGGTGTCCAGGCCGCGGTGGCGGTAGCCGTTGCGCTGGGCGGTGCGGTCCGGGGACGGGCGTCCCCATTCCGCGCCCACGACTGCGTCGGCGTCGGCGGACAGCAGTGCGTTGATCATCGTCTGCAGGAGCTGGCGCATCAGATCCGGGCTGGCTTCGGCCAGGGCCTCGCCAAGCAGGCCGGCAGGGTCGACAATGTGAGGTGCGGTCATCGTGATGACTCCATTCGAGGGTGCTGTGGAAGGTTCACTCGAAGGATCACGCGGTGACCGCCTCGCTGTCCACGACCAACTCGGGGACGAGCAAGGCGACCGCGCTACACCACTATGCGGGACTCAACTACGTACACCTTGAGCGCGATCGTCCACCCAGTCGGCGTGAGGACGCCCGTGGACACTAGAAGACCGCCACCGAGTCCCAGCCCGTAGTCGCCGGGCGTCTCCTCGCGCACGGTCCAAGCCGACTCATTCACCTCAGACCACCGATCCCCAACGACCTACACATACACGGGACGCTTTCGAAGGAGTCGCCGAAAACCACGCGCAAGGCGTGGATGGACGTCCCAGCCAGGCAGACCCGCCGCATCGGCGACGCGCGGTCCGGGCTCGTGCGGCGCTCCTGATCGGCACCATTTGACGTCACTCGCATGCCGATAGGCGATCAACCGTAGGGAATTCAGCCGGCCAGCTAGCGCAACCAAGCACCAATCCAAGCGGGAACGGGACGCAGTTCCAGGCCCTCGAAGTCGGGCATCTATCGGAAGGTTTGCTGTCGGTCTGGATGACATCCTGACCTGTTGCACGGTTCGTCTCCACTTTGGGTGTTGAGTGCG
>JBIRBF010000132.1:0-7857 GCA_044326505.1 Candidatus Nanopelagicales bacterium | reverse complement strand
TCCACTTGCTGTTAGGCCAACCCGCGGGGGGTGTTGATGGGGGTTTGCGGCCGGGCTCGGCCTGCGGGGGGGGCGGGGGGGGGCCCCCGCCGGGCACCCCCGCCGAGATCGACAGTGGCTGCCGCCCTAGACGTTGGCCGGCTCCTCGATCGGCGCATCGGCCACCGAGCTGCGCCGCTTGGATACGACCACGGCTCCGACGACGATCAGCGCCGCCAGGATGGCGATGCCGTAGCGCAGCGGCCCGTTGGCGGACTCGCCGATCGACAGTGCCACCACGGCCGGCGCGATCAGCAGCGCGACCAGGTTCATCACCTTGATCAGCGGGTTGATAGCCGGACCGGCGGTGTCCTTGAACGGGTCACCCACCGTGTCGCCAACCACCGTGGCCGTGTGGGCCTCAGAGCCCTTGCCGCCGAAGTGGCCGTCCTCCACGTACTTCTTGGCGTTGTCCCACGCCCCACCCGAGTTGGACAGGAACACCGCCATGAGGACACCGGTAGCGATGGTGCCGGCCAGGTAGGAGCCCAGCGCGCCGACACCCAGACCGAAGCCCACGGCGATCGGCGTCAGGATCGCCAGCAGACCCGGGGTGGCCAGCTCGCGCAGCGAGTCCCGGGTGCAGATGTCCACCACTCGGCCGTACTCCGGGCGATCGGTGCCCAACATGATGCCCGGCTTCTCCTTGAACTGGCGGCGCACCTCGAAGATGATCGCGCCAGCAGCACGGGTCACTGCGTTGATCGCCAGACCGGAGAACATGAACACCACTGCGGCGCCGATAATCAGGCCGACCAAGTTGCGCGGGTTGGACACGTCGAGGACGCCGAGGTACTGCCCGCTGCCCTGCAGGAACGTGAACAGCGCCGAGCCAGCCGCCTGCGTGGTATCGATCGCCTCCGCCGACGCCGCCTTCACGGCGTCCTGGAACGAGCCGAACAACGCAGTCGCCGCAAGGACCGCGGTCGCGATGGCGATGCCCTTCGTGATGGCCTTCGTGGTGTTGCCCACCGCGTCGAGGCTGGTGAGGATCTTGGCACCCTCGCTGCCGTGCTCGAAGTCGCCGGACATCTCGGCGATGCCCTGAGCGTTGTCCGACACCGGGCCGAAGGTGTCCATGGCCACGATCACGCCCACCGTGGTGAGCAGACCGGTACCGGCGAGTGCCACAGCGAACAGCGACAGCGTCACGGAGCCGGCGCCGAGCAGGAACGCGCCGTAGACGGCCGCGGCGATGAGCAGCGCGGAGTAGACAGCAGACTCCAGGCCCAGCGAGATACCGGACAGGATCACGGTGGCGGGACCGGTCAGCGAGGTACGGGCGACCTCGTCCACCGGCGGCCGGTTGGTCTCGGTGAAGTACCCGGTCAACTGCTGGATGGCAGCAGCGAGCACGATGCCGATGATCACAGCGCCGATGGCCAGGACCCGCGGGTTGAACGCGTCGACCTCGCCCACGATGCCCAGACCCTCGATGGCGACACCCTTGAAGTCCACCAGGCGGGCGGGCAGGAAGATCCAGGTGGCGATACCCACAAGCACGGCGGACGCGACCGCCGAGATGAAGAAGCCGCGGTTGATCGCCTGCATGCCGGAACGGTCCGACGGCCGCGGCGACACCGCGAGGATGCCGATGACGGCGGTGATGACGCCGATGGCCGGGACCACCAGCGGGTAGACCAGGCCGAGCTCGCCGAACGCGGCCTTGCCCAGGATGAGTGCAGCGACCAGGGTCACGGCGTAGGACTCGAAGAGGTCCGCGGCCATACCGGCACAGTCGCCGACGTTGTCGCCGACGTTGTCCGCAATGGTCGCAGCGTTGCGCGGGTCGTCCTCCGGGATGCCCTGCTCGACCTTGCCCACCAGGTCCGCACCCACATCGGCGGCCTTGGTGAAGATGCCGCCGCCGACTCGCATGAACATGGCCAGCAGGGCTGCGCCGAAGCCGAAGCCCTCCAGCACCTTGGGAGCGTCACCCTTGTACGCCAGCACGACGATCGAGGCGCCGAGCAGTCCGAGGCCGACGGTGAACATGCCGGCCACGCCGCCGGTGCGGAAAGCGATCCGCATGGCGGGCTGCTCGCCCTCGTCCTTGGCAGCCGCGGCCACCCGGACGTTGGCGCGCACGGCGAGCCACATGCCCACGTAACCGGTGATGGCCGAGAAGACAGCACCGACCACGAAGAAGATCGAACGTCCGATGCGCTCGCTGGTGTTGTCCGCCGGAAGCAGGAACAGCACGAAAAAGACGATGACGGCAAAGATCGACAACGTCTTGAACTGGCGGGCGAGGTACGCCGCGGCGCCCTCCTGCACCGCACGTGCGATGTCCTTCATACTTTCGGTGCCTTCGTTGGCTGCGAGCACCGACCGGACCAACCAACCCGCAACGGCGAGCGCCGCGAGAGCGATGATCGCCACGACGATCACCACGGTGTAGTTGGTTCCGGAAACGGTGACCTCAGCCGCGGCAGCCAGACTGCCAATCGACATGAAATCTCCCAATCATCAGGAACGGGCATAGGGGACGACGCCACGCCGGCGCCCGGACCCCGCTTGAACGCGCGAGAGTCTAGGACTCAGTAAACCGTCGCTTACCGTCGCCCCCGCCGCGCAACACGCCGCCGGCCAAGCACTTCCGCGCCGAGCCGCCGCTGCGCCTCAGGCGCCGCCGCTCTGATCGGACACCGGCCAGGCCAATCGCAAGCCGTTGTCGCCGGCCTCGAAATCTGGCACCACGGCGCGCAGGATCGTGAGCGCCATCTGGCTCTCCGGCTCTGCCACCGCGGGCGCTGCAGAGGGGCCCACCGTGACCTCGAGGCGCTCGTCGTCCAGGTCGAAGACCAATTCCAGCGGGGCGAGGGCACCTCGGTGGAGGGCGCAGGCCTCGTTGACCGCGAGCTTGACATCCTCAACGAGGTCGATCGGCAGGCGTGCCTGCCGCGCGACCGATGCGGCCACCATGCGCGCGGTTCGGAACTGCGCCTCGGTCGGTGGGACTCTCAGGTAGGCGAGTTGCATCAGCTGCGTCCGGGCAGGACAGCCTCGACGGACTCTCCCACCGCCATCGCCTGGTCGATACCAGTGATCTCGAACACCTTGGCCACGCGCGGCGACGTGTAGACGGCCGCCACCTCGCCGCCGTGCTCACGGACATGCTTGAGCGCCTTGATGACGACCCCCAGGCCGGTGGAGTCCAGGAAGGTGACCGCCGAGAGGTCCAGAATCAGCAGCGTCGGCTGCTCTGCCACGAGCGCGGCCAGGTAGTCGTCGAGCTGCGGTGCAGCAAGGGCATCGAGCTCCCCGGCCACGGACACGACGTCGGCGTCGGCCACCCGGGAGGTCTGCAACTCCAGGTCCAAGGCTGCTCCTTAGCCAGTGTGATCACGCCGGACGAAGCCACTCTGGCACACCGCTGACGGTTGTGTCGTGGCCCGGGCGCACGATTGCCCCATGGGCCCTCAGCCAGACGCCATCGAACGGCTGACGGCTGGTGCGGACCATGTGCAGATCCTCGCTGCCCGGGAAGCCGTCACGGGCCCGATCCCGCAGTGGCTCGGGCCCGAGGTTGCTGCGCGACTGGCCGACGCGGGGGTCGAAGAGCTGTGGCAGCACCAACTCCAAGCGCTCGCGCACCTCGAGGCGGGGCGAAACGTCGTGATCGCCACCGGCACCGGTTCGGGGAAGTCGCTGGTCTACCAATCTGCTGCTGCGGGAATGCTCGGGGGCGAGCCACGGGCGACTGCTCTGTACATCGCGCCGACCAAGGCGCTGGGCCACGATCAGGCCAAGGCGCTGTCCTGGACCGGGTTGCGCGTCGGCGTCCTGGACGGCGATACCCCCGCCGAGGAGCGCGAGTGGATCGCGGCACACGCCCAGATCGTCATCACCAACCCGGACATGCTCGGCATCTCTGTGCTGCCGCGGCATCGGCGGTGGCACCGGATCCTGGCAGGCTTGCGGCTGATCGTGATCGACGAGTGCCACGTCTATCGCGGGGTGTTCGGCTCGCACACCTCCCTGGTGCTTCGACGCCTGCGCCGCCTGGCCGCCCGCGCGGCCGGCGCAGAACCGCTCATCGTGGCGGCCTCGGCCACGAGTGCCCAGCCGGCGAAATCGGCCGAAAGGCTCGTGGGCGCGTCCATGGCCGAAGTCACCGAGGATGCCTCGCCGCATGGGCAGGTCCAGGTGGTGTTGCGACGTCCGGAGACCGACGGCATGGGAAGCCGCACCGAGGTCGCCGAGCTCATGGCGGGTTTGGTGAGCAGCGGCCGCCGCACGCTCGCCTTCGTGCCGTCGCGCTCGGGTGCGGAGCGCGTGGCACTGCACGTGCGCCAGACCCTCGGCGGTGACGCCGCAGTGCGCGCCTACCGAGCCGGGCTCCTGTCCGAGGAGCGGCGCGAGATCGAGCGCGGGCTCAAGTCTGGGGCCCTCGTGGGCGCAGCCAGCACGAATGCCCTCGAGTTGGGGATGGACATCGCCGGCCTCGACGCCGTGCTGCTGGCTGGATGGCCCGGACGGCTATCGTCGTTCTGGCAGCAAGTGGGCCGAGCCGGGCGGGCGGGGGCTGACGCCGTCGCGGTGATGGTCGCCGACGACGATCCGCTGGACCACTACCTGCTCGCACATCCCGAGGCGATTTTCGACGAGCCGACCGAAGTCACGGTCATCGACCCGGGCAACGCCTCGGTCCTGACCGAGCATCTGATCGCCGCCGCGGCCGAGGCCCCGCTCACCGCCGAGGACGTCGCCGCCTTCGGGCCCAGCGCCGAGGTGCTGATCGACGAGCTGGTGGCCGCCGGAGTGCTACGACGCCGGCCCGGCGGGGTCTTCTGGCCGCACGTGACAGCGCCGGAGCCGATCGCGGACATGCGTGGCATCGGGGGCGCGTCGGTGCGCATCGTCGAGGTGGACACAGGTCGGCTGCTCGGCACGGTGGATGGTTCCGCGGCGCCGGCCACGGTCCATTCCGGCGCCGTGTACGTGCACCAGGGCGAGCACTACCTGGTCCGGGAGCTGCGCCTGACCGACAGCGTCGCCTTCGCCGAGGCCACCGACGAGGACATCACGACTCTGGCTCTCTCGCGCACCTCGGTGAGCGTGCTCGCGGTGCACCGGGAGCAGCCGCTCGGTCACGGCCAGCTCCGGCTGGGCGAGATCGAGGTCACCGGGCAGGTATACGCCTTCCAGCGCCGGCGCTCGCGGACCGGCGAGGTGCTGAGCACCCATCCGCTCGATCTACCTCCGCAGAACCTGCGCACCGCAGCGGTGTGGTGGTCGCTGCCACAGCACCTGGTCGACGAACTAGGGGTGATCGACGTCGCAGGTGCCGCACACGCCGCGGAGCACGCCTCGATCGGGCTGCTGCCGTTGGTGGCGACGTGCGACCGGTGGGACATCGGTGGACTCTCCACACCGCTGCACCCCAGCACCGGAGAGCCAACGGTATTCGTCTACGACGGCTACCCCGGAGGCGTGGGCTTTGCCGCGAGGGGCTTCGAGGCCGCGCAGGAATGGTTGGCCGCAACGCGCGACCTGGTCGCCGCCTGCGACTGCGACGACGGCTGTCCCCGGTGCGTCCAGAGCCCCAAGTGCGGCAACGGCAACAATCCGCTGGACAAGGCCGGGGCTGTTGCGCTGCTGGGAGCCCTGATCGGCTGAGGCCACTGCCCGACCAGGCCCGGCGGCCCGGCTACAGGCCGTCGAGCGGTGGCGGCCCGGCCCGCGCTACGGCCGAGACCCGCAGATTCCGGGCTCCCGGTACGGCGGGCGCCAATGGCAGATCAGGCGGAGCCGTTACCTCGATCTGGACGTCGAGTCCCTCTGTCCGGCACTGCGCGACCGCGACCTCGTGCGCGGAGGCGATCCTGGCCGCCTCGGCGCAGGCCGCTTGTTCGCCGGACCACACCTTCGCTGCCGCCGAGAGCGCTGCAAGGTCGGCGGCCTGAGCGACTCGTACCTGGGTGGCTATGACCGACTCCACGACCATCACCGTCGCGAACACGAAGGCCAACAGCATCCCGAAGAAGACGACGTTCACCGTCATCGAGCCCTCTTCGGCGGACGGAGCGTCACGCTCCCGCGCGCTCACGGCAACTCCAGGCTCGTACGCGCGGTCCGGGCGACTTCGGCGCTCAGCCGGAACGGCAGGCGCAGCTCGACGGCCACGGTGACGACTGCGTCGCCCCCCTCCCGCCGGACGATCGCTGTGGCTCCCGGGAGCGCTTGCACACCACGGGCAGCGGCGCGCTCAGGGTCGTCGCCCCGGGCTACCTGGCGCGCGACCGCGCGGGCCGTCTCCTGCGCCCGTGCCGTGGTCACGATCACCTGGACCCCGGCCACCAGCGGCGCCAGCATCGCAGTGAGCGCGAGGATCGCCACGGCCAACTCCATGGTCGCGCTGCCGCGCTCATCCGAGCACCGGTGGGCGACGGAGCACCGCCGCCCACCGGAGTGACTCATCATGATCCGAGAGCGCCGGGCTAGCTGCCGAAGATCCAGGTGAGCGCCTTCTGGACGATGTTGAACAAGAGCTGCTGCACCTCCGGGCTGGTGAGGATCTTGACGAGCAGGCCGCCGAAGCCGACGGCGGCGACCGTGCCGACGGCGTACTCGGCGGTGGACATGCCCTGCTCCTGCTGGACCTTGCGAACGAGCTCAGACGACATGTGGGTTCCCTCCCCCTTGGTCCGGCCACCGACGGTCGACGGCCGGGCCGCGGTGTCCCGCGACAGCCGGGTTGACCGGCATGGGACGAGCCTGCGACGGCTGCGCGCGGATGTGAACAACCGCGTCGGGAATGTGGAAAACCTTTGGGAGGCAACGACTTCACCAATCCTCACGTTGTCCCGAATCGCTACAGCTGATCCATCGTTCGCGTGAGCAGTCCGGCAACCAGCGGCACGACGCCGAGCAGCAGGAAGGCCGGCAGGAAGCACAGACCCAGAGGCCCCACGGCTTTCACAGCAACCGACTTGGCCATGGCATCGATCCGGGCCCGCCGGATGTCGCGGAGCTCCGCAGCACAGGTGGTGAGCGCGTCGGCCAGCGGCGCGCCTGAATCCATGGAGCGCACGATGGTGCGGGCGATGGGCGCTGTGGGCGGCTGTGCCGCCAGCTCGTCCCAGGCCCGTGCCGGCGCTGCCCCCATCGAGAGCTGGGCCGCGGCAGCCTGCAGCAATTGCCCGGCCGGGCCGCCGAGGGCTCGCGCGACCTCGGCTGCCCCACGTTCCAGCGGCGCCCCCGAGGCCACGCACGCAGCGAGCATGTCGGCAGCGTCGGCCGCCTGGGCGGCGAGGCGCTCCTCCCGTGCGGCAGCTCCACCGTCGTCGAGGAGGCGCAGCAGCTTCACGGCAGCAGCGGCGGCCAGGGCCCCGGCGACGAATCCGAGCGGACCACCGATGAGCGCCCATACGCCCATTGCGAGCCCGGCGCCGGCAAGGAGCGCCAGCGGGGATCCCTCGCGCTCCTGCACCGCACGCTCGCCAGTGCGGTCGAGCCTGCCCCGCGGCGGCATCGGCTGGAGCAGCATCGCGGCCAGGGCAAGCAGGAGCGCCGTCAAAGTGATCATCGCCGTGCCCGCCCCGGTCGGTCCGCCCAGGCTGCTGCGCGGCTGGTCACAAGTACCGCTCCACCCCGCGGACCAGCCGCCGCACCCACAACAGCCCGGCGACTTCCAACAAGACTCCGGCCGCTGTGACGGCCAGCCCGACCGGTGTGCCCAGAAGCCACGCCACTGGCGATCCGCCCAGACCACTTCCCAGGACAAGTCCGACCAACGGCAACACCGCCAAGACGCGAGCCGTCGCGCGCGGCCCGGCCATCTGCGAGGCGAGCTCGCGGCGCATTCGCTCGCGC
>JBIRBF010000058.1:0-14302 GCA_044326505.1 Candidatus Nanopelagicales bacterium | reverse complement strand
CAGATCAACCGCGGGAGCTTCGGCTGGACTGGCGGCGCTACGACTCGCTGCACGGCGGTCGGATCTACGGCAGCAGCGAGCGGCGCGGGCGCCTTAAAGCGGTGCGTGGCGCCGACGCCCTCGCGGCGTCCCCGGGCTTCCACCGGTGGAGCAAGAAGCCGCAGCCCGGGCAAGTGGTCGTGCCGACCATCGACACTGCCACCACTGCGTGGGCCTTCGAGATCGCGACCACTGATCAGGAACAGGCGCAGGCGCTCGCGCGGGCCGCCGACGATACTCTCGAGCTGGAATTCGTCGAGGACGGCGATATCTGGGAACTCAACCTCGCGCTTGCGAGGCGGGGCGCCCGGTTGGCGACCTCGCTGGTCAGCAGCACCTGGAGGGGCAAGGGGGAGCGCAGATGAACGATATGCCCGGTGGCGTGCTTCTACCGCCCTTGGCCTTCAAGGCTCCTGGCGACGGCGGGGCGGTGGAACTGGCCGTGCAGTTCTACGCCGCCATGGCCGGCTCGGAAGAGCGCGCGCCGGGCGCGGAAGTCACCGTGTGGATGGACCCGCCGCCTGGACCCCTAGCCGAACACGACTTGTTGCTGGTGGCCGGTGACGGTCAGCCCTTGCCATGGTCCTCAGCGCTTGTCCATGCGGTGCTCACAGCCGCACCAGCCGTCGAGGTGGCGCTGATCGATGGCACCGGTCGTGTGATGTCTCGCGGGTGGGTGGCGCGCCTGCGCTCCGTGGCCGCCACTCGGGCGGCGGCACGTCGGGTGACGGGTCCGCTGGCAGTCGAGGCGATGGTCAACCGGCGTGTGGGCGGCGCATCGGCTCCTGCGGGTTCGACTCCGGACGTGGGGGCCACTGACCCCCCGGCGAGGGTGTCGCGCGGACGGGTCGCGCTTGCCGACGCAGCAGGTCTGGCCCTATTCGCCGGCCGTGCCGCTCGGGCAGCGGTGACAGTCCGGGAGTGGGCGTGCGCCCCGGTTGCGCAGCCGCGCTTCGGGCGGACTCCGGCCGCCGAGTTGGGCGCCGAGGTCGAACTGGCGGGGCCCTGGCAGAACGGTCGCGCGGATCGGTTCTGGGCCGATCCCTGTGTGGTGGCTGCTGATGGCGGTTGGCTGTTCGTCGAGGAGTTGAACCGGCGCACCGGCTTGGGCGTGATCCGCGCCCTGCAGGTCCGCGACGATCGTCTGGTACCCGGCCAGGTTGTCCTCAGCGGTGCCCACCACCTGTCCTTCCCGCAGATCTACCGCGTCGGGGGCCGATGGCTGGCCACTGTCGAGACCTGCGCGGCGCGGCAGCCCATCTACACCTTCGACGAGTTGGGCGACCGCTGGACCGAGGCGACCGACCTGCCGCATCTGCCGCCCGGCCTCGCGGATCCGGTCCTCATCTGGCCCGCGGCGGACGCGAGCGGGCCGCCGTTGACCGGGCTCCGCCTGGTTGCCACGCACGCGGGTACCAACCCGGACGCGGTGCTGGTGGAGTACTCCTTCGACCCGACCACCGCTCGTTGGAGCGCGGATCCCGCCGCCGTGCGGGTGGATGTGCGCCGCAGTCGCGGCGGGGGCACGCTCGACGTGCGGGGCGGCGACCGCGCAGTGCAGGACTGCTCAGGCACGTACGGCCGCGCATTCGAACTGACACCGTGGCCCTCGACGGGGGCCCGGGCTGGGGAGGACCATTCGGGTCCGAGTTGGGCCGCTGACGCGCTGCGGCCGCGGCGCGGATTCCAGGGCATCCATACGCTGACGTGGTCGGCGGCCGAGATGGCCGACAACCATCCGGCTCCATGGATCGACGGCTGGCGGCGCCGCCTGACTCCGCTGGGCGGCTGGTTGCGATTGGTCGAGCGCAAGCACACTGCGCGCTGCGACGGCGGACCGATCGCCACCGAGTCGCCGGCATCGGCCGACGCGCCCCGCGTGGCGCAGGTACTGGGCTAGGCTCTCGCAATGGCCTCCGAAGCGCCTGATCGCCGCAGGGACGACGACTCTGGCTTGGTCGCGGCCGCCCGCGCGGTCCGCCGTCAGTGGATCGCGCTCGTCGCCTCGTTCGTGGTGCTCGCCGTCGGGGGTATTGCCTACGTGGCGCTGCTTCCCGTGCAATACCAGGCCACTGCGGTGATCTCGTTCGTGCCGAGCGCCGGCGATTCCAACGGGCGGGATCTGGTGGCTCTGCTCGCACAGCGGTACCCGGAGATCGTTGCCTCGACCGACAGCATCAAGCAGGCGTCGGCCGCGTCCGGCCTGTCCGAGAGCGAGGTCCAGGCGGGTCTGTCGTCGGCGATCCAGCCGGGCAGCTTGAACATGCTGCTGACGGTCAAGGCCCCTTCCCCGGAGCAGGCGCAGGCCGCGGTTGACTCGCTCTACAAGACCACCCTCAAGGCCAACGAGGGTGACACCAATATCAAGGCAGTGGCGGTCTCGGCCCCGTCCGCGTCGAGCACGCCGGCCGGGGTGCCGAAGAAGATTCTGTACGTCGCAGTCCTCGCCCTGTCTGCCATGGTGTCTGTCGTTGTGGCGCTGATCGTCGATCAGTTCCGTTCCGACACCTCTCAGTAGTCGCCGCTGGGGTTGCGGCCCGGCGTCGTTCACCGTGTCTCCGGCGGTCGGTTCTGCGATATTGGCGCCTATGGGCGATGCATCAAAGGCAGGGACTGCACCCGACTCCCCGTCGGCCGGGCAGCCGGCGGACGCGGTCGCGCGTGCTGGGCGCGGCCGTTCGGCTCGGGCCGCGACGCCGCGATCCGCGCAGGGGCAGTTCCGGGTTGAAGCGGATCGGCCGGACCCGGTTCAGCTGTTGCTGGACCAGGCGACTGGCAGACCGGCCGAGCTCACCCGGTTACGCCTGCACCGAATGCTCGCGTCCCCGCTGACCTTTTTCCGCGGCTCGGCCGCGATCATGGCGGCCGACCTTGCGGGCACTCCCCATTCCGGGCTCATGGTCCAGGCCCTTGGCGATGCCCATCTGACCAATTTCGGAATCTTTGCCGGCCCCGCCGGTCGCCCGGTCTTCGATATCAACGACTTCGACCAGACCATGCGCGCTCCCTGGGAGTGGGACGTCAAGCGCCTGGTGACCAGCGTCGAGGTGGCGGGTCGCATCGGCAGGATCGGCAACCGGGACCGTCGGGCAGTTGTCGAGAAGACTGTCAACGCCTACCGCCGCGCCATGGCCGAGTTCGCCGAACAGCCGAACCAGGAGGTGTGGTCGGCCACGCTGGACGCGGCTCGGCTCGCCGGGAGCCTGGGCAAACACCTGCGCCGGAACACGGCCAAAGACGCGAAGAAGACGAAGAAGGGAAAGAAGCCCGCAAGTCGTGTGCGGTCGTGGGATTCCCTCCCGCCGCTGCGCTCCTTCACCCACGCCGGCGATGGCGTTGTGCGCTTCGTGAGCGAGCCGCCCACGATCGTCCGGCTTGCCGACGGGGCCGACCCGGATGCGCCGGGCGCCGACCGCGAATATGCCTCGACCGTCGCCTCCCTGGCCGAGTACGCGGGCAACCTTCGCAGTGACGATCGAGTGCTCTACGACTCCTACCAGGTGTCAGATATCGCGCGCAAAGTCGTGGGCATCGGCAGCGTCGACGTCCCGACGGTGCTCGTACTGCTGACCGGGCGCGACGCGGGCGATCTGGCGTTCCTGCAACTGCGCGGCGTCGGGCCGTCGGTGCTCGCTGCGCACCTGCCCCAGCCCGAGGACGCGGATACGAGCGGCGGGTTAGGCGAGGCCGCCCGCGTGGTGGACGGGCAGCGGCTGCTTCAGACGTGCGCGGACCCGCTGCTGGGCATTGCCCGGGTCCCGGATGGTCCGGCGCAGGCTGTGCGGCAGGTGCGGGACTGGCAGGTCGCGGCTGACCTCGGTCACCTCGGGGCCAAGGACCTGCTGGACTACGCGTCGGCCTGTGCGTGGACCCTCGCCCGCGGGCATGCCCGCTCCGGCGACAGGATCGCGATCGCCAAGTACCTCGGCAAGTCGGATCGGCTCGATCGCGCCGTGGCCGACTTCGCGGGGGCCTACGCCGACCAGAACGAGACGGACTACCAGGCCCTTCGCGCGGCCGCGGCTCACGGCCGGGTGGACGCCGGCGAGTGACCGTGTCCCCCGTGTCGGCCCGTGACGTGCGGGTGCAGCGGACCCGGGACGTGCCGAGGCGTGGCTGGGACTCGCGGGCGTTGATCGGCATGGGCGTCGTGGCATGCCTCGCGCAGGTCCTCTTGGTGCGCTCGCAGTCCCCGGGCGCACTGCTGGGCGCCGCCATGTGGATTCCCACGGGGATTGCGATAGTCGTCATCTGGATTTCGGCGTTCACCGTCCGGCCTTGGGGTCGCGGCTCCTGGGTGTCGGTGGCGCTCATCACCACACTGATGCCACTGGGCCTCGCCGTGCGGCGCATCGTGGCCCCGGCGACGCGGACGGCGTTCACCTCCCAGATCGGTTTCGTCGAAACCACCTACATCGTCGGCTATCTGCTCGCCGCCCTCGCGTTCGTGGGCCTGCTGGTCAAGGTCAGACAGCGTCCCGAGCCGATCTCGGCAGTGGACAGCGCCTTGGTCTTCACCGTCTTCGTGACGTTCGGCTATGTCGCAGTGCTGGAGCCGCTGTCCAGGAGTCAAATCCACGTCGGTCTCATGCTCGTCACGATGTTCCTGCTCGTGGATGCACTCTTGGCCGCGCTGATCGTTCGGCTCTGGCTCGCGTCGTCGCCGAAGGTCAACAGGTCGCTCCGGACCATGCTGCTGGCAGTGGCGATCTTCGTCGTCGACGACGTGGTCGCAACGTACATGACCGTGAACACGACCTTTCGGGCTGCGTGGGATGGCGTGTTCCTCGGCTTCGTGGTCCTGTCACTGTGCCTGGCCGCGGCGGCTTGGCGGGATCCAACGATCGCCAATCACCCGTCGGGCAGCCTGCACTCCGGGCGCCTCGCCTTGCTGCGGGCCGCCCTCGTGGGACTGCTGGTTGTGCCTGCTGCAGCGGGTGCAGCCGAGGCCGAAGCCGAGGCGACCGGCTGGACGCTCGTCGTGTTGACGGTGCTCATCGTCATCCTCGCGGTGCTCGTGGCGGCGCGCGGAGTGTTCGTGGTGCGCGTCTTTCAGGGGATGGTGGCCCGCAGCGAACTGCTGCGCAGCGCCGGAGAGCAGGTGTCCCGTGCGGAGGACGATCGGCGGATCTCCGCCGAACTCACCGATTGGGGCGCGCGGGTGCTCGGCTCGGACAGGTTCTCGGTCGAGCGCACCTCGGACCCGTTGCCGGCAGCGAAGGGGACATGGGACGGCAGCGCGTCGTCCTTGTTCGCGTATCGTGCGACAGCCCCCGCCGGTCATGGTTTCGTCTCGTTGAGCTCCGAAGTCGTGGTGCCGCTCGATCCGCTGGACTGGTCGGCCGCCGAGACGCTGGTGGAAATCGCCGGCGACAGGTCATCCCGGCTCATGCTCGAGCAGCAGCGCACGCGCACCGCGGAACAGGCGCGCAACTCTGTGCTGATGGCCGGGTCGATGGACATGGTGGTTCTCGTGGACGACGCCGGACTCATCCGCGAGGCCCTTGGTGCGGTGTCTCGATTGGGTCCCACAGGGGAACTGCTCGGACCCGGTGGGGATGTGCTGGGACTGTTCGAGGAGCCGGGGCCCGTGGCCGACCTGCTGGCTCGCCCCGCACCCTCGCGCGGCCGGGTCACGGCCAATCTGGTCGGCTCGGACACGGTCGTCGAGGTCACCGTGATGAATCTGGACAGCGGCGAATCGACGGTGTCGCTGCACGACATCACCGACCGAGTACGGCTCGTGCGCGCGCTCAACCACAGGGCGACGCACGACGAACTGACCGGCCTGCTCAACCGCAGCGGTTTCGCCGCCGCCGCCGCAGAAGCCGAGGCGAGCTTCCTGACCGATGCGGCGCCGTTCGGCATCGCCCTAATCGACGTGGTCGACTTCCACCTGGCCAATGACTCCCTGGGGCACGATGCCGGCGACACCATCCTGATTGAGGCCGCCCGCCGAATGGTCGAGATGGTCGGTGACGGCGCCACCGTGGCGCGTCTCGGCGGCGACGAGTTCGCCCTCCTCGTGACCGGTGATGAAGGGGATATCGCCGGCGCCACGCGGGCGGCCCTGTCCGCGTTCGACGAGCCGATGCACCCCAGTGACGTGGAATTCACCGCCCGTGCCAAAGCCGGCGTCGCCGTCGGCTCGGCCGCGATGGCAAGCGGCGGCCGGACGCTGCAGGCCGCCGACTTGGCGCTGGCAGTGTCCAAGTCGACCAGCGCCGAGCAGATGGTCTTTTTCCGGCCCGACATGCGCGAAGCGGTGCTTGATCGCATGGCGGCGTCCAGCGCTGTCGCCATGGCCGCGCGGCGGCGCGAGTTCCGCTTCGACTACCAGCCGGTGGTGGATGCCGCCGACGGTCGGACCGTCGGCCTCGAGGCGCTCATGCGGTGGGATCAGGGCGGCCGCTGGCGGTGCCCAGACCGGTTCATCCCCGTGGCGGAGTCGCTCGGCGAGTTGACGTCGATCTTCCGCGCGGCTCTGGGGCCAGCGCTTGCCCAACTCGCCGAATGGCGGGTACGCCACCCGGACCTGACGATGTATCTGAACGCACACGCCGGCATGCTCGACGACGATCTGCCACGGTGGCTGCTGCGCGAGGTGTCCCGTGCTGGCCTGCCGCTCTCGGCGATCGCCCTGGAGCTCTCGGAGCGGTCGCTCGTGCCGGTGCAGGCGAACACGTCCCTCGGCGCCCTGCACGCCCAGGGCCTGGGTGTCTACATCGACGATTTCGGCACCGGCTGGTCGAACCTGTCGTATCTAGCCGGGCTGCCCGTCTCCGGGATCAAGATCGCGCGCGAGATGGCCTTCGGGGAGCGGGGCGAGGAGATCCGCCGTCCGCTCATCTCGGCAGCGGTGGCGCTGGGGCGGGCCTTCGACCTGGACATCGTGGCCGAGGGGGTGGAGACCGCCGAACAGCTCGAGGTCGCCCGCGAGCTGGGGGTCGACAAGATCCAGGGCTACTTCTTCGCCCGACCGATGCCGGCCGAGCGTATGACGCAGTGGTTGCGCGAAGGCGATGCCCGGCCGGACGCCGACTGAGGCCGCACCGCCCGCACCCGACTCTGCGTGTCCGCATGCCCCACGGGGTAGCGTGGGAGTAGGCGACAGGAGAGGAGCGACGTGTTCCAGACGCGGATCCACGGCCGGGGTGGTCAGGGAGTCGTGACGGCAGCGGAGCTGCTCGCCTCGGCCGCCTTCGACGCCGGCCGACATGCTCAGGCGTTTCCGAGTTTCGGGTCCGAGCGGACCGGGGCTCCAGTGGTGGCCTATTGCCGCATCGACGATCAGCCCATCCGCACCCGGGAACCGATCCTGGCGCCCGACGCGATCATCGTCCAGGACGCGACTCTGCTCTGGTCCGGCGAGCCGCTGCTCGGCGTGCCGGAAGGGGCATTCGTCCTGGTCAACTCCTCGAAGTCCGCTGCCGAGCTCGCGGCCGAGCACCCGGCGCTGGCCGAGCGGCCGCCGGCGCGCGTGGTGACGGTCGGCGCGACTGAGATCGCCCTGCGCCGGTTGGGCCGACCGGTGCCCAACGCGGTGCTGCTGGGAGGGTTTGCGGCGCTCACCGGGATTGTCCCTCTCGCCGGCGTTCAGGAGGCACTGCGGACGCGCTTCCCGGGTGGTGTGGGCCAGGCGAACGCCGACGCGGCGGGCGAAGCCTTCGAGGTCGTGCAGGAGGAGAGAGTTCATGCTGCAGCAGATTGAGGGATCCCAAGCTGTTGCGAAGGCGGTGGCGCTGGCCCGGCCGGAGGTGATCTGCGCCTACCCGATCTCGCCGCAGACGCACATCGTCGAGTCCCTCAGCCGGATGGTCAAGGACGGCGAGATCGCGCCCTGCGAATACTTGAACGTCGATAGCGAGTTCGCCGCCATGAGCGCGGCGATCGGGGCCTCGGCCGCCGGTGCGAGGACCTACACCGCGACCGCCAGCCAAGGGCTGCTGTACATGGTGGAGGCGGTCTACAACGCGTCGGGACTCGGGCTGCCGATCGTGATGACGGTCGCCAACCGCGCGATCGGCGCGCCCATCAACATCTGGAACGACCACTCCGACTCGATGAGTCAGCGTGACTCGGGCTGGATCCAACTGTTCGCCGAGGACAACCAGCACGCGGTGGACCTGCACATCCAGGCCTTCAAACTGGCCGAGGAGGTCTCGCTGCCGGTCATGGTGTGCATGGACGGCTTCATCCTGACCCACGCCATGGAGCAGGTCGACCTCCCCGACCAGCAGGCCGTGGACGGCTTCTTGCCCACATTCGACCCGCAGCAGGTGCTCGATCCCGACGATCCGGTGTCGATCGGCGCCATGGTGGGCCCGGAGGCGTTCACGGAGGTCCGTTACCTGGCGCACCTGCGCCAGATGCAGGCGCTCGACCTCATCCCGCAGATCGCCGAGGAGTACGGCGCCGCCACGGGTCGGCATCGCGACGGCCTCGTCAGCGGCTACCGACTCGACGATGCCGAGACCGTCGTGGTCGCGCTCGGGAGCGTGCTGGGGACGCTGAAGGACACGGTGGACGAATTGCGCCGCGACGGCCATCGGGTGGGTGTGCTCGGCATCACATCGTTCCGGCCCTTCCCCCTCGAGGCGGTGCGGACGGCGCTGGCGGGTGCCTCCCGAGTGGTGGTGCTCGAGAAGACGCTGGCGGTCGGTATCGGCGGGGTGGTCAGCTCAAACGTGCGCACTGCTCTGTCCGCTCTGGCGATCCCGACCACCACGGTGGTCGCCGGCCTGGGCGGTCGGCCGATCACCAGCGCCTCGCTCGCGGGATTGATCGAGCGTGCGGAGCGCGGCGAACTGGCGGACCTGGAGTTCCTGGATCTGCGTCGCGAACTCATCGACCGCGAGCTCGCCCGCACCAAGGCCAAGCGCCGGTCTGGCCCGGCAGCCGAGAACATCCTGCGCGACATCGCCACCGGGAGTCCGCAATGACTGACCATGTGAAGTTCTACCAAGTCGGCTCTTTCGCCGTCGGTAACCGACTGCTGGATATCGCCTCGGTGCAGTCGGACCCCGAACGAGCCAACGCGCTCACCAGCGGCCACCGGGCCTGCCAGGGCTGCGGCGAGGCGCTCGGTGCGCGTTACGCCCTGGACGCGGTGATGCGCGCGACCGGCGGCAACATGGTGGCGGTGAACGCCACGGGCTGCCTGGAGGTGTTCTCTACGCCCTACCCGGAGACCAGCTGGCAGATCCCTTGGCTGCATTCGCTTTTCGGCAACGCTCCGGCGGTAGCCAGCGGGGTCGCTGCGGCGATGCGGGTGAAGGGCCGCTCGGACGTGCGGGTCGTGGCGCAGGGAGGGGACGGCGGTACCGTCGACATCGGCATGGGCGCCCTATCGGGGATGTTCGAGCGCAACGACGACGTCCTGTACATCTGCTACGACAACGAGGCGTACATGAACACCGGGGTGCAGCGCTCCGGGGCGACGCCGCCCACGGCTCGGACGATGACCACGCAGGCGGTCGGCGCCGATCCCGGCCAGCCATTCGGGCAGGGCAAGGACATGCCGCGCATCGCTATGGCGCACGATCTTCCCTACGTTGCCACGGCGACTGTGGCCGACCTGCGCGACCTGGAGGCGAAGGCCACCACCGCCATGTCCATGCGAGGCGCCCGCTACCTGCACGTCCTGGTGCCCTGCCCGCTGGGCTGGGGCTCGCGCAGCGACGAAACCATCCTGCTGGCCCGACTGGCGACACAGAGCGGCCTGTTCCCCGTGTTCGAGGCGCGGGCCGGCGAGGTCACCTCGGTGACCAAGATCCGCAGCCTGGTTCCGGTGACCGAGTACCTGTCGCGGCAGCGCCGCTTCGCCCACCTGTTCGGCCGGGAGCCCGACACCGAGGCGCTGGCCCGGCTGCAGGAGCGGGCGAATCGAAACATCGCCCGCTACGGACTGCTCGATCGGGAGGAGCCGCAGTCATGAACAAGCCGTTTGCGATCACACTGACGGTGGGGTCGTCGCTGGCCAATCGGACTGGTTCGTGGCGCACGGAGCGGCCGGTGTACGCCGACTCGCTGCCGCCCTGCAACGACGCCTGCCCGGCCGGGGAGAATATCCAGGGCTGGCTCTATCTGGCCGAGGAGGGCCGCTACGAGGAGGCCTGGCGGCTGCTGACCAAGGACAACCCCTTCCCAGCGATCATGGGACGCGTCTGCTACCACCCCTGTCAGACCGCCTGTAACCGCGCGCAACTCGATCAACCCGTGGGAATCAACTCGGTCGAGCGGTTCCTCGGCGATGCCGCGCTGGTGCACGGCTGGGACTTCGACCCGCCCGCCAGCGACTCCGGCCGCCGCGTGCTGGTGATCGGCGCCGGACCTTCCGGCCTGTCTGCCGCCTACCACCTCCGGCGCGCGGGTCACCAGGTCGTCGTTCGCGATGCTGGACCCAAAGCTGGGGGCATGATGCGCTTCGGGATCCCGGCCTATCGGCTCCCGCGCGAGGTGCTCGACGCCGAGGTCGCGCGCATCCTCGACCTCGGTATCGAGCTGCAGCTCGACAGCAAGGTCGACGACGTGGCGGTGGCGAAGGCGGAGGGGTTCGACGCGGTGTTCCTCGCGGTCGGCGCGCACATAGGCAAGCGCGCCTACATCCCGGCCGGGGAGTCGGCCAAGATCCTCGACGCGGTATCGATGCTGCGCTCGATGGAGGGGGAGGACAAGCCGCTGCTCGGCCGCCGGGTGGTGGTGTACGGCGGCGGGAACACGGCTATGGACGCCGCCCGCACCGCCAAGCGGCTCGGGGCCGAAGAGGCCATCATCGTCTATCGACGCACCCGGGACCGGATGCCGGCGCACGACGTGGAGGTGCAGGAGGCGCTCGAGGAGGGCGTCCTCATGCGCTGGCTCTCCACCATCAAGCACGTGTCCGCCGACCACATCACAGTCGAGCGGATGGAGCTCGACGACACCGGTTTCCCACAGCCGACGGGCCAGACCGAGGACCTCGCCGCCGACTCCGTGGTGCTCGCGCTGGGGCAGGACGTGGACCTGTCGCTGCTCGAGGGCATCGACGGGCTGGTCGTGACCGACGGCGTTGTGGCAGTGGACAACCGCATGATGACCGGCGTGCCGGGCATCTTCGCCGGCGGCGACATGGTGCCCTCCGAGCGCACAGTCACAGTGGCAGTGGGCCATGGCAAGCAAGCTGCGCGCAACATCGACGCGTGGCTGCGCGACGAGGAATTCGAGCACGCGCACCGGCCGCCGCTGGCGTCGTTTGACGGGCTCAACACCTGGTACTACACCGACGCCGACCAGACGATCCGACCCACCCTGGAGCTCGCCCGCCGGCTGGACTCCTTCGACGAGGTCACGGGTGGCCTTGACGAGTCGAACGCCCTGTTTGAGGCTCGCCGCTGTTTGTCGTGCGGCAACTGCTTCGGCTGCGACAACTGCTTCGGAGTGTGCCCCGACAACGCTGTGCACAAGTTGGAGCGCGGCTCGGGGGCCGGCGACAACGGCCGGGACTATGCCTTCGACCTCGACTACTGCAAAGGCTGCGGCATCTGCGCGGCCGAGTGCCCGTCGGGTGCGATTCTGATGGTGCCCGAGCAGTCCTAGTAGGCGGCTCGGACGTGGCCTGCGGTGGGCTGAGGCCCGTCGCTAGTTGGGCGGGAACCAACCGTTGAGGTCCACCACGACGTTGGTGGTGGTGCTGGTGGTGAGGCAGACTTTGCCGCCGGTGCCGATGGGGGTGAGCGCGGCGTTGGCCACCACTTGACCTGCGACGAAGTTGAGGTTGGAGGCCAGCGGTTTCACCTGGCCGCAGGGGTACACGGTCAGGTGGCCGGCTCCGTCGGGTTGAACGGCGGTGACGTTGAGCGAGGCCGCCGCTGCATCTGCGGGCACGCCGAACTGGCCCGCGATCGGCACCTCGAGGGTCGCCCCGGCCAGCAGTTGCTGCTTGTCCCGCGGGAACGCCACCGGCGTGCCGGAACGGGTGTCCGCCGTCCTCACCGGCGTCAGTGGGGTGAATCCGGGAGGTCCGCTGAACCAGCCGTTGACGTCCACGATGACGTTTGTGGTGGTGCTGGTGGTGACGCAGACTTTGCCGCCGGTACCGATGGGGGTGAGTGCGGCGTTGGCCACGATCTGGCCGGTCGTGAAGTTGAGGTTGGAGGCCAGGGGCTGGGGCTGGCCACAGGGATAGACGGTCAGGTGCCCGCCGCCCACCGGTTGGGCGGCTGTGACGTTGAGCGACGCGGCTGCGGCATCCGCGGGCACGCCGAACTGGCCGGCGATCGGCACCTCGAGGGTGGCGCCGGCCGCCAACGGCTGCTTGTCAGGGGGGACGAGCACCGGCTCGCCGGGACGGGTATCGGCCGCCCGCTCGGGGGTCAGGGGGGCGAACCCGGCGTTGACGGGGAACCAGCCGTTGAGGTCGACGATGACGTTAGTGGTGGTGCTGGTGGTGATGCATACCCGCCCTGCGCTGCCGATGGCGGTGAGGGCGGCATTGGGCACGATCTGACCGGCCGCGTAGTTGAGCGTCGAGGTCGCAGGTTCGGGCTGGCCGCAGGGGTAGACGGTCAGGTGCCCGGCGCCCTCAGGCTGCGCAGCGGTGACGTTCAACGACGCGGCCGCGGCGTTGGCCGGCACGCCGTACTGCCCGGCGATGGGGACCTCGAGGGTGGATCCGGCCGCCAGTGGCTGCTTCGTCAGTGGCCAGGTCACCGGCTCTCCCTGGCGGGTATCGGCCACGCGCACGGGAGTCATCGGAACCAGCGCGGAGCCGGGGGAGATCTGCGCCGTTGTGGTGGCGGGGCCTTGCCCGAGGGCATTGGTGGCCTTCACCTCGAAGGTGTAGGCCGTGGCGTTGGTGAGTCCGGTGACGGTGCAGGTAAGCGGATCGGGATCGGCGCCGACCGTGGTGGAGCAGGTGGCGCCGCCCGGGCTGGCCGTCACCGTGTAGCCGGTGATGGGCAGGTGGCCGGTGTCCGCAGGCGGCGTCCAGTTGACCTTGATCTGGCCCATGCCGTGCGCCGCGGAGGCGGTGGCCGGCGCTCCGGGGACGCTTGAGGATCCAGTGCACCCTGGCATGGCGAAGCTGGCGATCCGGGTGGTCCAGTTGTTGACGCTGGTGGCCGGCATGTACTCGTTTGTGTGCCAGAAGGTGCAGTCGTCGACCGGATCGACGCTTGTGTTGGTGTAGTCACCCCAGCGCCCGGCTGGTCCGGTCTGGGAGCCGGCCCCAGCCATGATGGTGCCCTCCTCGTAGGGCATCGTGCCCAGGGGATCGCCGACCAGCCGGCCGATGTAGTTGATCGACGGGAACAGCGTGCTGCTCGAGCTGGAGTAGCCCATACCGATGTTGCCCTGGCGATCCATGGCCATGGAGGCCATGAACTGAAACTGGCCGGGGGTTGGGCTCTGCTGGTCGGCCTGCTGGTACACCACGGGGGCAACGGCGCCGGGGGAGCGGAGCTCGTACCACCGGATACCCGTCTGGGCGGTCAGGCCGGGGTTGCCGTCGAGCGCCACCGTGTGGTTGACCACCAGCGACTCGTGCGTGCCGTAGTTGCGGTAGGCCAGCCGGTACATCGTGAAGGGCCCCATCGAGTCCAAGAGCTGAGGGGTTCCTGGCTGGGGCACGCAGAACCCGTCGAGGCCGCCGGCCGCGCAGGCGGGGGTGAAGGGCGTGACCGGGATCTCGACAGGGCCGGTGAAGCGGGTCTGCGCGGGATCGTTCCAGTCCACGGCGAAGCGGTACATCGACAGCGAATTGCTGGTTGTGTGGCTGACTCCGACGACGTAGTTGGGCGATCCCACCGGTGGTGGGGTCGGACCGTCGACATCGGCGGGCTGCAGCGAGAACGCAGTGGGGTCGTTGAAGCACTGCTGGGTCGCGGCGCTGCCGGTGAGCATCGCCCGGCGTTCCAGCGCGCACGTGGTGACCCCTGAACCGCCCGGACCTTTGCCGAACACGTTGTAGGTGACGTAGTAGCCGTCCGGCCACACGCCGATCTTGGGGTAGTCGGGGAATACCGAGCCGTAGGAGAACGCGTAGCGGTGGTACTGGCCGAGCGGGTCGCCGGTGGCCGAGACCGCCACGCATTCGAACTTCTCCGCTTGCCGCACGGAGAACTGCGAGATGAGCCAGCGGTCGGCCAGGCCGTCGTACTGCACGATGGGATCGCCATCGCTTCTGTTCTGGCAGGGGCCGCCGAAACCGCCCCACAACGAGCTGATCGCCACGGGGCCGAAGAGGACCTGGCCAGTTTTGTCGAAGATCGCCAGGCTGGAGTTG
>JBIRBF010000135.1:0-7481 GCA_044326505.1 Candidatus Nanopelagicales bacterium | reverse complement strand
GCCCGCGCCCAAACCCGGGGTGATCCCGCTGCACCCCTTGTCCGTGGGCGAGATGATCGCCGGCACGATCGACTACGTCCGGCGCGACCCCAAGACCGTCATCGCCATCTCGGCCATTGTCGGTTTCGTGGCGGCCGCGGCGCAGTTGGTCGTCCTGGGCGTGGGGGTCAATGACACTACCCAAATGCCGACGGATCCGGCGTCCGTGACGCCGGAGGTGCTGTGGTCGGCGCTGTCCTCGCTGATCGTGACGGCCCTGATCACCTCGGCTCTGGCGGGAGTCCTGCAGGTGCTTGGCACCGGGATGCTCGCCCACGTGATGGGGCGTTCCGCGATCGGCCAGCGCACTTCGATCGGCCAGGCCTGGCACCTGATCAAACCGCAGGCGCTGCGCCTCATCGTGGCCACCATCACTGTCAGCGTCATCGTGGCCCTGGCGCTGGTGCTGCCGCTGCTGCCCGGCGCCCTGCTGCTGCGATCTGGCGCCACCACGGCTGGCGGAGCCGTGCTGTTCGCGGGGGGCCTGATCGCGCTGGTCCTGACGGTCTGGGCCTCCATCGGCCTCGTCCTCACCACGCCAGCGCTGGCGCTGGAGGACGCCCGCGCCATGCACGCGCTTAAGCGTTCCTGGATTCTGGTGAAGGGCGCCTTCTGGCGCACCCTGGGGATCGTTCTGCTGGGCACGATCGTCGGTCAGGCCATCGGCAGCGTGGCGGCGGCTCCGTTCAGCCTCATCGGCGGCGCCGGCGGCGAGCTCACGACCGTGAGCGTGTTCGCCCTGGCCATGGGCGGCCTGGTGAGCGTCCTCGTGGCGCTGCCGTTCATCGCCGGTGTGATCACCCTGGTTTACATCGACCGACGGATCCGATCCGAGAATCTGGCGGGCGTGCTGCTCGCGTCCGCCCAGAGTGCCGCGGCTGAGACCGGCTGACGCACGCCGCTCGGGTCGTAGACCTCAGCCCATGGCCGACCCGCGCCACAGGTCGATGCCGCCCTCGACGGCGAACCTGTCGATGGCGGCGAGCTCATCGTCGGTGAACTCCAGGTTGTCCAGCGCGGCCACGTTGGCCCGCAGCTGGGCGACGCTGCTGGCGCCGATCACGAGGGAGGTGACCCGCGGATCGCGCAGGGCCCACGCGAGCGCCAGCTGCGCCAGCGACTGACCGCGCTCGGCGGCAAGGTCGTTCAGGCCCCGGAGCCGAGCCACATTGTCGTCGCTGAGCAAGTCCGGCGACAGCGACGTACCCGCCGCCGCCCGCGAGTCGGCCGGGATGCCGTCCAGGTACTTGTCGGTGAGCATGCCCTGGGCCAACGGCGAGAACGCGATGGCCCCGACGCCGTTGTCGGCGAGCACGTCGAGCAAGCCCTCGGACTCGATCCAGCGGTTGAGCATCGAGTACGACGGCTGGTGGATCAGCAGCGGCGTGCCGAGGTCCCGCAGGATCTGGATCGCCTCCAGCGTGCGAGCGGGGCCGTACGACGAGATTCCGGCGTAGAGCGCACGGCCGGAGCGCACGGCGGTGTCCAGCGCGCCCATGGTCTCGGCCAGCGGCGTGTCGGGATCGAACCGGTGGCTGTAGAAGATGTCCACGTAGTCCAGACCGAGCCGGTCGAGGCTCTGGTCCAGGCTGGCCAGCAGGTACTTGCGCGAGCCCAGGTTGCCGTACGGCCCCGGCCACATGTCCCAGCCGGCCTTGCTCGAGATGATCAACTCGTCCCGGTGGCCGGCCAGGTCCTCGGCCAGGATGCGGCCGACGTTGCGCTCCGCGGCGCCGTATGGCGGCCCATAGTTGTTGGCCAGGTCGATGTGGGTAATGCCCAAGTCGAAGGCCGTCAGAATGATGTCCCGCTGCACCTCGAGCGGCCGGTCGTCGCCGAAGTTGTGCCAGCAGCCCAGCGAGAGCAGCGGCAGGTCGATGCCGCTGCGACCGCACCGGCGGTAGGTCATGGTGTCGTAACGGTCGGCTGCTGGCGTGCGCATGGAGATCCCGTCCTGGAGCGGTTGGCTGCGGTGACAAGTGCAGCGCATGAAGGCCCACGAGGCCAGTCGGCGCGGTGCCCGAGCCCCCGCGTCAGGACATGAGCACCAGGGCGATCGCAGCCGGGATGTTGTTCACCATGTGGGCGACGATCGGCACGGTCAGGCTGCGCTGCTGGTACCGGGCGAACGCCAGCACCAGGCCGGTGCTCATGAGCAGCGGGATCCGGATCGGCTCGAAGTGGAACAACGAGAAGATGCCGCCGGACACCAGGATCGTGAACCAGATGGGCATTCCGCGCTTGGCCAGTGAGCCGAACAACAGCCCGCGGAACGCCAGTTCCTCGACGATGGGCGCGCCGATCCCGACCAGCACGCCGAACGCCACCAGCGAGACCATGGAGTCCATGTCACTGGCGAGTTCCCCCGCAGCCGAGTCGAACTCGCCGAAGATCGCCGTGGTCCCCCAGGCAATCCCGGCAGCGAGCACCAGCGCCACCAGGCCATAGACCAGCCCCCACACCAGGTCCATCCAGCGCCAGGTGACGCCGAAGTCGATGATGGGGCCGTTGCCCTTCCACCAGGACACCAGCAGCGGCCACCCGGCCAATCCGATCCACGGCATGGTGAGCGCCACCAGGATCGACGCCGGAAGTTTGAGCTCCTGGTCGCCGAACAGCACCACCGCGATCAGCGCCGACACCAGCGAGAAGAAGAACCACAGCGCAAGGGTGATGAGGAAGTCCGGGAATCCCCAGCCAGCGGCTTTGACCGGGCGCCCCTCGGCCACCGCCCGCTCGAGGGTCTCGGGCGCCCCGCGGTAGAGCAGCGGGTGTTCGACCGGCGCCGGCGTCGGCGGCGCCGGCGGATAGCTCGGGTACTGGGGCGGGTACTGCTGCGGGGCGTAGGGGTTGGCTGGCGGCGCGTAGGGGTTGGCCGGGGGCGCGTAGGGGTTGGCCGGGGGCTCGCCGGGGGTCTGGCCCCCAGGCTGCGGTTCGGTCATGCCCATCACCGTAACGCCCCTGCCGACCTGGGACCGCTCCCCGGGAACGAGTTCCGGGGTGGGGCGGCCGTTGCTGGCCGCCCCACCCCGGATGCTGTTCGCGGGTAAGACCGGTCGATCAGTAGCGGTACTGCTCGGTCTTGTAGGGCCCCTCGACCGGGATGCCCAGGTACTCTGCCTGGGCCTTGGTGAGCTCGGTCAGACCGATGTTCAGCGCATCGAGGTGCAGGCGAGCGACCTCTTCGTCGAGGTGCTTGGGCAGCACGTAGACGCCCACCGGGTACTCGTCGGGCTTGGTGTACAGCTCGATCTGGGCGAGCACCTGGTTGGTGAACGAGTTGCTCATGACGAACGAGGGGTGGCCCGTCGCGTTGCCCAGGTTGAGCAGCCGGCCCTCGCTCAGGACGATGATCGAGTGGCCGTCGGGGAACGTCCACTCATCGACCTGCGGCTTGATGTTGTGCTTGTCGACGCCCGGCAGGCGGGACAGGCCGGCCATGTCGATCTCGTTGTCGAAGTGGCCGATGTTGCCCAGGATCGCCTTGTCCTTCATCCGGGTCATCTGGTCGGCGGTCACGACGTCCACGCAACCGGTGGCCGTGATGACGAGGTCTGCGGAAGCGATGGCGTCGTCGAGGGTCGCCACTTGGTAGCCGTCCATCGACGCCTGCAGTGCGCAGATCGGGTCGACCTCAGTGACGATCACGCGCGCACCTTGACCACGCAGAGACTCCGCGCAGCCCTTGCCGACGTCGCCATAGCCACAGACCACCGCGGTCTTGCCGGCGAGGAGTACATCCGTCGCACGGTTGATGCCGTCGACGAGCGAGTGGCGGCAGCCGTACTTGTTGTCGAACTTGCTCTTGGTCACCGAGTCGTTGACGTTGATGGCCGGGAAGAGCAGCTCGCCACCGCGCATCATCTCGTAGAGCCGGTGGACACCGGTGGTGGTCTCCTCCGTCACGCCCAGGATCGGCTCGGCGATGGTGGTCCAGCGCTTGGGGTCCTCGGCCAGCGACTCGGCAAGCACGCCGAGCACGACGTCGAACTCCGAGCCGTCACCGGACTGCGCCGGCACGAACCCGGCGGCCTCGAACTCCGCACCCTTGTGCACGAGCATCGTGGCGTCGCCGCCGTCGTCGAGGATCATGTTGGCGAACTCGCCGTCGGGCCAGAGCAGAGCCTGCTGGGTGCACCACCAGTACTCCTCCAGCGTCTCGCCCTTCCAGGCGAAGACCGGCACGCCCTTGGGGTCTTCCGGGGTGCCATCGGGGCCGACGACGATGGCCGCAGCGGCTTCGTCCTGGGTCGAGAAGATGTTGCAGGACGCCCAGCGCACCTCGGCGCCGAGAGCGACGAGCGTCTCGATCAGCACGGCGGTCTGCACGGTCATGTGCAGCGAGCCGGTGATCTTGGCGCCGGCCAGCGGCTTGCTCTCGCCGAATTTGGCGCGCATGGCCATCAGGCCGGGCATCTCGTGCTCGGCGAGCCGGATCTGGTCCCGGCCGGCCGGAGCGAGGGAAAGGTCAGCGACCTTGAAATCCACGTAATCCTCCTGAGGAAACGACAAATGGGTCATCGCGGGCTGGAGGCTTCCGTGCCGCTGCGGACAATTCTCGCATGACCCTCTCGTCGTGCACCTCCACCAGGTACCTGGCGCGGCGCAGCGGTGGATCTAGTGCGAAGTACCCGGCACCAGCCCGGGACCGTCCGCCGGCGCATCGGACTGGTAGATGTCCGGCTCGATGAAGATGTGCACCGCGGTGGGCACGGCCTTGCGGATCGCAGCCTCCGCTTCGTCGATGCCGGCCGCGATCTGGGCGCCGGTATCGGTCTTGGCCACACTGATCTTGGCCGCGACCAGCAGCTCGTCCGGGCCGGTGTGGAGGGTCTTGAGGTAGATCACCTGATCGACCAGTGGGGACTCGGCCAGCGCCTGCTCGATCGCTCGCTGCTGCTCGGGCAGCGCCGACTCCCCGACTAGCATGCTCGTCATCTCCAGCGCCAGGAACACCGCGATGACGATGAGCAGAGCGCCCACCGCGATCGCGCCCATCGCGTCCCAGCGGCTGTCGCCGGTGATGGCCGCCATGCCGACGCCGATGAGGGCGAAGAGCAGGCCCACCAGTGCGCCGGAGTCCTCGAGCAGCACCACCGGGAGTTCCGGCTGGCGCACCCGTCGGATGTACGCGGGCAGGGACCGATCGCCCCGAGCCTTCTTGGACTCCTTCATGGCCGTCCGGAACGAGAAGCCCTCCAGCAGGATGGCCACCAGCAGCACGATGATGGCAACTGGCAGGTCGTGCAGGTCCTCCTTGTGCTGGAGCTTGTGGATGCCCTCGTACAGCGAGTAGACGCCGCCGACCAGAAACAGCACGATCGCGACGATGAAGGCGTACACGTAGCGGATGCGCGAGTAGCCGAACTGGTGCTTGGTACTGGCGCCTTTCCTGGCCCGCTTGCCACCGACGAGCAGCAGCACCTGGTTGCCGGAGTCGGCGACCGAGTGGATGGCTTCGGAAAGCATCGACGACGACCCGGTGATGAAGAACGCGACGAACTTGGCCACCGCGATGCCCAGGTTCGCGCCGAGCGCCGCGATGACCGCCTTGTTGCCACCCTCGGTACTCATGTCATCCCCTGGTCTCGACCACGGCTGCCGAACCGTCGGCCTCGATGTGCGCATCCGGCTCGTCGGCCAGGATGGCGCACCCCTGGCCTTGTTGCAGCGTCAAAGCCTCGTCGCCGCAGATGATCGTCGTCTCGCCGGCGATACACACCACGCAGCGATACCCGCCGGTGCGCGCGACCAGGTTCGACGAGCGCAGGAACTCGGCTGCGAACGGCGCGGAATAGGGCCGGTAGGAGGTCATCACCGGGTGGCCGTGGTCCATCTGCACATCGGCTCCAAGGAAGTGCGGCTCGCCCTCGTCGCGCAGCGCCTCGATCGCCTCGGCCACAGCGATGCGCTTGCCCGTGAGGCCGAGCCGCAGGACGTTGTCAGACGACGTCATGATCTCGATGCCGAAGCCCTCGGCGTAGGCGTGCACCCCGCCGGCCGGCATGTAGACCGCGGCACCGGCCTCCAGCCGCCGATGGGCAAGCAGCAACAGCACAAACAGCCCCGGATCGCCCGGGAACTCCCGGGCGGCCAACGCCAACGACGCAGTCTCGTAGGTGTCCAGGCCGAGCTCGGAAGCGGCGTCGAGCACCCGGGTTATGCCGACCCCGACCCGCTCCGGACCGACGGCGAGAACCTTGGGCAGAGCCAACTGCGGGCGCTCGGCGCGGACATCGTCCGCCGCCCCGACCAGGTCGGGATCTGCTGCCTCGAGCAGGCGGGCCGCATGTTCCGGATCACGCCAACCCGCGAAGACCGCGAACGGTTCCAGGGCCACCAGCATCTCGATCTTGGCGCCATCGTCGGCCACCAGGTCGGAGCCATCGGCGAACAGCGCCGCGGCCAGCTCCGCCGGTGGGTGCAGCTGGATCGACAACGGGCGCGCGGCCGCAAGCAGTTTCACCAGCAGCGACACCTCGCCGGGGCGCGTGGCATCCGCCAGGGTGCCGGGCTCATCGCGCAGCGGCGATGGTCCGTTGGGGTGGGCGCCGAACCACAGCTCGGCCTGCGGACCTTCGCCCGCGGGCGAGGGCAGCCAGGGGTTGAGGCCACCGCGGACGCCCCAGTCATAGGTCTGCAGGTATCCGGTGATGGGGATCATCAGCTGCTCCGGCGGTCGTAGGTGGGCGAGGTGACGGCGGCGATAGCGCTCCCCAGCGAGGGGTCGAGCTGGGCGGCAGTCCCAGCCGGATCGATGCCGAGGGCCACGGCACAGTAGACGCTGGCGAAGTCCAGCGGACCCACCAACCGCACGAACCTCATCAGCGGGTTGCCCTCACCCGCATCCAACTCCGTGGTGGGGATTGCGGCAGCGCGGGCGAGCGAGGCACAGGTATCGGCCAGGTCCGCGCTCAGCCGGTCGCACTCGCCCTCGCGCAGCAGCGTGAGCGAAGGGCGGCGGGCGACGGCGTCGCCGGTCCGATCGCGGAAGAGGTCCCCTTCGTCCGACCAGTGGCCCGCCAGGACCCGCGCATGCGTGCGCGCCACCTCGGGCAGAGCGCCGTGCAGAGCGGCCACCCCGGCGTTCTCGGCGAGCTGGCGGGCGAACCGGCGGGCGGCAGCAGCCGGCACTCCGGGGGTCCCCCAGATCAGCGGGATGCCCTCGGCACACAGCAGGGCCGCGTCCTTGGCGGGGTTCTCACCCAACTCCGCAGCCGGGCCGCAGGCCAGCGCCACCGCGTCGAGCTCGTCGGCCGCGGCCGCCACAGCTCCCCGCGTGACCTCCACCAGACCCAGTTCCGCCGCCAGCAGGAGCACCGGAGCCGCGAGGCGCCAGAGCAGCAGACGAGCTGGCGTGGGCTCCGGCGGACGGCCGATACCCAAGACCACCCCGCGCGCGTCGGCCACTGCATCGAACAGCGGTCCGCCGCAGCCGACTC
>JBIRBF010000119.1:0-8593 GCA_044326505.1 Candidatus Nanopelagicales bacterium | reverse complement strand
GATGAGCTAGGCATCACGCCCGAGTCGCGATGACGTACCCCGGCGAGTGCGGGGCGCGGGAGCCCGGCGCTGGCGTTGGTGCGCAGCGGCCGCCCAGGATCCGCTGAGAGGCCGGGGGCGGCGTGGCCCGTGAGGGCGCCACTGGGAGAATCGCCCCATGCTGCGCGTCGCCGTCCCGAACAAGGGAGCACTCTCCGAGCCTGCCCGCGCCATGCTTGTGGAGGCCGGTTACTTGACGAGCGCGGGTCCGCGCGAGCTGATGGTGCACGATCCAGTCAACGACGTGGAGTTCTTCTTCCTGCGCCCCAAGGACATCGCCACGTATGTCGGCACGGGCACCCTCGACCTGGGTATCGCCGGCCTGGACATGCTTATCGAGGCGGGCAACCCCGCCGAACCCGTCCTCGAGCTCGGCTTCGGCGGCTCGACGTTCCGGCTCGCGGTGCCGGCGGGGCAGAGCACCGACGTCTCGTCGCTGTCGGGCCAGCGGATCGCCACGAGCTACGCCGGGCTGCTCGGCGCCTGGCTCGCGGACCAGGGGATCGACGCGCGGGTAGTGAAGCTCGACGGCGCGGTCGAGAACGCCGTCCGGCTCGGGGTCGCCGATGCCATCGCCGATGTCGTGGACACCGGCACGACGATTCGCCTCGCGGGTCTGCAGATCATTGGAGAGCCGCTGCTGCGCAGCCAGGCAGTGCTGCTGAAGTCGCCGCGGGAAGTGGACGAGGCCGCCGTCGAGACGTTCGTGCGTCGGCTCCACGGCGTGATCGTGGCGCGCACGTACGTCCTGGTGGACTACGACATCCCGGCCGCGCTGGTCGATGCGGCCTGCGCCGTGACGCCGGGGCTGGAGTCGCCGACCGTTTCGCCGCTGCGGGACTCCGCCTGGGTCGCCATCCGGGCGATGGTGCCGCGCGCGGCCGTGCACGCGGTCATGGACGACCTCTATGAACTCGGCGGCCGCGGCATCCTGGTGACCGACATCCACGCCTGCCGGCTGTAGCGGCCGCGGTCAGTCGCCGGCAGTCTTGGGGCCCGCTGCCGATGGCGGGCGGTA
This sequence comes from Candidatus Nanopelagicales bacterium, assembly GCA_044326505.1. Lineage (GTDB taxonomy): Bacteria > Actinomycetota > Actinomycetes > S36-B12 > UBA10799 > JACJWR01. Next base: position 7,536 of record JBIRBF010000119.1, on the reverse strand, counting down.
GCCGCGCAGCGCCATTCCGATCGTGCCCATGGCCAGGGCATACAGCACTATTTGGATCCGCTGGATGATCCCGAGTTCGCCCTGGCCGAAGGTGTAGATAACCGCGATGGCCAGTGACGCCGCCGCGTAGAGCACCCCGACGATCACCAGGAACTGCCACACGCCCTCCCATTCGTGCGGCAGCCGGCCGCGCCGACGCAGACCCCACACACCGAGCGCGATGAGCAGCATCGAGACCGGGGCGATCAGGCCCTCCAGTGCCCCCGTGACGTTGTGCGCGGCATGCTGCCAGGACACATCGCCCGCTTCCTCGGCAGCGCGGCAGACCGGATCAACGGTCGGCGGGCAGTCCAGCGGCAGGAAGGCATCGGCGACCGTCAGTGCGGCGTAGAGCATCGACCCGAGGACGCCAAGCCGCAGGATTCGGCTGTTCGGCAGGAGTGCCAGAGCGGCGCCCCCGCCGATGAGAAGCAGGGAGCCGGCGACGAAGTCCGAGAGCCGGAAGAACGCCGCAGCGGGCTCGCCGGTGCCGCCGAGCTCGCTGACGAACGACGCCGAGCGGTCCAGCCGGGCACCCAGGTAGCCCTCGAGCAGGAACGCGCAATTCGCGATCGCGCCCGCGATCAGCGCCGTCGAACCGATGCGGGCACGCCGGCTGCCGAGGCGGTGCGGCCGCGGGTAGGCGCCGTCCGTCCCGCTGTCTGCTGTCGGCTGCGCCATACGCTCACGCTAGCGTGGCCGCGTGAGCGAGGAACAGAACCGCGCTGATGGTCGCGCCGACGTCGAGGCCGTGCTGGCGTCGGTCTTCGACGAAGGAAGTTTCGCGTCATGGGACTCCGAACCGCCCGAACAGGAGGATCCGGACTATCGCGCGGCGCTCGGGCGCGCTGCCCAGCGCGCGGGCCGCGATGAGTCGGTCGTCACCGGTGCGGCCAGGCTGGCCGGGCGCCGAGTCGCGGTCGTGGCCGGGGAGTTCGGCTTCCTGGCGGGTTCCGTGGGGATGGCGGCGGCAGACCGAGTGTCGAGCGGGCTTCGGCGCGCAACGCTGGAAGGCCTTCCGGTGGTCGCGCTGCCGACGTCGGGTGGCACCAGGATGCAGGAGGGCACACCGGCGTTCCTGCGGATGGTCCCCGTGGCTGCGGCGGTGCAGCGCCATAGGAACGCAGGTCTGCCCTACGTCGTCTGGCTGCGCGATCCGACGACTGGCGGCGTCATGGCGACGTGGGGATCGCTGGGCCAGGTGACAGCGGCCGCCCCGGGCGCGCTGGCCGGGTTCCTGGGCCCGCGAGTGTTCGAGGCGATGAGGGGCGAGGAGTTCCCCGCCGGGGTGCAGGTGGCCGAGAATCTCGTGCGCGTCGGCGTGATCGACGCCCTGGTGCCGCTGTCCGAGTTGCGGGGCTGGTTGACCGATGTGCTCGATGTGCTAGGCGCAGGTGCCGAGGCGGGCGGAGCAGTCGAGCGTGCCGGCGCGGAACCCCCCGAGTCCGACCCGGACGGCTGGGACTGCGTCCTCGCGACCCGGGCCGTGGGCCGTCCCGGCGCTGCGGATCTGCTGAGCGAGTGCGCGGAACGGGTGACCTACCTGGCCGGCACGGGCGAGGGCGAGCGCGATGCCGGGATGCTCATCGCGCTGGCGCGGGTGGCGGGGACGGCCTGTGTGGTCGCTGCCCAGGACCGGCGCGTCGGCTCCTTCGGCCCCGCGGGTCTGCGCGCGGCACGACGGGCCTACCGGCTCGCGGCCGAACTGCGGTTGCCCCTTCTGACCATCGTCGATACCGAGGGCGCGGAAGTGTCCGCGACCGCGGAGGAGGGCGCCATGGCTGGCGAGATCGCGCGCAGTCTGGCCGAACTCGGCTCCCTAGAGACGCCGGTGGTCTCGCTGCTGCTGGGCTCAGGCTGCGGCGGGGGAGCGCTGGCGATGCTGCCGGGCGACGTCGTGATCGCTGCGGCCGATGCCTGGGTGACGCCGCTGCCGCCCGAGGGGGCCTCGGCGATCCTGTACCGCACGGTCGACCGCGCGCCGGAACTGGCCCGCGGCCAGCAGATCAGTGCCGTCGGGCTGGCCCGCAGAGGTGTGGTGGACGTCCTCGTCGAAGCACCTGGCGCGGATCCCTCGGCATTCCTCGCGGCTGCCGCCAATGCCGCCGCCGCGGCGCTTCGGCAGGCGTCGTCGACCTTCGCCGGGCGCGGTGAGCCGGACCCGCGCCGGGTGGCGCGCTTCGCGGTGGCGCCGCGATGAACGAGCAGCACGAGCACGGTCACGTCGGGTTCGGCGGCGAGGACCCGCACGAACCGAGCGAGCGGTTCGCGGGCAAGCAGATCCCGCCGACCTCGTTCGCCGACGATGACGGCACCACCCCGCCGGCGGTGGCGGCCGCGCTGGACCAGTGGCGGCGCGACGGTGACCCCGCCCCCGTGGTCGCCGCTCTCCTCGAGAGCCGGTTGCTGGTCGCGCTGGTCGCCGTACTCGACTCCGAGGATCAGGCCGGTATGGAGAAGGACAGCCACATGGCCGCGGCGATGCTCGTACGCCCTGACGGTCGCAAGGCGCTGGTGGCGCACACCTCCGCGGAACTGCTGTCGCAGTGGCGACCCGAGGCTCGTCCGATGCCGGTGCCGGCGGTCGAGGTGGCGCGGGCGGCGCTCGGCGACGGCGCCGATGCCGTCCTGGTGGACGGGCAGCTGCCGCTGTTCGGCGCCGCTCTCTGGGCGCTGGCCGAGGGTCGGCCCATGCTCGGGCTGGAGGCCGATCCCGCGGTCCGGTCGGCCGTCGAGGTGGCCGCTGACGAGGTCCTGGGCGCTGCCGGGTGCCCCACCGAGGTCCACTTGCTAGCCGGCGGCGATGCGATGGCTCCAGCGCTGACAGTGTTGGTCCGCCCGGAACTGGCAGCCGAGCGCGACCTCGTCACGGCCTTCGCCGAGCGGCTCGCCGGCGACCCGGTGCTCCGGCTGCGCGCGCAGGGAGGCCTGTCTATCGGCATCGTCGGCCGGTGACGCGACGGACTTAGCGCACCGGACCAGTGAACTTCTCGCCCGGTCCCTGGCCAGGCGCATCGGGCACCGGGGACGCCTCGCGGAAGGCCAGCTGCACGGACTTCAGCCCGTCGCGCAGGGGTCCGGCGTGGAACGTGCCCAGATCGGGTGCCGCAGCGGTGACGAGGGCGGCGAGGGAGTTGATCAGGATGCGGGCCTCGGCCAGGTCCTGCTCGGCCTCGCCCCGCTCCCCGAGCCCGCACTTCACCGCGGCGGCCGTCATGAGGTGCAGGGCGACCGTCGTCACGATCTCCACCGCAGGAACCTCGGCGATGTCGCGCACCGCGTCCTCGGCGGCGGTCGCAGCCAAGGGATCGTCCGTCGTGGGCCCGGGATCGCGTTCGGGCCGGGGGCTGAGCTCGTCGGTCATGGGTGCTAGCCTTGCAGACGGCCACAGCTCCCGCTGCGGCCGCGTACAAGCGGAGGGCGAACCTCCCACCTGCCGGCGCAGAGTCGTGCAGGTTCAGCGTCCGCGCCGATTCCCCATTGGCGCGTGCCTCCCGCGTGTGCGTGTGCAGAACCACGAAATCAGGAGGCGTTCATCAGCGTCGAACCGAGGATCAACGAGCGGATCCGCGTGCCCGAGGTGCGACTGGTCGGCCCCGGCGGGGAACAAGTCGGCATCGTGCGCATCGAGCACGCCCTGCGGCTGGCCGAGGAGTCCGACCTCGACCTGGTCGAGGTGGCACCGATGGCCAAGCCCCCTGTGTGCAAGCTCATGGACTACGGCAAGTACAAGTACGAAGAGGCCCTGAAGGCCCGAGAGAACCGCCGTAACCAGAGCCACACGGTCATCAAAGAGATGAAGCTCCGACCCAAGATCGACCCGCACGACTACGGCACCAAGAAGGGCCACATCGAGCGGTTCCTCAAGCAGGGCGACAAGGTCAAAGTCACGATCATGTTCCGCGGCCGCGAGCAGTCCCGGCCCGAGCTCGGTTACCGACTTCTCAGCCGCCTCGCCGAGGACATCGGCGAACTCGGAGTGGTCGAGGCCGCGCCCAAGCAGGACGGCCGCAACATGACCATGGTGATTGCCCCGAGCCGCAAGAAGCCGACCTCCGGCAAGTCCGACGACGACTCCCAGACCACCCACCCATCCGAGGAGTAGAAGTGCCCAAGATCAAGACCCATAGCGGGGCCAAGAAGCGGTTCAAGCTGACCGGCACCGGCAAGGTCGTGCACGAAAGCGCCAACAAGCGCCACCTGCTCGAGAGCAAGTCGTCGCGACGCACTCGTCGGATCTCCGGCGACAAGATCCTGGCGAAGGGCGATGCGCAGAAGGTGCTGCGCATGCTCGGCAAGCGCTAGACCAGCACCCGCAAGGTGCCTGCCGGCACCGGTCCCATCAACCATCCGCGCCGCTCACAGCGGCGCAGCAGAGTACGAGGAGATACGACGTGGCCCGCGTCAAGCGTGCGGTTAACGCACAGAAGAAGCGCCGCGAGGTGCTCGAGCGCGCCAGCGGCTACCGCGGTCAGCGGTCGCGGCTGTACCGCAAGGCCAAGGAGCAGGTGACCCACTCGCTGGTCTACTCCTATGCCGACCGACGCACCCGCAAGGGTGACTTCCGGCGGCTGTGGATCCAGCGCATCAACGCCGCCGCGCGCGCCAACGGCATGACGTACAACCGCTTCATCCAGGGCCTCAAGGCTGCTGAGATCGAGGTGGACCGGCGCATGCTCGCCGAGCTCGCGGTGAACGACCCGCAGGCCTTCGCCGCCCTGGTGGACGTCGCCCGCGCGGCGCTGCCCGCCTCGGCCGCCTGATCCCGCACGACCACGCACGCCCCACCGGCCCGGCCATGGAGATCACCAGCCTCCGTGCCGGGCCGGTGGTGCGTGCGGCACGGCTGCGCAAACGGGCCTTCCGGGCCCAGGCGGGGCTGTTCCTGGCCGAGGGGCCCCAGGCCGTTCGGGAGGCGCTGGGCCGGCCCGGCACCGTGACCGACGTGTTCGCGACCGCCGAGGCGGCCAAGCGCCACGCCGACCTCGTCGGACTGGCCGCGACCAGCGAAGGGGACGTCACCTGGCACCAGGCCGCTGGCGCAGTGGTCGCGCACCTGAGCGACACCGTCACGCCGCAGGGCGTGGTGGCGGTGTGCCGGGCCGCGCATGCCGAACTCGCGGGTGCGGTGCCCGACGGCGCCTCGTTGGTGACGGTCCTGGCCCACGTCCGAGATCCTGGTAACGCCGGCACGGTGATCCGGGTGAGCGATGCCGCCGGTGCCGACGGTGTGGTGTTCACCACCGCGAGCGTCGACTCGACCAACCCCAAGTGCGTGCGATCGTCGGCCGGATCCATCTTCCACCTGCCGGTCGCCGAGGCGATCGCCCCCGCCGAGGCAATAGCCAGGGCCCGGGCGGCCGGCATGCAGGTCTGGGCCGCCGAGGGTGCCACCGGCACTGGGCTCGACGAGATCTCTGAAGAGGAGTTGGTCCGACCGACGGCGTGGCTGTTCGGCAACGAGGCGTGGGGGCTGCCGGCGGACCTGCTCGACCTGTGCGACCGTGCCGTCGCCGTGCCGATCTACGGCGCCGCCGAGAGCCTCAACCTGTCCACCGCCGCAGCCGTCTGCCTGTACGCCAGCGCTCGCGCTCAGCGCCGCGCCAGCCCATCGGCTGCACGGGCGCCGCAGCGATAGACTCAGGGCTCGCCGCCCGCGGCCGCAGTGAATGCCCGCGGGTGTGCGTAGCCGCCGGATGCCGCGCATCGATGAGGAGTCCATGTCCGCCCCGAATTCTGACTACGACCCGGTCGAAGTGACGCCGCTGTCACAAGCTGCCCTCGACGGCTATGCCGCGCAGGCGGTGGCAGCCTTCGCCGCCGCCGCCGACCTCGTAGAGCTCAAGGCGGCCCGGATCGCCCACAGCGGCGACCGCAGCCCGCTGGCCCTGGCCAACCGCGAGATCGGCGCGCTGCCGCCGGCCGGCCGGGCCGAGGCGGGCAAGCGCATGGGTGCTGCCCGCGCCCGGGTGAGCGCGGCGCTCGCAGCCCGCACCGCCGAACTCGAGGCCGAGCGGGATGCGCAGATGCTGCTCGCCGAGCGGGTCGACGTGACAGTGCCGACCGACCGGTTCCCGCGCGGTGCCCGCCACCCGTTGACCATGGTCGCCGAGCGGGTCGCGGACGTGTTCGTGGCCATGGGCTACGAGGTCGCTGAGGGCCCGGAGGTCGAAGGGGAGTGGTTCAACTTCGACGCGCTGAACATCCCCGCCGACCACCCCGCCCGCGAGATGTCCGACACCTTCTTCGTCGGCTCCGCCGATAGCGGGGTCGTTCTGCGCACCCACACCTCGCCGGTGCAGATCCGCACGATGCTGACCGAACAGCCGCCGATCTACGTCGTGTGCCCGGGCCGGGTCTTCCGCTCGGACGAACTCGACGCCACCCACACTCCGGTGTTCCACCAGGTCGAAGGGCTGGCGGTGGATCGCGGCATCACGATGGCCGACCTGCGCGGCACGCTCGACCACTTCGCCGCAGCCATGTTCGGCGAGGGACTCACCACCAGGCTGCGGCCGTCGTTCTTCCCGTTCACGGAGCCCAGCGCCGAAGTGGACCTGCAGTGCTTCGCCTGCCGGGGCGCGAGCGTCGGTAGTCCGGACCGGCCCTGCCGCACGTGTGGCTCGGAGGGGTGGATCGAGTGGGGCGGGTGCGGCATGGTCAACCCCCGGGTGCTCGTCGCCTGCGGCATCGACCCCGAGGAGTTCAGCGGTTTCGCGTTCGGCATGGGCCTGGAGCGCACATTGATGTTCCGCCACGGCATCACCGACATGCGTGACTTGATCGAGGGCGACGTGCGGTTCAGCGCGGCGTTCGGGACGGAGATCTGATGCGGGCGCCGGTGTCGTGGCTGCGCGAGTTCGTGGAATTGCCCGAGGGGTTGGCGCCGCGCGAACTCGCGGCCGCCCTGGTGCGCGTGGGTCTGGAGGTCGAGACGGTCGAGGTCGTCGGCGAGGGCGTGCGCGGCCCGCTGGTCGTCGGCCGGGTGACGGCGATCGATGAGCTGACCGAGTTCCGCAAGCCTATTCGCTTCTGCCAGTTGGACGTAGGAGCGGACCAGGGCGGCATCCGCGGCATCGTCTGCGGCGCCCGAAACTTCGCCGTCGGCGACCTGGTGCCGGTTGCGCTGCCTGGCGCGGTGCTGCCGGGTGGCTTCGAGATCGCGGCGCGCAAGACCTACGGGCACGTGAGCGACGGCATGATCTGTTCTGCCGGCGAGCTCGGCGTCGGGGACTCCGGCGACGGGATCATCGTGCTGGAACCGAGCTCCGGTGCCCCTGGCGATGACGCGGCGGCCATCCTGGGCATAGGCGAGGCCGTGCTTGACATCGCCGTGACGCCGGATCGCGGGTACTGCCTGTCCATCCGCGGCCTGGCGCGCGAGGCCGCGATTGCGTTGGACGTCGACTTCCACGATCCGGCCCAGCGAGTCCTGGGGCAGTACCCGGACCCGTCAGCGCCCGCGCCGAGGGTGAGCGTCGAGGACCCGGCTGCGTG
>JBIRBF010000159.1:0-6416 GCA_044326505.1 Candidatus Nanopelagicales bacterium | reverse complement strand
CGATCACTCGCCAGGCCGTGTCCGTGCGTCCCATGCAAAGATTGTGTCGGGCCGGTGCGTTTCGGTGCGCTGCCGGTGGCATAAACGTCAGCAAGGTGCGGGATCAGCGTTTCCCGCCACCAACGTGGGCTGACAGGAATTGAACCTCCCCGAGAGCGGAAATTCGGGCGTGGCCCGTGCCGCCGCGGAGCTCGGGCGAGTCACTCGGCAGGCCGCGTCGGGGTAGTGCCGCCACGATTCACGCCCTTTGTGATCACGAACAGAGAGAGCCCCGTTCCGCGTAACAGTCGGAACGGGGCTCTCGTCATGTTCACGCAGGTCGGGGGGTGTTTCCCCGCCCTGCGCCACTGTCGGGCTGACAGGATTTGAACCTGCGACCCCTTGACCCCCAGTCAAGTGCGCTACCAAGCTGCGCCACAGCCCGTGGCCGGGGTGCGAGCACCCCGTGTTGCATATGAAGTTCTCGCTCGGCTCGACAAGCGCACCGGAGCGGGCCAAGCCTAGCGGGGGCGCGCGACGCCCCCCGCACAGCCCCTACTTCCTCTTGCGCTTCTCGCGGATCCGCAACTGGATCGAGATCGGCGTGCCGACGAACCCGAACTCCTCGCGCAGCCGCCGCTCGATGAACCGCCGGTAGCCGGCCTCCAAGAAGCCCGTGGTGAAGAGCACGAACGTCGGCGGCCGGGTCGTGGCCTGGGTGCCGAACATGATCCGCGGTTGCCGTCCGCCCCGGATGGGATGGGGATTGGCGTCGCGCAGCTCGCGCAGGAAGGTGTTGAGCTTGCCGGTCGAGACGCGCCGCGACCACGAGGCCAGCGCCTCCTCCAACGCCGGCACCAGCCGGTCCACGTGACGCCCGGTGCGGGCGCTGAGATTCACCCGCCTCGCCCACGGCACCTGGGAGAACTCGCGGTCGAACTCGCGGTCGACGTAGTAGCGCCGCTCTTCGTCGAGCAGGTCCCACTTGTTCAGCGCGATCACCAGCGCGCGACCGGAGTCGACGACCATCGACACCAGCCGCACGTCCTGCTCGGTGATCGGCAGGCTCGCGTCGATGAGCACGACTGCGACCTCGCTGCGCTCCAGCGCGCTGCGCGTGCGCAAGGTGGCGTAGTACTCGTGCCCGGACGATTCGCGCGCGCGTCGGCGGATGCCAGCGGTATCGACGAACAGCCACTCCTGACCGCCGAGCTCCACCAGCTCGTCCACGGCATCCACGGTGGTTCCTGCGACATCGTCGACGACCACGCGCTCGGACCCCGCGAGTCGGTTGAGCAGGCTGGACTTGCCCACGTTCGGCTTGCCCAACAGCGCGACGCGATGCGGCCCGAAGCGCGTGGGCTCGGCCCGGCCCTTCTCTGGCAGCACCGCCAGCAACTCATCCAGGAAGTCGCCGCTGCCGCGGCCGTGCAACGCCGACACCGGATGCGGCTGGCCCAGGCCCAGGCTCCACAGACCTGCAGCCTCCAACTCGCCGCGCTGGTCATCGACCTTGTTCGCCACGAGGAGCACCGGCACCCCGGAGCGGCGCAGCACGGCAACGACGGCATCCTCGGTATCGGTCGCCCCGACGGTTGCATCGACGACGAGCACCACGACGTCGGCCTCGTGCATCGCCCGCTCGGCCTGCGCCGCGATGCTGGCCGCCAGCCCGGTCACCTTGGTGTCCCAGCCCCCGGTATCCACCAGAACGAACTCCCGTCCGGCCCACTCCCCGTCGTACTCCACCCGGTCGCGGGTGACGCCGGGGACATCCTCCACCACGGCTGCGCGCCGGCCCAGAATCCGGTTGACCAGCGACGACTTGCCCACGTTGGGTCGGCCCACGACCGCCACCACCGGGCGCGAGAGCTCGACGGGGGAACCGGCATCGCCTTCGACCGCGGCGGCCTCCGCAGGGGTCCATCCGCCGACCTGGGCGAGCAGCTCGTCCGGGTCGTCGTCCTCGTCGAAGTCCGCGAACGCATCGCCGGGGGCCAGGCCGGCGTCAGCTGCATCAGCCGCACCATCCCCGGGCACCTCAGCCTCGAGCGCCCCCGCATCGGGCGCGCGCTCCCCGCTCGGCGAAGGACCGGCCCCGTCGTCCCAACCATCGCCCGTCGAGCCTGCCATCAGTGCGCCTCCTGGATAGTCGGGATTCGGCCGCCGTCCTCCGGCAGCCTGATACCCATCGTGATCGCCGCGTCGGCCACGTGATCGGCCAGCCGCTGCCTGAGTTTCTCCCCCGCCGAGGCGATCACCGCGCGCCGCAGCACATCATCGGCCGTCTCGAGCAGGAACGGCTCGCCAACCACGATCGCCAGTCGAGAGCGCCTTTTGGGAAGGGCATCTACCGCCATGCCTGTGCGACGGGTTCCGAGGATCGCCACGGGGACGACTGGCGCCCCGGTCCGCAGAGCGAGGTAGGCGCCGGCGTGGTTCGACGTCGTGACTTGGCCGTCCATGCGTCGGTCGTCGGCGAAGACCGCGACGAGTTCGCCGGCGCCCAGCACCTCCGCCGCGCGGTCGAAAGCCACGACGTCCGCACCCGGACGCACGGAGATCTGGCCGGCTGTCGCCATCACCTTGTCCAGCGGCGGCTCGAACAGTTGGTCGCGCGCGAGCAGCCGCGCCGGCCGCGGTAGCGCGCCGAGCAGCAGCGGGGAGTCCAGGAACGCCAGATGGTTGGCCACCACGACGGCCGCGCCATGAGCCGGCACGAGGTCGGCGCCGATTGTCACGGGGCGATACCACGTGCGCAGCAGGGGCGAGATGAGTCGTCGCGCCTGCGCGGCCCCACGCATACCCCGCGGCTTGCGGGCGACGGCTCCCGCGCCGCCGCTCCCCCGGCGCGCCAAGGGGCCCATCAGCCACCGGCCGCGACGACGAGCGCGGCAACCTTGTCGATCACCGCGGCCAAGTCGTCGTGGGTGCCGTCCACGACCACCGCGTCATCGGCCTTCGCCAGCGGACTCGCCGCCCGAGAGGCATCGGCGGAGTCGCGCCTGGCGAGCGCTGCCGCGGTGTCGGCGACGTCCCCGCCATGACCGCGCTCGGCATCCTCGGCAGCGCGGCGCTGCGCGCGCACCTGCGGGTCTGCCACGAGGAATACCTTCAGGTCGGCATCGGGCAGCACAACCGTGCCGATGTCCCGCCCCTCCACGATGATGCCCGATCCGGCAGTCCGAGCGGCATCCACCGCCTGGCGCTGCAGCACCACCATCCGCTCGCGCAGCTGCTGCACAGCGCTCACCGAACTCACTGCCGCGGTCACTCGTGGGGATCGGATCTCGGCTGCGACATCGCGACCGGCCAGCGCGATGGTCGGCGCCAGCGGATTCGTCCCGCACTCGATGACGATGGCACCGGCCTGCGCGGCAACGGCGGCGGCATCCGCGACATCGACGCCGTGGTCAAGCAGCCAGAGCGTCGCCGCGCGATACATCGCGCCGGTGTCCAGATACTGCATCTGCAACCGGTCTGCGACGCCGCGGCTGACGCTGGACTTGCCCGAACCCGCCGATCCGTCGACTGCCACAACCGTCATGCCCGCAGCCTAGCGGCGCTGGCGCCATGCCGACGGGTAGCGCCAACCGGGCCGCCGGCGCCGAGCCCGAGGGACTAGTCCAGCACCGGCCAGCGGCCGTGCAGCGCCAGCCGCAGGGCCTCGGCCGCGGCCGGCAGCACGTATAGGTGCGCGATAGCGGTGAGCCGACCGACGGTGTGCTCGATGCGCACGTCCTCGAGGTTGATGCCCGCATGCCCCGCCGCCAGGAAGAGCTCGCCCAGGGCACCCGGCTCGTCGGGCACCTCGACCAGCACCTCGGAGTACGACGCCGCCGCACCACCGTGCTTGGCCGGCAGGGCCGCAGCACCACGATTGCCCGCGGCGACGACAGCGGCGATCCGAGCGCCGCCCGAGCCGATCGGGGCCCCGCTGGATCTCGCCCGCGCGACCGCCTCGGCCAGTGCGTCGGCCACTTCGGCCAGATCGTGCTGCACACCGGCCACCACCGGCAGGACCTCGACGGCGTTGGTCGCCAGGATGTCCGACCACAAGCCGGGGTCGCTCGCCGCGATCCGCGTGACGTCGCGGAGCCCCTGCCCGGCCACGGCCACGAGTACGGGGTCCGCATCGGCGAGCCGCGCGGCCATGACCGACGATACGACCTGCGGTGCATGCGAGGTGAGTGCCACGGCCCGGTCGTGGACTTCGGCGGGCATGAGTCGGACGACCGCGCCGGTACTCTCCGCGAATCGACGCACCTGGTCCACCCGATCGGCATCGACCGCGGCGTCGGGGGTGAGCAGCCACGGCCGCCCGCGGAAGAGCTCGGCGGTCGCGGCAGCGGGGCCGCTGGTCTCCCGACCGGCCATCGGGTGACCGCCGACGAAGCGCGACAGGTCGGCCCCCGCCGCTGCGAGCCGCGCGATGACTGGAGCCTTGACCGACGACACATCGGTGACCGTGGAGGTGGGGAAGTCTGCGAGTGCCACAGCCGCCACGTCGGCCGCAGCCGAGGGGGGAACTGCGATGACGACGATGCTGGGCGGCAGATCCTGCACCCTGTCAGCCGCCAGGGCCGTGCCGGCGCCGGCCGCCACCGCCAGCGCGACGTGAGCGGGATCGGTGTCGGCGAGCAGGACCTCGTACCCCGCGGCGCGTGCAGCGAGTCCCAGCGACGTGCCGATCAGGCCCGTGCCGATCACCAGCACCGCCGGGGTGCCGGACGTCGCAGCGGTCACTCGTCCTCCGAGCCGGCCCGCAGCGCATCGGTCCCCCGCAGGTACGGATGCCAGATCTGCGCCTTCGACCGATCGGTGTCCACGTGCATCATGACCCGCACGACCATCGACATGGCCCCGGGCACCTCGATCTCCTGCGCACACATGAGCGGAACGTCGGTGAGTCCGAGGCCGCGGGCCGCGGCGGCCGGGAAGCCGCAGTGCAGGTCCGGCGTGGCCGTGAAGATGATGCTGATCAGATCGTCCCGGTCCAGATCGTTGTTGGTGATCATCGCCTGGACCAGCTCGGCGACCGCATCGTGCAGCTCGGCGGCATCATCGGCCTGCAGGCGGGTCGCCCCGCGGATCGCGCGCACAGCCACCTGAACCTCCTGGACGACGGTCGGGACGGCGTCGGTACCACCGGCGCCACAGGCTCCCAGCCTAGCGACCCGTGGCCGCCGCTCCGACAGTCACACGGCGGACGGTCACAGGCCCGCGGCGGTGTAGAGGTCGCGCTTCTCGACGGCCGAGAGTGGCCGCACCTCGCCGGGTCGCAGCCCACCCAGGTGCAGCGGCCCGAACTGGGTCCGGGCCAGCGCCAGCACGGGGTGCCCGACCTCGGCCAGCAGCCGGCGCACGATGTGCTTGCGGCCTTCATGGATCACGATCTCGAGCTGGGCCTGTTCGCCTCGCGGCGAGTCCAGCCGACCGGTGACGCGCACGGAATCGACCTGCACCGGACGGTCGTCGATGGGCACGCCCGCCCGCAGCTTGGCCAGCGTCGCCTTGCTCACCGGGCCGGGGACGCGGGCTAGGTAGGTCTTGGCAACGCCGTGCGAGGGGTGCGTGAGCCGGTTGGTCAGCTCGCCGTCGTTGGTGAGCAGCAGCAGCCCTTCCGTCTCGGCATCGAGCCGGCCCACGTGGAACAGCCGGATTCCCAGCGGTTCCACCACGTCGCCCACGCAAGGACGCCCCTGCGGGTCCGACATCGTGGTGTGCATGCCCACCGGCTTGTTGAGCAAGTAGACCTCAGTGTCCGGCGCGGTGGGGATGCGTCGCCCATCCACGTGCACCACCGCCGTCGCGGGATCGATGCGCATGCCCTGGGTGCGCACCACGTGACCATCGACCTTGACCCGACCGGCGTCGATGAGGATCTCGCAGTAGCGCCGGGATCCTACGCCGGCACCGGCGAGCACCTTCTGCAGTCGGATGCCGGTCTGATCGCCCGCCCCCTCGGCCTGGCCGGAGGATTCCGCAGCATCGGCCATCAGCGCACCGCCCTCAAAGCTGGTCGACGAGGCCCACGAGGTCGTCGAGCTCCTCGCCGACAGGCACGTGCGGAGCCAGCGGCGGCAGCTCGTCGAGGTGATCGAGGCCCAAGCGCTCCAGGAAGTACTGCGAGGTGCCGTAGAGCATCGCCCCAGTCTCGGGGTCGTGGCCGACCTGCTCGATGAGCCCACGGGTGAGCAGGGTGCGCACGACGCCGTCGACGTTCACGCCGCGGACCGCGCTGATGTGCGCCCGCGCCACCGGCTGCCGGTAGGCGACCACCGCGAGGGTCTCGAGCGCCGCCTGGGACAGTCGTGCGCTCTGCCCCTCGGCGACGAGCCCGTCCCACATCACCGGCGGCAACGCTCCGCCGAACGCGGCGAGAAGCTGCTCCGCCCCGTCGATCTGCGGATCGGTCCCTCCCGCATCGACCTGGT
>JBIRBF010000188.1:0-5346 GCA_044326505.1 Candidatus Nanopelagicales bacterium | reverse complement strand
CTCGCACCTTGCCGGCGACTTGGACGACGCAGGTGACCTCGTCGCGCACCAGCAGGGCGGGATCCACCTGCGGCCAGCCAGCGCGGGCGACGCTGGGGTGGTGGCCGAGCCGCGCCCACATGTCCTCGGCCGTGTAGGGGGCGACGACGGACAGCAGCACGGCTACCGCCTCGACCGCCTCGCGCACCGCCGGGTCGTCCGCGCCGGGACCGGAATCTATGGCCTTGCGCGCGGCGTTCACCAGCTCCATCGTCTTGGCCACCGCCACGTTGAACCGGTAGCTCTCGATGGCCTTGGCCGCCTCGTCGACGAGCCGGTGGGTGGCCTTGCGCAGATCCAGGTTGCCGGACGCGGCGTCCACATCGGGCGGGGAACCCACGTCGCCTGCGAGCCGCCACGCCCGGGCCAGGAACTTCTTGGCACCGCCGGGCGACACGTCGGCCCAGTCGATGTCGTCCTCGGGGGGTCCGGCAAACACCATCGACAGCCGGATGGCATCGACGCCGTGAACGTTGAGCTCGTCGGACAGCTTGACCAGGTTGCCGCGGGACTTGCTCATGGCCGAGCCGTCCATTAGAACCATGCCCTGGTTGAGCAGCCGAGAGAACGGCTCAGTGAAGTCGACCATGCCCATGTCGAACAGCACCTTGGTGAAGAAGCGCGAGTACAGCAGGTGCAGAATCGCGTGCGTGACGCCGCCGACGTACTGGTCCACCGGCAGCCAGCGGGTGGCCTGCTCAGTGTCGAACGGGCCGTCGTCCTTGCGCGGGTTGAGATAGCGCAGGAAGTACCAGGACGAGTCCACGAAAGTGTCCATGGTGTCCGGGTCGCGCCGCGCCGAGCCCCCGCACCGGGGACAGGGCACCGCTGCCCACGCCACGGCCGCGCCGAGTGGCGAGCTGCCCTTGGGCTTGAGGTCCAGCCCCTCGCTGCCGGGCAGGCGGACAGGCAGGTCCGACAACGGCACGGGAACCTCGCCGCAAGCGTCGCAGTGCACGATCGGGATCGGCGTGCCCCAGTACCGCTGACGCGAGATGAGCCAGTCGCGCAACCGATAGTTGACAGCGGCCGTGCCCGTCCCGCGCTCGCCGAGCAGTTCGATCATGCGGTCCATGGCCTCGACCTTGGCCAAGCCGTCCAACGGCCCGGAGTTGACGTGCGGGCCGTCGTCGGCCGTCGCCTCACCTGTGGCGACCGGGTCGGTATCGGCCGCCACCACCACCCGGACCGGCAGGTCGAAGGTCCGAGCGAAGTCGAGGTCGCGCTGATCGTGCGCCGGAACGGCCATGATCGCGCCGGTGCCGTAATCGGCCAGCACGTAGTCCGAGGCGTACACCGGGATCTGCTCGCCGTTGACCGGGTTGGTGGCGTAGCGGTGCAGGAAGACGCCGGTCTTGGGCCGATCGGCCGCGAGCCGATCAACCTCCGAGACGGCCTGCACCCCAGCCAAGTACTCCGCGAACTCAGCTTCCGCGGGCGTGCCTGCGACCAACTCCGCGGCCAAGTCGCTATCCGCGGCGACCACGAAGAACGTCGCCCCGAACAGGGTGTCCGGTCGCGTGGTGAACACCGTCACCGGCTCGGGGCGCCCGTCGATGCGGAACTCCACCTCGGCGCCCAGGGATCGACCGATCCAGTTGCGCTGCATGGCCAGCACCTTGTCCGGCCACTGGCCCTCGAGCTGTGCCATGTCCTCGAGCAACCGGTCGGCGTAGTCGGTAATGCGGAAGTACCACTGCGTGAGCTTTCGCTTGACCACGATGGTGTCGCAGCGCTCGCAGCGGCCGTCCACCACCTGCTCATTAGCCAGCACCGTCTGGCAGTTGGGGCACCAGTTGACGTTCGACGCCTTGCGGTAGGCCAAGCCGCGCTCGAACATCTGCAGGAAGAACCACTGGTTCCAGTGGTAGTACTCGGGATCGCAGGTGTTGAGCGTGCGGTCCCAGTCGAACGAGCAGGCGTAGCGGCGCATCGAGGTCCGCTGAGTGGCGATGTTCTCGTAGGTCCAGGCGGCCGGGTCCACACCGCGCTTGATGGCAGCGTTCTCGGCCGGCAAGCCGAACGCGTCCCAGCCGATGGGGTGCAGGACATTGAAGCCCTTCTGCACCCAATAGCGGGCCAGGACGTCGCCGAGGGCGTAGGCCTCCGCGTGGCCCATGTGTAGGTCACCCGACGGGTAGGGGAACATGTCGAGCACGTACTTGGTCGGCCTGGCGTCGGCCGGGTCGCCGGAGCGGAACGGAGCGATGTCGTCCCACACCGGGAGCCAGCGCTCCTGCAGCGCGTGCGGGTCGTAGGACTGGTCGGGCTGCTGGGGTGCGGCGTCTGCGGCCGGCGTCGGTGCGTCCATGGCGGACAACAGGTTATCGGCAGGCCCCGACTCAGCCCGCGAGCAGCATGGGCAGTCCGAGCACGAATCCGACCTGCGCGACGTGGTAGAGCACATGGACCCAGATCCGAGCCGACGGGCGGTCCACCACGAACCGGCTCCAGCCGAGCAGAGTGTCCGAGGCCAGGAAGATCACCGACGACGCCGCGATCGTGAGCGCAGCCGTCCCGAATGCGCCGACGGCCATCGCGCAAATGGCGAAGAGGTACACCGCGACGATGCGGCCGAGCATCCGGTTTCGCTTCCCCGCTCCGGCTGCGATGCGCCGGCCGAGCGTGACCAGGAGCACGGCGCACGCGAGGGCACCAATCACTGCCCATGCCCACGACCGCCAGTACTGCAACCACGCCGCCAGGTAGGCCAGGTGTCCCACCAGGAACGCCGCCGAACCCGGCGTCATCTTGTGCAGCATCATCGCCACGTCGCCGACGAGCCCAGCGGCCTGCCCGACTAGCACGCAGGCGCGCAGCGGGCCAGGCAGGCCGGGCATCACCGCGACGGCGGCCATCAGGAGCATCATCACCGCCGGCTTCGCGACGTAGATCAGCCGGTCCTCGCCGCGCGCCACACCCCACCAGTCCACAGCAGCGGCCAGCGCGGCCAGAGCCACGAGCGTCCAGACGACCGGGGTGATGGCGACCGCCGTCTGCCCGTTCATGCGATCGCCGACTCGTGCAGATGGCGCGACAGGGGCGCCGCGACCGCGCGACCGATCAGCTCGTGGCTGCGCCAGGACCAGTGCATACCGTCGGTGTTGGCCGTGCCATCGCGCAACGAGGGCCAGACGAGTGGGTCGATCTCGACGAGGGCGACTTCGTTGGCGCTCGCCCAGTCGCGCGCGGCGACCACGGCCGGGGCATGCCCGCGGGCGGCCGGGTAGTAGGGCGAGTCGAACGGCGACGGGCCCAGCAGCACGATCGGCGCACCCGGACGCCAGAACCGAACTGCCTCGACGATGCGCGTCAAGTATGCGTCGGTAGCGCGCTGCGGCAGTTGGCGCCACGGCCCACCCGTCAGCCGCATGATGGCTGGAGCGGCCGTCCCGTAAGCAGCCCGCGCGGCCTTGCGCACCCGCGCCGGGCGCAGGTACGGAATGCCTTCACGCAGGTACGTCGGCACGGCGGCGGGCAGCTGGTCCATGTGTCCGAGGGCGAGCACCACGGCGTCGGCGCGGGGCAACACCTCGCCCCAGCAGCGGGGGTCCTTGGTCATGGCCCACCAGCCGTCGCGGGCCGTCCAACCCATGCGGGCGACCAGGTCGATCCGAACCGACTCGGGGGTGGCGCTATCACTGCTTGCGCGGGCCAACTGACGCGCCATCACGTTGGGCCACAAACGGGCGTCCGACGGCAGCTCGGCCTGCTGCGGACCGTGATAGGTCAGCGAGTCGCCAAGGACCATCACATGACGGGGCACCCCCGGAGCCTACGCCGGACCGGCTCCCGGGCCGTCGGTGCTGCGCCTTGTCGGATCCGGCGGCTCGTCCTTGGGGTCATCGGCGAGGGTGTCCGCCGGATCTGCGTCCAGGTCCACGGCGTCGGCCGTGATGACCACCCGGGCGGCGGTCCGCACCGCCAGATCATGGTCCGCAGCCTGCTGCAGCGTGAGCAGGTCCCCGTCCTCCCACGGGTTGAGCACGGCGCAGCCGATGCACAACTGCGGCGCAGGGTCGCCGGGGACGTTGAAGTTGCGCAACTGTCGCCCCAGGCGAGTCTCCAGCGTCACCGCCGGGAAGCCTGATCCTTTGCCGACGACGAACACCAGGTCCTGGTCGACCCGAGCGACCGCGTCGCCAGCCCTGAAGCAGCGTTGGGCGGCCTGCGCGACGGTGAGCACGTCGTCTTCGGCGGCCGGCTCGCCGGACGCCCTGGGGAGCACCCTGATCATGCACCCCGATGCCGCGTCGGAATCCCGCCGGGCGATGTTGACGATGCCCCCGCCGACCACCCGAAGGCCGAACGGATTGAGCAGCCCCGTGAGGTCGTCGTGCGCACCGCGATGCTCGAGCGCCTCGTGGAGTTGGTCCTCGGTCTCGCGCGATTTGACCCGGAGCCGTAGTGCCCAGAGGATCGCGGATACCGCGACGATCGCTGCTACTGCGGCGACCACCCAGCCGAGCCACGATCCCATGGTGGCGATTCTGCCCCGTCGGCGTCGGCTTCGTCAGCCCTCGGGCGATCTTGGCCCTGCCGTGGCGGCGAAGGTCGCCTCAGGGACGACCGACGACGACATTGGCGAGGCCCGCCGCCGCCACCAACGACTCGCACAACTCACAGGGCTGCTCGGTGCAGTACAGCGTTGCGCCGAGGCAGCGATCCCGACCGGCTCTGATGATCGCATTGGTCTCGGCGTGGACCGCCGTGCAGCCAGATTCAGCGTAGCCCTTGCCGGGCTCGGCGCCGCTGCGGGCGCGCGGGCAGGCGCCCTCCAGACACGAGGGCCTACCGGGCGGGGCACCGTTGTATCCCGTGGCGATGATGGTGTGGTCCTTGACGATCACCGCGCCCACCTGTCGACGGCTGCACTCGCCGCGCTTGGACACGGCCACGGCGATGCCTAGGTAGTAGGTGTCCCAGTCAGGCCGTTCGTCCATGCGGCTCTCCTCTGTGCGTGTAGGCACTCGTCAGCGCGGGACGAGGGCCCACATGTCGAGGTCGAGCAGGACTCCCGGGGCGTACTTGCCGTCCTCGCCGCGAAGCGTCATCGATTCGTCTCTGTCCTTGGTCGCCACGAGGCGCAGGCGAAGGGCTCCCACACCTGGCGCGGATGTCTCGGCCTTGTCCAGCACCTCGGACCAGGCGTAGACGGTGTCGCCGGCGAATGCCGGTGCCGCGTGGGCACCCGCATTGATGGCCGAGATGAGCTGGGCATTGGCCAAACCATTAAATGACAGCGCACGCGCGAGCGAGATGACATGGCCGCCGTAGACCAGGCGCTTGCCGTCGGGGCGCGCCTGG
>JBIRBF010000180.1:0-5585 GCA_044326505.1 Candidatus Nanopelagicales bacterium | reverse complement strand
GTCGACCTTCGGCGGCAACCCGGTGTCCTGCGCGGCGGCCCTGGCAGTCCTCGACACGATCGCTGCCGAGGGCCTCGTCGAGCGCGCCGCCCAGTTGGGCGAAGATCTGCGCCATCGGCTCGCCGCGCTGCCGGGCGTTGCGGAAGTGCGCGGGGCGGGGCTGCTGCTCGGCATCGTGCTGCAGCCGGGGATCGCGGCCAAGAACGTCGAGCTGCGGGCCCGCGTCCACGGGGTGATCTGCAACGCGATCGGCGACGACGTCATACGGCTCGCGCCGCCGCTGGTGATCACTGATGCCGAGGTTGACCGGGCCGTGCTCGCCCTCGGCGACGCGATCGCTGACGTCGCAGCCGCAGTCGGTGCGCCGGTGGCCCCTGCGGAGCGCGCATGACCGCGGTCCGCAGCCAGGTGGCGCGCCGTTCGCGCATCGTGGAGCTCCTCGGCCGCAATCGCGTGGCCTCCCAGGCCGCTCTGCTGGAACTGCTCGCCGCCGACGGCTACGACGTCACCCAAGCGACAGTGTCCCGGGACCTCGACGAGGTCGGTGCGATCAAAGTCACCGAAGAGGACGGCGCCTCCCGCTACGCCGTGCCCGCGGTCGGCGGCGAGGGTGCCGCGCGGGCGCCGCTCAGCAGTTCCGCGGCCCAGGCCCGCCTGGCCCGCGTGCTCGGCGAAGTCCTGGTCCAGGCGGACAGCTCGGCCAACCTTGCGGTCCTTCGGACGCCGCCGGGCGCCGCGCAGTTCCTCGCATCGGCCATCGACCAGGCCGACAATCCAGCCATCATTGGCACGGTTGCCGGCGACGACACGGTGCTGCTCGTCAGCCGCGCGCCAGAGGGCGGCGCCGAACTGGCGGCCGCCATGCTGCGCCTCGCCGAACAGCGCCGATAGCTCCCAGCCTCACCCGACGACCGATCCGGAGGACAGCCGCATGACAGTCGAGGACACCCCCGAAGCGACCCGGCTGTGGGGCGGCCGCTTCGGTAGCGGGCCGTCGCCCGAGCTCGAGGCGCTGAGCCTGTCCGTGCACTTCGACTGGCGTCTGGCGCCCTACGACCTGGATCAGACCGCCGCCCACGCGGCTGTGCTCCACCGGGCGGGCCTGCTCGACGACGCCGAACACGCTCGGGTGGCTGCGGCGATCGACCAGTTGCGCGCCGCCATCGCCTCGGGTGAGTACGTGGGAACTCCCGCCGACGAGGACGTGCACACGGCAGTCGAACGCGGGCTGCTCGAGATCCTGGGACCGCTGGGCGGCAAGCTCCGGGCCGGGCGCAGCCGCAACGACCAGGTCGCGACCGATTTCCGGCTCTACCTACGTGCTGCCGCCGACAGCTTGGACGGGGCGGTCCGGGACCTGCAGCTGGCCCTGCTCGACCAGGCCGAGGCACACGTCGACACCGCTTCTCCTGGGTTCACCCACCTCCAGCACGCGCAGCCCGTGTCGTTCGGCCACGAGCTCGGCAAGCATGTGCATGCCCTGCAGCGCGACCGGGAACGGCTGGCCGACTGGCGCTCCCGGGCGAACGTGTCGCCGCTGGGATCCGGTGCCCTGGCGGGATCCGCCCTGCCGCTGGATCCAGAGGCGGTGGCAGCCGACCTGGGCTTCGACGCGGCTGCCGCCAACTCCATCGACGCCGTCAGCGATCGCGACTTCGTCGCCGAGTTCCTCTTCGTCGGCGCGATGATCGGCGTGCACCTGTCCCGGCTCGCCGAAGAGGTCATCCTCATGTGCTCGCCGGAGTTCGGCTGGGCCCGGCTGCACGACTCCTGGTCCACCGGATCGTCGATCATGCCGCAGAAGAAGAACCCAGACATCGCCGAGCTCGCCCGGGGCAAGTCCGGGCGTCTGATCGGCAACCTGACTGGGTTGTTGGCGACCCTCAAGGGTTTGCCCTTCGCCTACAACCGCGATCTGCAGGAGGACAAGGAGCCGGTCTTCGACACCGTCGATCAGTTGCTGCTCGTGCTGCCGGCGATGGCCGGCATGATGGCCACCCTCACCTTCGACACCGAGCGGATGTCGAGCTCGGCGCCGCGGGGATTCGCGCTGGCGACCGAGATCGCGGACTGGCTTGTCGTGCGCGGCGTGCCGTTCCGCGACGCGCACGAGATCTCCGGCGCCTGCGTGGCGGCAGCCGAGGCCCGCGGCGTGGAACTGTGGGACCTGACCGACGCCGAGCTCGCAGCAGCCTCGCCGCTGCTGACACCGGAGGTGCGGACCGTGCTGAGCACCTCCGGCGCCTTGGCGGGCCGAGCCAGGCCGGGGGGAACGGCGCCAGTGCGGGTGCGCGAGCAGTTGGCTGCGATCCGGGCGGAGGTCCAGGCGTGATGAGCGACATCAGCACCGCGCGGCAGCCGTCGGCGACCGGACAGGACGCGGCGCCGCTGCCCACCGCTGTGGTGGTGGGCGGTGGTTTCGGCGGCTACTACGCCTCCCGCGAGCTCACACGGCACGGCATCGCGACCACCCTCGTGGATGCCACGGGCTTCCAGACGTTCCAACCCCTGCTCTACCAGGCGGCCACGGGACTCGTTCGCGCAAGCGATGTGGAGTTCCCGCTGGGAGAGTTGCGCGACGTCGACGTCGTCACCGACCGGGTGGCTGCCGTCGATCTGGGCACGCGCACGCTCACGCTTGCCAGCGGTGCAACCACGACCGCCGACCATGTGGTGATCGCGACCGGGGCGGTGGTGAACTTCTTCGGAGTCGAGGGCGCCGCTGAGCATGCGTATCCGCTCTACACCAGCGGTGACGGCGCCCGCATCAAAGAGCAGCTGCAGCGCCTGGTGGAGTCCGGCAAGCCCTTCAGCGTCGTCGTCGTGGGGGCCGGGGACACGGGCGTTGAGGTGACCGGGGCGCTGCTGGACGTGCTCGAATCGGCGTTGCCCCGTACCTACCCGGGGTTCACCCGCGACCGCGCCAGCGTGCACTTGGTGGATCATGGTGCGGCTCCGCTGGCGCACATGACGCCTGGCAGTCAGCGCTACGCCGAGGACCAGCTCAACGCGGCCGGCGTGACGTTCCACCTGGGAACGTCCGTCACCGGAGTGGACGACCGCGGAGTGGAGCTCGACGGCACGACCCGCATCGACAGCCAACTGGTGATCTGGGCCGGCGGTCTGACGGTGAGTACTCCCTCGCTCGATCCCGCGACGAAGACCAATCGGGGTCGGATCGTCGTCGATGAGTACCTGCGGGTGCCCGGCGCCAGGGGCGTGTATGCCATCGGGGACTGCGCCGCGGACGAGACGGCGCCGCTGCCGCAGCTCGGCGCCGTCGCCAAGCAGCAGGGCCTCTACCTGGGCAAGAGCATCGCCCGCATGCGGGCGGGCAAGGCACCGAAGGCCTTCAAGTACCGCGACATGGGCGACATGGCGATGGTGCGCGCAGGCGCAGCGGTGGTCGAGATCGACGGCGGGCACATCAAACTCGACGGGCCGAGCGCCTTCGCGACGTGGCTTGGCCTGCACGCCTACCTGTTGCCAAGCGAGCACCACCGGGCCGACGCGGTGCACGGCTGGGTGCACGAATGGCGCACGGGAAGTGCCGAGTTCCTCACGTAGGAGCGTCGCCGGGCCACGCGGGTGCACCGTGCCACTGGCCCGGATCTGGTCGCGTCGCTGTCAAGATGGGCCCATGACCGACCAGCGCACCCCCTCCGATGCCGATCTGAGCGCCCCGCCGCCCGGAGGTGCCGTGCCTGATGGGCCGGGGCTGCCGCCGCCCGGCGACCTCCTCGCCGATCTCAGGTGGCGCGGCCTGTTGGCTCAGACAACCGACGAGCAGGCGCTCGCGGCGTCGCTGGCCGCCGGGCCGGTCACCCTCTACTGCGGCTTCGACCCCACAGCCCCAAGTCTGCATGTCGGCAACCTCGTGCCGCTGTTGACGCTGCGCCGGTTTCAGCTCGCGGGCCACCGCCCTATCGGCCTGGTGGGTGGGGCCACCGGACTCATCGGCGATCCGTCGGGGCGCAGCGCCGAGCGCACCCTGGCCGCGACCGACGTTGTCGAAGGGTGGGTCACGCTCATCCGCGCACAGCTCGAAGCGGTGCTCGACTTCCAGGGCTCCGCGGCCGCCCGAATAGTGTCCAACCTGGACTGGACCAGCGACCTGGGCGCGATCGAACTGCTGCGTGATGTTGGCAAGCACTTCTCGGTCAACGCGATGCTGGCCAAGGAGTCGGTGAGCGCCCGCCTTACGGGGGAGGGGATCAGCTTCACGGAGTTCAGCTACATGATCCTGCAGTCCTACGACTACCTGGAGCTGTACCGACGACATGGCTGCACACTCCAAATCGGCGGCTCCGATCAATGGGGCAACATCACCTCCGGCCTGGATCTGATCCGCAGGGTCGAGGGCCACCGGGGTCCGAAGGCCCACGCCCTCACAGTTCCGCTCGTCACGAAGGCCGACGGCACGAAGTTCGGCAAGACCGCCGGCGGCGCGGTCTGGCTCGGCGCCGACCTGACCTCGCCGTATGCGTTCTACCAGTACTGGATCAACACCGATGACCGCGATATCGGACGCTTCGTGCGCATGTTCAGCCTCAAGCCCGCGGAGGAGATCGTCGGGTTAGAGGCAGACGCGGTCGCTCGACCCGCCGCACGCATCGCGCAGCGGGCCCTCGCCCTGGAGCTCACGGCGCTCATCCACGGCGAGGCCGAGGCGTTGCGCGTCGAGGAAGCGTCGAGGGCGCTGTTCGGGCGTGGTGACGTGGCGACGCTGGACGCCGCGACCCTCGATGCGGCGCTGGCCGAGGCGCCGCACGCCGACGTGCCGGGCGCCCCGGCGCCGCTGGTCGATCTGCTCGTGGCCTGCGGTCTGTGCGACAGCAAGGGAGCTGCCCGGCGGGCGGTCGCGGAGGGCGGTGCCTACGTCAACAACACCCGCGCAACGGACCCGGCCATGGCCGTTGGACCCGAGCACGCCATCGCTGGCGGTTGGGTCCTGCTGCGCCGCGGGAAGCGCGCCATCGGCGGTGTGCGCTTCGCTGCAGAGTAGTCGATATCAACCGCCCGAAAACGTCGCTGACCTGGGATAACTCTCCACTCAGGGGCCGAAAATGGGGGGTGGTGAACGGGGCGATCCTGGGCCGTGTAGTGTTCTTCTTGTTGCCCGGCACGGAGCAACGGACGCCCTTAGGCGGACGATCCGGCCGAAACCTCCGAGGCAACCAGCCGAACTCTTAGAGTGACGCGGATCACTGCGGCCAAAGCCCCCCCGGGGTTGACCCCGCAGGACGGAGGATGTAAGTTAGAACGGTTGCCCCAAATCGGAACCACAAGAACCGATGCGGAGCGCGCTCGATCCTTGAGAACTCAACAGCGTGCCAAAAGTCGATGAAGTACCCCCGCATCGATGATCCTAGCGACCTCCTGGTTGCCAAGGCGAATCGATGAGGGATTTCTTTGAGGCAAATTGACGAGATTGAACATACGTTCAGCTCGCTCTTTGCCAGGTTCACTTCGACGTGAGCCTTCAGCCTGCCTAAGGGCAGATGAAAGCATTCACGGAGAGTTTGATCCTGGCTCAGGACGAACGCTGGCGGCGTGCTTAACACATGCAAGTCGAACGGTGACCC
>JBIRBF010000092.1:0-10221 GCA_044326505.1 Candidatus Nanopelagicales bacterium | reverse complement strand
CGGAGCAAAGCCTCGACGCTGCTGCGGGCCTGGCGCGGCTTGACCCCGAAGCTGGCGAAGGCCTCGCGCCAAGCGGCGACCTCGGGCAGCGACTCCGGCGGCGCGCCCTGGAGCCTTTGCCGCGCGCTGTTCTCGGCTTGGCGCAGGGCTGCGTCGCTGAAATCGTCGCTTGGGCCGCCCCGCACCCCATCGATCTCAATCAGGAGCGCCTGGTAGTCGGGGCGCAGCTGGAGCACCTCGTCGTCGAGGTACGCCGACGCGAGTCCCGGGGGCATCGGTGCGGCGGATTCGTGCGTCATGGCGTCTCCTTGTGCGATGAAGGCTCGAATACGGACAGGGCGAAGCGGGCCGGGCGCTTGGCGGAGGTGTTGGCGTATGAGTGGGCAAGCCCCCCGTCGAAGCTGGCGGAGTCGCCGACCGTGAGCCGGTGGCTGGAGCCGCCGACGACCAGGGTGATGGCTCCGGACAGCACGAGCAGCAACTCCCGCGTCCCCGCTCGGTGGGCCTCGCTGCGGTGGAGGTCGCCGGGGCCCAAACGCCAGTCCCAGAGTTCGCCGACGTCCGGTGGTCGGGTCCCGGCGACCAGCACGGCTGATCCCCCGTTGGGGCTGGTCCACATGGGTGTGGCCTGACCCGACGGGTGCACCGTGATGGGCCCGGCGTCGTCCTCCGCAGTGGCAACCAGCGACGGCAGCCCGATGCCGAGTGCGTCGGACAGCCGGAGCAGGGTCGCGATGCTCGGATTGGTCGTCCCTTGCTCGACGTTGATCAGCATCCGCCGGCTAACCCCCGAGCGCTGGGCCAACTGGTCCAGCGTCCAACCGAGCTCGGTGCGGCCCGAACGCACGCGCAGGCCGATGGTGCGGGTGATCGAGTCGGCAGATCTAGGGTCCTCCGCGAGCTCCATGCGGGCACTATAGTGCACTAGTCCAGCGCTGCAATGCACTCATGGCTCTCGGCCTTCTCGGCGCTGCTGCCCATTTCGACGGGACTGGGGGATAGTCTCGGGCGCAACGCCACGATCAGGAGGACGCCATGGGCTTCGGCAGCACCCTCAAGAAGAAGATGAAGGACCCGAAGAATCAGGAGCGGCTGAACAAGCTCGGCAAGAAGGCACAGGAAAAGGCGAAGGACCCGAAGACGCGCGCCCAGTTGGACAAGGCGCTCGCCAAGGCAAAGGGCAAGAAGAAGAAGTAGCGCGCGGTCCGTCGGGTACCGGCGGCCTTGGGTTGTGTCGCCTGGTTCCGGGGGTCCACGCTGAAGTCATGGACAGCGAAGCACAGCAAGCGATCAGGCAGGTGCTCGAAGGCATCGACTCTGGGGACGCCACTCGGGTGATCGATGCTTACACCGAGGACGCGGTGGGAATCGACGAAGTATCCCGAGGCTGGTTACGTGGCCGCGACCAGATTGCGTCCTATACGACCGCGCTGCTCGGCCAGCTGCAATCGTGCAGCTCAGAGCTGCTGGACGTTCACGAGTCGGTGACCGGCGACATCGCGCTGGTCACCGCAATCCTTCGTCAGGAGTACACGTTGGGCGGTGAGGCGCAGTCGGTGCAGATGCCCGCCACGTTCGTGCTGCGCCGAGACGGCGGGCGCTGGCGCGTACTGCTGTTCCACGCTCTGCCGATCCCCGAGTAGGGGCGGCCACCGGCGATCCTGGGACTTGAGTCCCTTGCGCGGCGAACGCCTGGGGCTAGCGTGGAATGAGTAGCCAGAAGGGCGGTCGCCATGCGCGCTAGTCGGAAGCCCCCGCACCCCTACGAGGCCGGTTCTCGCGGAATGTCCCGGCGGACCTTCCTATCTGGGGCAGCGGTTGTGGCGGGGTCAGTCGTGTTCCCAGGCCTGCTGTCGGGCTGCTCGAGCGCCACCACAAGCGGGGGCGAGGCGAAGGACCCGCCGTTGGAGCGCAAGATCGCCCAGATGCTCATGGTGGGCTTCCGCGGGCTCACCCTCGAGGCAACCAACTACATCTACCGCGACATCCAGCAGTACCGCATCGGCGGCACGATCCTGTTCGACAAGGACGCCAAGCTCAAGACTTACGGCCGCAACATCACCTCACCCGCGCAGGTGCAGGCACTGACGGCGTCGCTCATCGCGCTGTCGGAGACCCCGCTGTTCATCGCCGTCGACCAGGAGGGCGGCAAGGTCGCGCGGCTCAAGGAGAGTTACGGATTCCCGCCGACGGTGACCGCGCAGTACCTGGGCACCCGCAACGACCCCGCCGAGACCAAGCACTACGCCGAGAGCATGGCCAGCACATTGGCAGCCAACGGCCTGAACATGAACTTCGCGCCGGTGCTGGACCTCAACATCAACCCTCAGAGCCCCGCCATCGGTGCCCTGGAGCGCAGCTTCTCGGCCGACCCGGCGGTGGTCACCGAACAGGCCGGGATCTTCGTCGACAGCCATGACGCCCGCAACGTTGCAACGGCCTTCAAGCACTTCCCCGGCCACGGCAGCGCCAAAGCCGACTCGCACCTGGGCTTCGTGGACGTCACGGACACGTGGTCCGAAGTCGAGTTGCAGCCATATCGGAACATGATCGACCAGGGCAAGGCCCGCATGGTCATGACTGCCCACGTGTTCAATCGCAACATCGACCCGGAGTTGCCCGCCACGCTGTCTCCCGCCTTCGTCACCGGGATCCTGCGCGAGAAGCTGGGCTTCGACGGGGTGGTGGTCACCGACGACCTGCAGATGGAGGGTCTCACCCAGTTCTTCGACTTCAAGACCATCGTGGAGCGCAGCATCCTGGCCGGCGTCGACATCATCCTGGTGTCCAACAACTTGGAATACGACCCGGAAGTCACGCCCACGACCATCAACCACGTCGTCGACCTGGTGCGGACGGGGCGTATCACCGAGGCGCGGATCGACCAGTCCTACCGGCGGATCATGGCGTTGAAGGGCGAATTGGCCGCCTGAGGGCGGTCGCCCCTCGTACCGTCACGTGGGGCCGGGCTACGCGGCCAGCCGATCGCTGATGGCGTCGAACACCGCTTCTGGTGGCCCCGGGAGCGTCGGATCGTGCGGCCGCGGCCAGTGCACTGCGACGTCGCTGAAACCCAAGGCTCCCAGTCGCCCGACGACGTCGTCCCACGTCGCGATGCTGTCCTGTGCCCAGCTGAGCTCGAGGCCGACCAGCGCCATGCGGGCAAGGGAGGCCGGATCCCGGCCGATGGCCTCGCACGCAGCGTCGATCCGCGCCACCTGCTGGGCCAGCCCGGTGAACCACCCATCGGGCGTGGTGGCCGCGTCGGCGACCAGCGGCCCGTAGGTCACCCAGGTCTGCCCCACCTGCGCGGCCACCTGCATGGCCCGCGGGCCTGCGGCGGCAACCGTGAACGGCACCCGTGGGCGCTGTAGGCACCCAGGCTTCGTGCGGGACTCGACAGCGGTGAAGAAGTCGCCGCGGAAGGTGGTGGACTCCTCGCGCAGCAGTACATCCAGAGCGTTGGCGAACTCGGCGAACCGGTCGGCGCGCTGTCGGGGCGGAAGTGGCTGCGCGCCCAGGACGTCGGCGTCGAAGCCTTGGCCGCCGGCACCGATCCCCAGGTCCAAGCGCCCGTCGCTGATCTGGTCGAGCGTCATCGCATCCTTCGCCAGCAGCGCCGGATGGCGGAAGTTGGGGCTCGTGACCAGGGTGCCGAGTCTGATGCTGTTGGTGGCTGCGGCCAGCGCCCCGAGCAGGGGGATCGTTCCCAGCCAGGGCTCCTCGCGCAGGGACCGCCACGACAGGTGGTCATAGGTCCAGCCGGTGCTGAAGCCGCGCTCCTGCGCGCTCTGCCACCTCGCCCGCAGTTCCGGCCAAGGCGCGTCCGGGAGGATCACCACGCCTGTGCGCATGCCGGGGAATGTAGCAGCGCTCCGGTGCCGCGGGTCATGGTT
The DNA here is from genome assembly GCA_044326505.1 of Candidatus Nanopelagicales bacterium. GTDB lineage: Bacteria > Actinomycetota > Actinomycetes > S36-B12 > UBA10799 > JACJWR01. The sequence goes on along the minus strand of JBIRBF010000092.1, from coordinate 6,325 downwards.
ATGCGGCCGGACGGGCCCTTGCTGGACGCGAAGAGGGCGCTGACCGCGGAATCGCCAGGCAGGCCAGTGCCGCTGCGACCGCGAGGATGCCGGCCAACACCCACGCGATCAGGTAGTCCCCGGTCAGGGAGCGGATCGCGCCCGAGGCCGTCGCGGCTACGGCGGCACCGACCATGTGGGCGGCGAACACCCAGCCAAACACGATGGCGCCCCGCTCGGCTCCGAAGGCCTCGCGGGTCAGAGTCACGGTGGGCGGCACTGTGGCCACCCAGTCGAGCCCGAAAAGGATCATGACCACGAGCAGCGGGGGATCCACGTGCGGCCCCAGGATCGCCGGGAGCGCGAGCAAGGCGACACCGCGCAGGCCGTAGTAGGTGAACAGCAGGTACCGGGGGTTGAACCGGTCGGTGAGCCAGCCCGATCCGATGGTCCCGATGATGTCGAAGATGCCGACCACTGCCAGCATGCTCGCGGCGGTCGTGGCACCCATGCCGTGGTCGTGCATGGCCGGCACGAAGTGGGTGCTGATGATGCCGTTGGTGGTCCACCCGCAGATGAAGAAGGTCCCGGCCAGCAGCCAGAAGGTTCCCGTCCGGGAGGCCTGCGCCAGTGTCGTCAGCGCGGTTCGGGCGGCGTGCCAGCCGCTGCCGGTGGTGTTCTGTCCTAGTTCGGTGTCGGTGAGCGCGCCGGTCGCCCCGTAGGGGCGCAGACCGACATCGGAGGGACGGTCGCGGAGGACGAGCAGGACCAGCGGAATGATCGCCAGACACAGTGCTGCGATGCCGAGCGACGCGGTGCGCCACCCGTGCAGCTCGATGGTCTGCGAGATCAGCGGCAGGAAGATCAGCTGCCCGGTAGCGAACGCCGTGCCCAGGATGCCCAGCACCAGGCCGCGGTGACTGGCGAACCAGCGGTTGGCGACCAGCGCCCCGAACACCAGGGCCGTGGAGCCGGTCCCCAACCCGACCAGCACACCCCATAGCAGCGTGAGCTGCCACGAGGCCGACATCACCACGGTCAGGCCGGTGCCCAACGCAATCAGGCCCAAGGACACGGTGACGATCCGGCGGATGCCGAAGCGCTCCATCAATGCGGTGGCAAAGGGCGCGGTGACCCCGTAGAACACCAGGTTGACCGACACGGCGAGGCTGGTGGCGGCCCGGCTCCAGCCGAAGTCGTCTTCGAACGGCACCAGCATCACACCGAACGACGAGCGGAACGCCGCAGACGCCAGCAGCACCAGGAAAGTCACCGCCGCGACCCACCAAGCGCGGTGGACGCGGTGGTTCATGGGAGCAGCCTAGGTGGACTTGGCGCGCGGTTCGCCCCCGTCGTGCCAGGATTCACGGCATGCATCTGGTCGTGCTCAACTGGATCGGGTTGGTCGTCAGCACCGGCCTGGGCATCTTCGCAGGCATCCGGCTGCTCAAGTACTTGGGACGCCACGAACTGCCCGATCAGCCGGAGAGCCACGCGCAGGGGTTCCTCACCGATGCCCTTGCCTACGTCAGCGGTGTGCTCGGGATCATGCTCGGTCTGCTGCTTTTCTTCTCCGTGCAGGTGTTCGAGGATGCCTCGGCGAGTGCGAAGGACGAGGCGCTCGCGCTCGTCAACGTCTTCGAGACCGCCGACTACTTCCCCGCGGAGCCGGCCGATCAGCTGCGGCGGGACTCGATCTGCCTGATGCGCTCGGTCGCCACCGACTCCTGGGTCGCAGCCGAGGCCGGCGACCTCACGGGCGACGAGAACACGGCAGCCTGGGCCGCCGTCGTCCGGCAGGGAATCGAAGCGCTGCCGTCCGACGGCAATGTCCAGGCTGAAGCCCAGAAGGCCGCCATGGACTCCTTCAAGACCGCCCAGAGCGCGCGCCAGAGCCGGATCCTGAGCTCGGTTTGGGAACTGCCGACGATCGTGTGGCTGGTGCTCGACCTGGGCGCGTTCGTGTTCGCGGGTCTGGTGGTCCTCAGCCTGCCCGGCCGGCGTCGGACCGCGTTCGTGCTGATCGGGGCGTGTCTGTTGTTCACCATGGGAGTGGTCGGCGCCCTCAGCATGTTCGCGACGCCGTTCACGCGGCTGGGTGTGTCCGTGCAGCCGACCGCCATCGAGGGCGCGCTGGTCCGGCTCCAGGGCACCTATCCGCAGCAGGACTGGGGCGACTGCCCCCGCCTCGCAGAATCCGTCATGAGCTGAGGCGGCTCGCCCGCGACCCGCCCCCGTCGCCTCAGCGGCGCAGCACGTCGCGCAGGTTGACCAGCAGCACCAGCACGGCCAGCGACACGAAAGTCCAATAGGCCACCAGTTGCAGGTTCTCGAAGGCGTAGAACAGCAAGACGCCGGCACCGATCACAAGGCCGGCCCGGACCAGGAAAGCCAGGAAGTAGCCGCGGGCGATCGCCTCGACCGACAGGAACAGCGTGATGAACGCCACCAGCACCGATGTTCGGGTATCGCCTGTCGGCATCACCAGCCGTGCGAACATCCAGAGGATCAGCGGCGTGCTCACGATCGCCCATACGCCCAACAGGCGCTCGCGCGTGCGGTTGCCCGGCTGAATGGGGGTGAGCCGGTGGCTCAGGTGGGCGTGCGGGGCGGGAGTGGCGATCCCGTCGGCGGCCGCGCTCACCAGGCGGGCGCGCTCGTCGGCCAGGGCCACAGCCCGCTCGTTGAGCGCCAGGAGCTCGTCCTCCTGGCCGCGCAGCGCGCGGACCTCAGGGGCCGCGGGATCGATGCCCGCTGCTTTGGTGCGCAGATCCTCGCGGCTCACTGCCGACGTGGCGTGGATCCCCTCGATCTCCACGTCGATCTCCGCAACTCGACGGGCCATCAGCTCGCGCTCGAGCTCCGGGTTGGGGGCGACTTTCGCCAGCCCGGCCCAACCGACCGGGTCGGCCCACGAGGGGCGCACGGTGCCGTCGCGCTCGTACCTTGGGCCGGCCGGTCCGCGCTCGCCGCCGAGTCGGTCGTGAGTGTCGTGCCCCCACAGGCCGCGATAGTCCACCACCCAGCCGGTCGAGTCGTCGATCAGTGTCGGGGACCAGCCGTCTGGCTGCTTGGGACCGATGCTGCGGCCATCCCCTCGGGCGTAGTCGATGTACGGGACGCCGACGCCGCGAGCGCTGTTGCTCCACGGGGTGAAGATCTGCGAGATCTTCCGGGTGACGGTCACAACCCCGCCCAGGTTGGGCGGTTGCAGCGTGATCAGGTAGTCCCCGGCGAGGTAGGCGCCCGAGTGGGAACCGGCGCCCGCGAAGACCACGGGATGGCGCCCGTCCACGAGCGTCAGGTCGGGATCGTCCCAACGACGGCGCAGGTCGTCGCCGGTCTCGTCGTGGGCCGAGAAGACCACCCAGCGCGGGATCGGCAGCCCTGCATCGTCGGTGGCTCCCGTGCCGTCCAAGTAGATGGTCACCTGTTCCCAGTCGGCCTCGTGCTCGTTGACGCCGCCGAAACCCGACCGCCAGTTGTTGAACGAGTAGAAGAACCAGTACTGGCAGATCAGGTAGCCGGCGTCGCGGACCACCCGGCCGTAGTACACCGGACGGTCCGGGTCCAGGTGCTCGTTCTGGATGCGCATGGACCCGGCGGCGCTGCCGCCGGCCACGCTGCCGCGGAAGAGCAGCGACAGCCGGCTGATCGAGTCGATCGTCCGGCCCAGGACGCCCACCTCGGCCAGCCTGCTGCCGCCTTTCAGGTGCTCGCGGTGATCGCGCAGGCGCAGCCGTTCGCGCCACGTGGTTCGGTGACCCGTGTTGACCACCGAGAGGGCTTGCCCCGGTCCGCCCGCCTGTGCGCCGGTGACGGCGAGCGTGGTCAGGTCGAGGTCGCCGGCCTCCGCGGTCATGGTCGCCTCGCTGCCGGCGGCGCTCTGCCACAACGCGGCATGGTCGACGTAATCGGAGACGCCCACCGGGAAGAACATCTCGCCCTTGGTGAACCGCACCACCGGCTCGAACGCACGCAGCAGGTCCACGTCGTCACGGGCTGCAGGACTATCAGACACGCAGGTCAGCCTAATGGTGGTGGGCCTGCGCCGCCTCGGCGCGCGCGATCGTGCTTACGAGTCGTGCCCGCTGGCGGGACCGGTACTGCCGCCACTGCCGTGTGCCGCCGATGGCCTTCGTCTTGAACTCAGCGAATCCCATGTTCAGGCAACTCCGTCGTGGAGCTCCTCGAGCCGTTGCACGATTCCCTCGAGCGTCCCCTTGAGCAGTTCAGTCATCTGCTTGCCCACGGCGGCGCCTCCGCTTGCCACCTCGTGGCAATGACTACTCATACGTAGAATCGCTGAGTAGAAGGGGGAAGCGAGGGCCTCCGGGGTGCTAGCGAGGGGCTCCGTGCGACCGCGACGAGGCGTGTACCGTGTGTCACGCAAGTTTCTTCCAGTGTCTTGGCGTCGGGCGCGGCCAAGCGCTCAGCCAGTTGCCGAGGCGCACTGCGTGATTGGGATGGGCGGCGTGGTGACTGATCTGGATGGGCCGGACGCTGATTCTGCGCACGACCTGCGGCGCGAGCGCGACCTGCTGGCCCAGGCCCAGGACCTGACGAAAGTCGGGGCGTGGGAATGGGACGTCGACAGCGGGGTCTTGCAGTGGACCGACGAGGTCTTCCGGATCTTCGGCCATGAGCCGCGCGAGTTCCCGGCGACGTACCAGGCGTTCATCGAGCGGATTCATCCAGACGATCGCAGCATGGTGTGGCAACGCACGAAGGCCGCCCTCGACGGCGGCGGCGAGTTCGACTTTCGGCACCGCGTGATGCGCCCGGATGGCGACGTCCGCAACGTCCATGCTCGGGGCCGGGTCACCCAGTACGACCAGGGCCGCGCCGTGACGATGATCGGCACGGTCATGGACGTCACGGACGAGGCGCTGCTGCAGCTCGAGCGGGATGCGGCGCTGAAGTCGCTGGCCGAGAGCGAGGAGCGCTATCGGCTGCTGGCCGAGAACGCGTGGGACGTCGTCTGGACCATGGAGCTGGACGGCAGCATCTCGTACGTCAGCCCGTCGGTGGAGCGAATGCGCGGAATCACCCCGGCCGAGGCCATGGTGCAAGCCCCGGAAGAGATCCAGCCGCCCTCGTCGGTGGCTCGAACCGCGGAATACTTCGGTCGGCTGTTCGAGGCCATCGCGACGGGCGGCGAATTGCCGACATACCACGGCGAGATGGACTACTACCGCCGCGACGGCTCGATCATGCACGGCGAGCTGGACGTCGTTCCGCAGGTGGATGCGGAGGGCAACGTCGTGCGGATCCTGGGCGTCACAAGGGATGTGAGCGAACGCGTCCGGCTGGAGGGCGAACTTAACCGACTGGCGCAGACCGACCCCTTGACGGGCGTCTGGAACCGCCGACACGCGGAACAGCTGATCGACGAGGCGGTCGCCGACGCCCGGCGCGCGGACTACCCGCTGGCGGCGCTGATGCTCGATATCGATCACTTCAAGCGGACCAACGACCAGCACGGACACCGGGCCGGCGACGATGTCCTGGTCGAGATGATCCGCAGGGTGAGCGAGCACCTGGGGGAGGCCGACGTGCTGGGGCGGTGGGGCGGCGAGGAGTTCGTGGTCATGGCCAGCCACGCGACCCTTGCCGACGCCGTCACGTTGGCCGAGAAGCTGCGGGCGGCCGTGGCCGAGACCCCTTTCGAGGGGGTGGGGCCGGTGGCCGTCAGCATCGGCGTGGCGGAGCTGCACTCCGACGACACGCTTGCGTCCTGGATTCACCGGGCCGACGAGGCGATGTACGGCGCAAAGAGGGCCGGCCGCAACGCGGTCAAGTCGGAGGGATAGCTGCCGGCGGGCGGCGAGCGCGTCCGCCTAGATTGCGTAGTCGGTGGGCTCCCAGACGCCATCGTCGCGGTAGAGCGGCAACGCCGGCTCGGCGATGCGCTCGTCGCGCTCCTCCAGCTTTGCCACGCGCCGGAGCAGCGACCGCACGGCGAAGGCGAGCGGATCGGGGTCGGCGGCCCGGGTTTCGGCGTGGTTGGCGACCACGACCTGGCCCGGGACGCCCACCACCACCGAGTCCGAGTCCACCGACTTGACCAGCACGGCGTTGGCACCGACCCGTGCGCCCGGGCCGATGTCGATGGCGCCGAGCACCTTGGCGCCGGCCCCCACGACGACGCCGTCGCCCACTGTGGGATGGCGGCGTCCCTCGTGCAGGCTTGTGCCGCCCAACGTGACGCCGTGGTAGAGCGTGACGTCGTCCCCCACAACCGCTGTCTCGCCGATGACCACGCCGGATCCGTGATCGATGAACAGCCGTCGGCCCAGGTCGGCTCCGGGGTGGATTTCGATCTGCGTCAGGAAACGGGCAGCCT
>JBIRBF010000019.1:0-22659 GCA_044326505.1 Candidatus Nanopelagicales bacterium | reverse complement strand
GTAGAGGAACAACTGTCCAACCGCACCGCTTGCGACGCTCTTGTGGCCGAACTTCTGGCGATCAACCAGTCGTTATGGGACATTGAAGACGGCAAGCGCGCGCATGAGCGCCGTCAGGACTTCGGCGCTGAGTTTGTCGAACTTGCACGCCAAGTCTATATCCGCAACGACCGCCGCGCTGCCGTTAAGCGTCAGATCAATGAAGTGATGGGGTCAACCATCGTGGAAGAAAAAAGCCACGATCTGAGCCAGTGGCAGGACGACAACGACCTGACCGACGACGAGTTCGCGGCACTGCTGCGCCGCCAGGCGGTGCGCCGCGAACTGCGCTCCTGGCTGGTCAGCCGCAAGTACCTGGAGCGCACGACGGCCGAGGTGCTCGAGGAGCTGCGCTTGCGGGGCAAGTACCCGAGCACCGCCGACGCCGCGGCCTATCAGCAGCAGGTGCTGAGCGCAGCTCACCCTGACTTCGAGTTCGCCGGCGATGACACCCCCCTGCGCGAACTCATCCGGGAGCAGGCCCAGGAGACCCGATGGCGCCCCACAGTGGCGTTGGACCAGTGGGCGTTCGAGAACGGCTTCAAGGACGTACCCGACGTGCGCTACGAACTCGTGCGCTCTCGGCTGGCCCGCAAGGCGACCGCCGCTGCCCTGGAGTCGCTCACTGGCGCGCTGTTCGACGGGCCCAGGGCAGGGGCCGATGCCGACCGCTGAGGCGTCGTTACCCGAGTTGCTCGCCCGCGCTGCCGACCCATGGGAGCGGGCCGCGGGCGGCTGGTTGCGGCTGCGCGCGGAGCCCGAAGGCGTAGCGGAGGCCAACTGGGCCCGCTGGCTGACGCTCGTGGGCGACGGCACGGCTGCTGGTGCCAGTGCGGTCCTCGACGCCCGCGGATTGACCAGGGAAGATGTGCTCCGGGCTTTCGGCCCGGCGGCTCCGGCGGAGTACCCGGACCGGTGGGAGCAACGGCCGGAATGGGCCCGCGATGCCGAGGAGTTGGTGTCGCTCCTCGAGGCCGGCGCCGAACCGGCGGGCAGGCCGGCGTCCGATCGGGTCCCGACGCTGTCCGAGGTGGTGGGAACCGATCTGCCGCCGTGGGCCCCGGGCGACCTGCCGTGGCGGTTCGACCCCGGCTTCCGCGCCTGGCTGGACGAGGCGTCGAGTGCAGTCGCCGAGTGGACATCGCGGTTTGGCGCACCGCTGGACCAGCAGGCGCAATCCGACCTCACACTCGGGCTGGCGCGCCAACTGCTTGGGATCGTCGGCCCGCGACTACAGGAACTCGCCGAGGTGCGTCCGGAGCTCTTCCCCACCGCCGCGCAGGCGCCCGCGTCCTGGTGGCGCATCTGGCGGGAGTACCCCGTGATGCTGCGGGTCACGGCCGTCGCCTGGCGGCAGTGGCGCATCACGACTGCGGAACTCATCGAGCGCATGGCGGCCGACCTGCCGGGGATTGCACCGGGCCGCCGGGTCGCGGGTCTTGCCTCCGACGCCGGCGATCGGCATAGCGGGGGACGCGGGGTGACGATCGTCACCTTGGACGACGCCTCTCGGCTGTTCTACAAGCCCAGGCCCGGCGGCGTCGAGCGGCCACTGGCACAGCTCCTCGGCGAGCTCGACGCCGTCGGCCCGAGACCTCTAGGTGTGCGCTTGCCCGAGGTCGAGGACATGGGCGAGTACCTCTGGGTGCGGGAAGTCGCCGCGGCCGAGTGCTCCGACCCGCGCGACTACTTCTTCCACGCCGGCGCCCTGCTGCGGGTGATGCAGGGGCTCGGGGCCACTGACCTGCACCACGAGAACTTCGTGCCGACCGCCGACCAGCCGGTGCTGGTGGACCTCGAGACAGTGATCGGCCCGGGCCGCGGCTGGGTTGGCGGCGACGCCACTAAGACCGCGCAGACCCAGCCGCGCGCCGGAGGCGCGACGAGCGCGCACGAACCGAGGCCCGATCTGCCGGGACCGACCTCGATGGTCAGCAGCTGGGCCGACGGCCCGCCGGGCCGGCGCAGCCTGAACCTCGGGGCGATGGCCGGTCCGGAAGTGGCGCTGACGCCCTACCCCGTTCCGGCCTTGGTGCAGACCGACGAGGGTCCAGCACTGCGCCACTCGCGCATGCCGAGCGGCAATGGCGCGGCGCTGCCGCGGGTAGCCGGCGAGCCGACGGGCGTGTCGGAGTACCGCGACGATGTCGTGGCCGGCTTCGCCGCGGCCCATTCCCGCCTGACGGCGCTTGCGCGCGAGAGCCCGGGCACCACCGGGCGCAGCGCCCTGCTCGGCGGTCAGGCCGAGGTCAGTGGCCGTATCCGGTTCGTGCCCCGTGCCACGCGGGTCTACTCGCGCCTGCTGCAGGAGAGCCTGTCGGCCGAATCGCTGCGCGACGGCGTTGCCCGCGAACTCGTGCTCGAGCGGCTCTGGCGCGCGGTCGGGACGTGCCCGCCGGGCGTGATCGAGGCCGAGCAGCACGCTCTGCGCGAGCTCGACGTCCCGCTGTTCACCATCCCGCTGTCGGGCACCTCGCTGATAAGCGACCGCGGCGTCGAGATCCCTGCGGCCTTCGCCGAGTCTCCCCTCTCCGGCGCAGCCGCATTAATGTCCGAGGTGGCGCTCAGCAGCCCCGAGGGTGCCCTCGACGACCTGCATGCCGAACTGTTCTGCGCCAGCCCGGTGTCGAGCGCCGAGGCGAACCCCGCCGGCGCAGAGCTGATACTCGGCTGCGACCCAGTCGCGGAGTTGCTGGCCGCCCGCCTCGAACGTCCCGACGGATCCCCGGCGTGGATCGGTCTGGACTACGACCCCTCTCGTTACACCTGGCGCAATCGCCGACTCGGCCCGGGGCTTCTGGGCGAGGCCGGGATCGGGCTCGCCCTGGTGGCAGCCGGTACGCCAGGGTCGGAAGCGGCGCGCGTGGGCCGGGCGGCCCTGCTCACCAGCGGGCGGCGAGTCACCGCACTGCGCCCGGGGTGGGACGACGCCGACGCGTTCGTCGGCCCGGCCGGGGTCGTCTACGCCCTTGCATGGGCTGCGCGCGCCCACGACGACCACCAGCTGCTGAGCGCCGCTGAGGCGCTGATCGGAAACGTCCTGGCCTCGGCCCGCAGTGCGCGTCCGACCTGGGGCGTCGACGCCGTCGCCGGTGCCGTGCTGGCGCTGGGGATGCTTGCCGAGGACTCAACGACGGCCCGCGCCGCCTTCGGCGAGGCCGCCGACCTGCTCGTGGGGGCACCTCCGGTGAGCCCAGACCTGGCGGACCAACCCGTCGGGAGCTGGCATGAGGCGATGCCCAGCGCTGCATGGGGCCGAGCCCTCGCTCGCAAGGCAGCCGGACTGCCGCCCGGCGAGCCGATCACGGCGGCAAGCGTCGGCGACCAGCTCGCGGCTGCGGCCCTCGGTGACGCAAGCGTGCCGGCCGAATACCTCGAGTCTTCGCTCTTGTTGGAACCAGGGGTTCCCATCAGTCGTAATCTGTCAGCAGTCCACGGCGTCGCCGCCGTTGCCCTGCTGGGTCTCGGCGACGCGCCCTCCGCGCCGAAGGTGAGGATCCTCCAGTGACCACCGAGAACACCGGTCTCGCTGTGCCGGAGCGGCCCGGGGCCGTCGTCGCTGACGATGCCGACCAAACCGACACCGGCCTGGGTAAGCCGCTCAACCAGGGCGCGGACGCCATCGACCGCGTCGTCAACCTGGCTCCGAAGTGGACGCTCTTCGTGCTCGGCGCCTGCGTTCTGCTGGTCATCGGCGCGATCGTCTGGGCCTTCTACGGCAGCGTGACGACAGCTCTCACCGCCAAGGGAATCTTCAAGGACAACGGCTACCTGCCGGTAGCGGCCCAGGCCGACGGAACGGTGAGCGAAATCCCCGCCGAACTCGGGCAGGAAGTCGATGCCAACGACGTTTTGATCAAGTTCAAGGATGGCACCACCCTGGTCGCGCCCAAGGACGGGTGGGTGGCCTCGCTCTTCGTGGCGCCAGGCTCCAAGCTCTTGGCGGGGTCCACCGCGGTCGCGCTCACGGACTACAGCATCCCCGACGTCGTGATGACGCTGCTGCCTGCCTCGATGACCGGCAGTGTCGTCGCCGGGCTGCAGGTCGAGCTCGACGTCCAGAGCGCGCCGTCCACTGAGTACGGCTACCTCAAGGGCAGCATCGTGGAGGTCAGCAGCACCCCGCTGACGACTGACGAGGTGGCCGAGATCCTGGACCTGCAGCCGGAGGTCGTCGCGCAGGCTCTGGGGTCGCAGCCGGGACTGCTCGCGGTCGTCGGTCTGGACCCGGATCCCACGACCCCGACCAAGTACTCCTGGACGGTCGGTCAGGGGCCGCCGTTCGCCATCACTAACGGCACGCCGGCTCAGGCCAACGTCATCCTCAGCAGGCAGCCCCCGATCGATGTCATCTTCCCGGGTCTGTCCGACGGATCGAACTCCGGATGAGCGCCATTCAAGCTGGGCCTCCGGGCTTCCCGGGAATGCCCCCGATGGGTCCGGTCGCGCCAGATCCCCCGTTCCCGAACCGGCGCGTCAAGGTGCCCACCATCCTGCAGATGGAAGAGACCGAGTGCGGTGCGGCCTGCCTGGACATGGTGCTCGCCCACTACGGCCGCATCGTGCCGCTGGAAGAGGTGCGCGAGGCCTGTGCCGTGTCGCGCGATGGCTCCAAGGCCTCCAACATGCTCAAGGCGGCGCGGGAGTACGGGCTGACCGCGAAGGGTTACCGCCGACCCTTCGAGCGTCTGGCCGAGGGCGACCTGCTGCCCCAGATCCTCTTCTGGCGCTACTCGCACTGGGTCGTCCTCGAGGGGTTCCAGCGCGGATCGCTCCTGATCAACGACCCCGCCGAGGGCCGTCGCAAGGTCGACGAGGACGAGGCCCGGCGCAGTTACAGCGGAATCGCGCTCTATGCCGAGCCAGGTGAGGACTTCACCAAGGGCGGCAAGCGCTCGAGCTGGGTCAAGGAGCTCATCACCAGGATGCGGCCCGGGCGGGCCGGCTTCATCCTGGCCGCCATCGCCGGCATCTTCCTGGTCGTGCCCGGCGTGCTGCTGCCGATGTTCACGACGTTGTTCGTCAACGACATCTTCTCCGGCCCCAAGGGTGTCGACGCCGCCCCGCTGCTGACGGCGGTCGGCATCGTCGCAGTCCTCATCGGACTGCTCACCCTCGTGCAGCAGTGGTTCCTGGCCCGGCTGCAGACCCGCCTTACCGTCGCCGGATCCTTCCGCTTCGTCGATCATCTGCTGCATCTGCCCGTCCAGTACTTCACGGCCAGATTCCCCGGCGTCGTGGTGGGCCGCCTCGACCAGATCGACACGATCAACCAATTGCTGGCCGGCCCGCTGATCACTTCTGGCGTCAGCGCGGTCGGGCTGGTCATCTACGCCGTGGTGATGCTGATCTACAGCCCGATCCTGACGGCGATCGCTGTGGTCGCATCCTTGATCAATGTCGCCGCGCTGGTGTTCGTGTCGAAGCAGCGCGACGCAGCCAACCAACGTCAGCTCCGCGAGAGCGCCCGACTCACGGGACTGGGCATGTCCACGGTCGCCTCTATCGAGTCGATCAAGACCAGCGGAGCGGAGGACACTGCCTACGAACGGTGGGCCGGCTTCCAAGCCCGTTACGTACTGGCCAGCCAACAGATGGGGCGACTCACCAACGGCCTGTCCGTGGTACCGGCGACGCTGTCCAGCCTGACGACCGTGCTCGTTCTGGCGATCGGTGGCCTGCAGGTCATGCACGGCCAGCTGTCCCTGGGCCTGCTCGTCGGTTTCCAGGCCCTTGTGGCATCCTTCCTCACCCCGATCAGCCAGTTGGTCAACCTCGCAACCCAGGCGCAGACGGCACAAGGCCAAATCGTCCAGATCAACGACGTCATGCGCAACGAGCAGGATCCGCAGTTCGACTCCGCCGCCGCCGTCAGTACCCACACGGCACGCCCCACGGCACGCCTCGACGGCTCCCTCGAACTGCGCGACATCGAATTCGGCTACTCCCGCACGGGCGAGCCACTCCTGAGTGGGTTCAACCTTTCCGTGCAGCCCGGTCAGCGCGTGGCGCTGGTGGGCGCCTCCGGCTCGGGCAAGTCCACGCTGGTGAAGCTGATCATGGGACTGTACGAGCCGTGGTCTGGGCAGATCCTGTTCGACGGCCTGCCCCGCAGCGCCTGGGACCGGGACTTGCTCACGACGTCGGTGGCCTTCGTGGACCAGCGCATCATGCTGTTCGAGGCGACGATCGCGGACAACCTGACGATGTGGGATGCGACAGTGCCCCAGGTGGACCTGATCCGGGCCGCCCAGGACGCCCACATCCACGCCGACATCGTCAGCCGTACCGGTGGCTACAGGTCGCACGTGGCCGAGGGCGGCCGCAACTTCAGCGGCGGTCAGCGGCAACGCCTCGAGATCGCCCGGGCACTGGCGCTCGACCCGAGCATCGTGGTGCTCGACGAGGCCACCAGCGCGCTCGACACCGAGACCGAGCAGCGCATCGATCGCAACCTCCGGCGCCGCGGCACCACCTGCATCATCGTCGCCCACCGACTCAGCACGATTCGCGACTGCGACGAGATCATCGTGCTCGAGGGCGGCCGCATCGTGCAGCGCGGCACCCACGAAAGCCTCATGGCCGAGGGCGGGCGCTACTCCACACTGGTGGAGGCCGAATGACCGACCAGTGCCTGGACGTTCTGGCCGTCGACGGGGGCTCGCTCACGCTCACCGCCAGCACCCCGCTCACGCTGACCGGCGAGGGCGACGCCTGGCTGCTCACGGGCGGCGAGGTGGACTTGTTCCTGGCCCCCACCTCGGAGGAGGGCGAGCCGGGGCGACGGATCCTGATCGGCACGGCAGCCGCCGGGGCGCTGCTGCTGGGCGCGGACCCGGTGATCGCCGACGCACAGTCCTGGCAGCTGATAGCGGTGGGGGTGAACGCAACGGCCGAGCGGCTGGCGCCGACATGGTTCGAGCACCTTGCCGACGATCAGTTGAGCGCCGGCCTGCACGCCTGGCTGGGCGCCGCAAGTGAGTCCGTGCGCCGCTCCGGGTTGCCCTTCAACGCCAGCGACGCCGACCTGGACAGCACTATCCAACTCGACACCGGCCGAACGCTGAACTCCCTGCGGGAACTGCGCTGGTTCACTCCGGAGACACCGGCGCTGGCAGTCGGCGACGTGCGGCAGGACCAGGCCCTGCCACTGCCGCTCGGGCCCACAGCCGGGGTCGGGGTTGTGCAGTCGTGCAGCGGGACGATCCGGCGGACCGCGGATGTCCCCGCCGCCGAGCGCCTCGCCGGAATGCGATGGCTGCAGCGCGCCATCGTCACCGGCGCAGCATCGGTCGGCGCCGCCGAGCGCCGCGCGGGCGCCGATCGCGCCGTCGTCCGTCGGCAGTTGGATGAGTCCGCACGCAACTCAGCGCTGTCCCGGCTCGAGACCATCGGCCGCAGGGAGGCCTGGCAAGTCGAGCCCGACCGCGATGCTGTGCTGGCCGGCTGCAAGCTGCTGGGCGCGACGCAGGGGCTGACGATCGTGGCGCCACCGGACTGGTCGGCAGGGCAGAGCCCCGATCCGGTGCGCGCGATTGCGCGAGCCTCGGGGGTTCGGGTGCGGGCCGTCACGCTCGCGCTGCAGCTACGCGAAAGCGTGGTCGACCCGCTGTTGGTCTTCCGCGCCGAGCGCGGCCAGCCCGTCGTGCTGCTGCCCCGCGAGCGGGGCGGCTTCACCGCCATCGATCCCACCGACGGCACCCGGCGGGCGGTGGACGCCGAGTACCTCGAGGGACTGCGACCGACCGCCTACACCTTCTACGAGCCGCTGCCCGCGGGCGAGATCTCCGTGCGCAACCTGCTGCGCAGCGGCCTTCGGGGCTCCGCACGCGATCTCTGGCGGATGGTCGGGCTGAGCATGATCGCCGGCCTGCTGGCCCTTGCGGTGCCGATCGCCACCGGCACGATCCTCGGAGAGTTGGTGCCGCAAGGCTCCGAATCGGCGGTGATCATTGCGTCCATCGTGCTGGTGTTCATCACCTTCTCCTCAACCGGCTTCCTGCTCGGCAGGTCAGCCAGCCTGCTGCGCTTGCAGGGGCGGCTGCTGCTGCGGATGCAGTCAGGCCTGTGGGATCGGCTCATCGCCTTGCCGGTGCAGTTCTACACCCGGTTCACGGTGGCCGACCTCACGATGCGAGTGACGGGCGTCGATGCGATCGGGCAGATCGTCGCCTCGGTGGCCTCCACGACACTGCTCGCTTTCGTCACGCTCGTGTTCAGCCTCGGGCTGTTGTTCGTCTACAACACTGGTCTGGCCTGGCTGGTGGTTGCCGTGACTGCGGTGGTGGTGTCGATCAGCGCGGTCATCACAGTGGCGCAGGTCCGCCGACTGCGGCGGATGTACGACGCCAAAGGTGCCGCGTCCGGGGTCCTGCTCCAGATCGTGCAGGGGATCGACAAAGTGCGCGCGGCTGCCGCCGAGAACCGCGCTTTGGGTGCCTGGGCGGTCAAATTCGCCGACCAGGCGTCGATGCTGCTCTCCTCGGAGCGGCTCAACGCTGCCCGCACTGCCCTCTACGCGGCGCTGCCCGGGCTGCTCACCCTCACCGTTTTCGCGGCGGTGGCAGACAATCCCGGGGCGATGACGACGGCGGCGTTCCTGTCCTTCATCACGGCCCTCGGCCAGGTGGCCTCGGCCACCACGCAACTGGACCTCAGTCTCGGCCTGGTTCTCAACATCGTGCCGATCTTCGACCGGATGCGCCCGATCCTGGCCGAGCCGGTCGAGATCCAACCCGGGGCTTCGGACCCCGGCCGGCTGTCCGGCCGCGTCGGCCTGAGCTCGGTGACCTACCGCTACCCGGGCATGTCCACTGCCGTCCTGCGCGACATCAACCTCGAGGTCGCGCCCGGGGAGTTCGTCGCCATCGTTGGGCCCTCCGGCTCGGGCAAGTCCACCTTGGTCCGGCTGCTTCTGGGCTTCGACCACCCCGAGGAGGGGACGGTCACCTACGACAGCAAGGACATGCGCACCCTCGATGCCCGTGCCGTTCGCTCGCAGATCGGCGTCTCACTGCAGAACGCCACGGTAACCGGTTCGGACATCCTGAAGGCCATCATCGGCGACTGGCCGTTGTCCGAGGACGATGCCTGGGCGGCCGCCGAGAAGGTCGGTCTGGCCGACGAGATCCGCGCCCTGCCCATGGGGATGCGGACTCTGCTCGGCGACAACGCTGTGACCTTCAGCGGCGGCCAGCGCCAGCGCCTCGTGCTGGCTGCGGCGATCGCCCGCGACCCGCGGCTGGTCATTCTCGACGAGGCCACGAGTGCCCTGGACTCCGTGACCCAGTCGCAGGTCGCCGACAGTTTCGCCCGCCTGCAGGTGACGCGGATCGTCATCGCCCACCGACTCAGCACGGTTCGGGGGGCGGACCGGATCGTGGTGCTCGACGCCGGCCGAATCGCGCAGATGGGCACCTTCGACGAACTCGCGGCCGAGCCCGGCATCTTCCAGCGGATGGTCGAGCGCCAGACGCTCTGACGGTGTTCCCGTCGCTAGCCGGACGCTGCCAGCAGCCAGCGCACGTGGTCGACATCGGCACCGGGCAGGAACCACCCGGGCTCCTGCCACCTGCTGATCACCCGGGCCGCGACGGCATCAGGCGCCGGCTCGACGGCGGTCCGGCCGTTGTCGAGCGGCAGCGCCGCTACCCACGACGCGAGCCTGACTGCCGCGCCGCCGGCCGACATCCCCAGCACCTCCTCGACTCGCTGCGCTGCACCGAACGGGCCCCCGAGGCGGCCCGACTCCAGCCCCGCCAGCCACCGCGGCAACAGCCGAGCCAGCGCCACCGGCTTGGTGGTCAAGGCCTCGGCCATCAGTTCCGTGGCCAGCGGCCAAAGCGCATGTCCCATCGGCGAACGGCCGAGAGCCAGGAACGATGTGTGCGTTGCGATACTGCTCAGCGCCGCAGCGCGGCGCCACCCGGGGTCCGCTGCCTCACCCGCCGCCAGACGATCGCCGAGGACGAGTAGCGTCTCGACGATCGCCCCCGCCTGGGCGTCCTGCAACGGCAGCCGCTCGCCGCACACCGCTGGCACGAGCGCTCGCGCCAGCGGCTCCAACAGTCCTGCCGCCAAGGCGCCGACCGTCAGAGTCGCGGTCAGGGCCGGGTCCACGATGGCGACGCGCGGCCGGAGACCGGGACCCACGACCATCGTCGAACCCCGGCCGAAGCTGGTGAAGAGGGCGACCGGACTGACCTCCGAGGCAGTCCCCAGAGTCGTGGGCAGGCACACCACCGGCGCTGAGTCGGTCGGCGCGCCCGGCCGGAACAGCAGTCCGCCGCTGGAGGCGTCGAGGATGTCCAGCACCTCCGGCTCGCTGGCCGCGTGGGCCGCCAGCTTGGCGGCGTCCATCACCGACCCGCCGCCGATCGCCACCAGCAGCGGCGCCTGACCGCTCGCAACGGCTGCGGCCTGCATCCCGGCCACAACACCGTCCAGGAAACCGCGATCGACACCCTCAGCCGACACCGGCAGCACGGGAGCGTCATCAACTCCAGCGAGCAGCGCTCCCACGGCCGGCAGCGCCAACAGAGCCTCGTCAACCACCACCAGTATGGGCGGCGGACCGGAACCACCAATCTGAGCGAGGGCCGCGACCTTCGCGATCCCCAGCGACGCGCCCTCGGCCGCGATCAGGGTCGTCGGGCAAGACCAGCTGCCCACCGGTAGGCGTTGGGGATCCACGGCAGACACGGGATCCACGCTAGAGCACTCCCGGACTGGCTGCGGGCCTGTGGCAGCGGGACAATCACTGCACAACGAGCTCAGGAGGCCGCAGTGACTTTTGTCGCAATCAACGTCTTGACGGTGCCAGAGGGGGCGGGAGACACCCTGGAACAGCGTTTCGCGGGCCGCGCAGGGATGGTCGAGCAGTCGCCGGGATTCGTGTCGTTCGAACTCCTGCGCCCGGCCGCCGGCACCGACGACTACCTGGTCGTCACGCATTGGCAAGACGAGGCGTCGTACCAGTCCTGGCTGGCGTCACGCGAGTTCAGCGCGGGCCATGGCGGGCGACCGGCCGCCAGCGGCTCACAGATCTGGACCTTCGAGGTCGTCCAGCACGTCGGCGGCTAGGGCCGCTCACCGACGGATTGCCGCCACTGCCCTTGCGCCGCTGGACGCGCATCGTGGGCGTGGCTGATACTCAGGCGCATGTCGAGCCAGCGCCTGTGCC
Source organism: Candidatus Nanopelagicales bacterium (assembly GCA_044326505.1). GTDB lineage: Bacteria > Actinomycetota > Actinomycetes > S36-B12 > UBA10799 > JACJWR01. The sequence continues at coordinate 11,438 of JBIRBF010000019.1, read as the reverse complement.
ATGACGACCTATTCGACGCCCAGGCCAAGCGGGTCCTGGGCCTTGCTCCGAGCGGCGCAGCTGACGTAGGCGAGGTGCTTGCCACCAGCGCCCGGATCAAGGGCTCCGACCTGGACAGTTGGTACGACGAGTGGACGGCCCTGGGCGATCGAGTGCTGGAACTCGCCGACGCCGAGGCGGCCGCGGGCCGCACCGTGTCGGCTAGGGCGGCCTATCTGCGCGGCGCCAACTACCTGCGCGCGGCGGGTTCGATGCTCATGGGCACCCCGCCGGATCCCCGCCTGCGAATCAGCCACGACCGCCACGCTCTTGCCTTCGCCAAGGGCGCGGCCCTGTTGGACCACCCGATGCAGAGCGTTCGGATCCCCTACGAGGACACGTCGCTGCCGGGCTACTTCGGCGCACCGAGCGACGATGGTCAGCCCCGGGCCACGCTGATCCTGCTCGGCGGCTACGACTCCACGATGGCCGAGGGCTACTCCTTCAACGGCGTCGCAGGCATTGCGCGCGGCTACAACATCCTGACCTTCGATGGGCCCGGCCAGGGCTCGGCGCTGATCGACGACGGCCTCACGCTGCGGCCGGACTGGGCCGCAGTGATCTCGCCGGTGGTGGACTTCCTGACGGCGCGCGATGACGTGGACTCGAGTCGCATCGGCCTGATCGGCCTGAGCCTTGGCGCGCACTTGGGACCAAGGGCGGCCGCCGATGAGCACCGACTCGCCGCCTGTATCGCCGACTGTGGCGCGTTCGACCTCTACAGCCCGTTTCTGGAGCGGTTGCCGGGGCCACTGCGCAGCGGCTACACCAAAGGCGACCGGGTCGCCGTCGACGCGGTGCGCGAGATGCTGGACCACATGGCCGCCCAGCCGACCGCTGGCTGGTCCCTGCGGCGCGGGATGCAGGTGCACGGCGAGGCCACCCCGATGGACTACATCGAGTCCACCCGGGCCTACACGCTGGCAGGTCACGCCGAGCACATCACGTGCCCCACGCTGGTGTGCAACGCCGAGAACGACCCGATCAGCGCCAGCGCGCCGACTCTGGTCGCAGCGCTGGAGTGCCCGCACGAATTCATCACCTTCACCGCGGCCGATGGCGCCGAGCTGCACTGCGAGGCGCTCGCCCGTGATCTCTACCACGCGCGCAGTTTCGGGTGGCTCGATCCGATCCTGGAACCCGCCCGGATCGGCTAGGCCGCCAAGTTCGGCGGTGGGCTACTCGTCCGCCGCCAGGGGCGCAGGGGCCGGCGGCTCGATCCACGCCCGACGGCCGCCCACCAACTGCGCGAACGCCGGGCGCCACCGTCCGAACGCCCGGCGCAGTGCCACCGTCCAGGACGGCGGGAGCGCGTACGCCAGCGCCCCGAGGGCCTCGACGGCCACGCGCGCCCGGTGGATCTGCACGGTGGCGATGTCAGGGCTGTCCGGCGGGCACGACGCTCCCATGTCCACCCGGCGACGGCGAGCCTCGTCCAGCACCCGGCGGGCGTGGTAGGCCGACGTCACCGCCAAGTAGCGGCCACCACCACGGGCCCCGACGGAGCGCACCGTCTCGCGTGAGTTGTCGCCCGGCACCAGCACTGCGATGGCCTCTGCGGGCGTACCGCAGCGGACCAGGTAGTCGACCATCACGTCTGGCTCCGACATCCCACAGCTCAATCCGCCGCTGACCAGGATGAGCGGCGCCGCACCTGCGGCCCACAATGAACTCCCGTGGTCCAGCCGCGCGGCAAGCTCCGGGGTCGGACCCCACTCCCGCACGCCCGCACCGAACACCACGATCGCGTCCGCCGGCCCGCAGTCGCCGCGGAGTCGCACCTGTCGCCGCTCCTCGAGCAGCACCCGGGCGGTGGAAACCGCCAGCGCGGCCGCTGTCAGGGCGACGATGGCGGACACGGCCGAGCCGAGCAGCAATGGCAGGCCACCGCCACCGCGAAGTCGCACGGCTACCAGTTGTAGAGGCGCAGCCCGTCCTTGTCCCGGAAGGAGCCCAGCAGGATCATGATGAAGTCGACCAGCACCCAGACCCCAAGCCCGCCCAGGGTGACGATCATCAGGATGCCGGTGCCGATCTTGCCGACGTAGAAGCGGTGCACGCCGAGGGCGCCGAGGAAGAAGCACAGCAGCGTGGCGGCAAGCCGGGATTTGGGGCTGATGGGCTCACCGGCCTCGTCCACCCGCGGCTTGCCGTTGGCGAAGACGGGGATCTCGGCACCGTTGGCGGCGTAGGCGTAGCCAGCCGTCGGCGCGGCCGCCGGCGGAGGCGGGGGCGGCGGCGTCGGGGTTGCAGCCGGGGCCGGTGTGACTTGCGGGGACTCGTTCGCTTCGCTCATTGCCGGTGTCCTTCTGTCGCGGTTGTCGTCAAGGTTCGCTTACTTAAGCATGTCACACGTCAACAACGGCGCTGCCGCGTCGATTCCCCGGCAACCTCGGGCTTGGGCTACTTCGCGTCCACCAGCTGCTCGGTGATCTGACCGCTGCCCTCGGTGTCGATGCCCACGGGCATCGCCGTCCCCGTGCCGCCCCACTTGCCGTACTCGACGATCAGCGCCTCCCCCGGGTCGAGCGGGATCGGCTCGGACTCGAACACTTCCTCGGAGTCGGAGTCAGCGCGCTCGATCACGAAGTCCAGCTGGGACGTCTCGCCGCCCGCCGCCGCTGCTGTCACCGTCTGCGCCGTCTGATCCAGCTTGACCTTGATCGATCCGCCGGTCGCCGGCAGCTCGAGCCCTCCGAACAGGAAGCTGTACGACGCCTGGTCCCCATCGAGGGTCAACGTGAGGTCGGGCGCGGAGCCGGTGCTCGTCTGGTACTCGAGTGCGTCGACGGACGGGTCGAAGATCACCGTGTCCACAACGCCCGGGTCGATCGTGACTTGGTCCACGGCGTAGCTGAAGCCAGGGCCAATGATCGACAGATCGGTCTGGGCGGGCTGAGCCAACGCCGAGCCGTCGATACGCACCTTGAACGCGACGTCCTTGGGCACGAGCACAGCCGGCGGCGAGGTCTCACCCCCCGACAACGGTGACCGGCCGACTGCGCCCGCGATCGGGTTGCCGGCCAGGTCCGTCACCGTGATCGCCACGCCCTGGGCATCGGAGGCCTGGTTCAGATACACGTAGTTGACGTTGCTGCCGCCGCTGACCGTGCGTTTGGCGCCGTCCAGCCCCGCGGCCTCGGCCGAGGATCCGTCGGAGCAGAAGGGGCAGTCCTGCGGGCCGAGCATGGGGGCGACCGGCCAGAGCTCGAGCGGGTTCTCGGCACTGCCGGTATAGGCCTGTGGATCGTCGGCCGGGTTCGCCGACGTGGAGTACGTCCAGGTGTTCGCCGCCGTATCCACGACCATGCGCTGGGGCTGCTCGGGATAGTTGTTGTCGTACAGGACGATGCCCACCTTGCCGTTGCCGAGCGACTCCAGCGCCACCGGGGTGACGGCGTGGCCGTCCACCTGCGCGCCGTCGCGGATGTTCGCGAACCCCAGCGCGTAGCCCTCGCCGCGCTGCCACGACGCGGCGAGCTCGGCGAGCACGTCCTTGGGCGCGAACACGCGCATGACCTGGGACGTGGGTGCGGTCGCCTGGGTGGCGAAGACTGCGGCGATGTCGGCCTGCAGCGCCTCGTTGCCCTTGAGTTCCATGTCGCCGGCGGCAGCCGCCCCATAGGCCGCCGTGTCGATCTCGCCCTTGTACATCGCCCAGCTCAAGCCGGCCAAGCCGAAGCAGTGACCGCCGCCCATGGCGTCGTTCATCGACTTCATCCACTTCTTGGCGGTGGGAGTGAGCTTGCAGTCGCCGTCCTCGGTGGTGCGCGAGCAGACCTGGTCGCCGAAGAGCGCGGCCATGCTCTGGGCGTCGAGGTTGAGCGGGTCGGACTCGTTGCCGTAGTTCTCAAACCGGAAGCCGTTCTTGGCGACGTCGAATCCGGACGAGGCGATGACCGTCCCAGGCGCCTGCGTGCCGGACAAGTCGCCGTCGAATGAGGCTGCTGACCCGCTGGGGGCACCACCTACATCAGCCGCCGAGCCGCAACCCGCGAGCAGCAGGCCGGCGACGGCAGCACCGACCGCCGCCGAGGTGATCCGTCGCCCCAGGGCACGTCGATTCATCGCCTCAGGCTAGGGCCGTGGGCGCCATCGGCGCCATTCCGCCGTGGCCGCCGCGCGCACCTTGCCCTCATGGCTGAGCTCAGCGGCGATGGTCATCGCCGATTCACCCGCTTCGGTGATCCAGGCGCGCAGCGCGAGCGGCTCCGCCAGCGGGGTCGGCCGCAGGTAGCGCACCTCGAGGCCGGCGGTGACGTAGGGCAGCAGCTGCGTCGGCGAAAGCAGCCCCAACCGCTCGGCCTCGAGCAGCATCGGCGTTGCGCTGTGGCAGTCCAGGACGGTGCAGATAATGCCGCCGTTGAGGAAGCCGAGGCCGTTGTCGTGCTCGGGGTGCGGCAGGAACTCGGCAACAGTGGCCCCGCTGTCCAGGCCTTCCGGGTAGCTGCGCAGGCGCAGCCCCCGGGCATTGGCCGGACCGCAGCCGAAACAGGTCGTGCCCGGCAAGTACCGCTCCTGCAGGCTGGGCTCCTGTGGGCTGAGCCCCTGCGGACTTGCTGGCATGGCAGCTCCATGGGACCGTCGGGGCGGAACCTGCTAGCACGCCGCCGTGCGAACGAGCATAGGGAATAGTTCGCCGCGTTCAGTAGTTCAATACTTAACTATCTACCGGGATGTCCGAAGGAAGGACCCGCCAATGCCCGCTGTAACCGTTGACGACCTGCTGGTGCTGCCACGCCTGCGCGATGCCCTGACCGACGAGCGACCGCGACCCGTCCGCGAGGTCACGTCGGCCGTTGCGGCCCGGGAGGGCGCGGGGTTCCCGGTCTGGAAGGCGTTCGTCGGCAAGACCTTTGCTGCCCTCGACCCGTTCCTGATGCTGGACCAGATCGGACCCGTCACCTACGCCCCGCGCGAGGCCCTCGGCGCACCGTGGCACCCCCACCGCGGTTTCGAGACGGTCTCCTACCAGATCGACGGCGAGACCGCCCACAAGGACTCCAACGGCGGCGGCGGTCTGATCGCCGACGGTGACACGCAGTGGATGACCGCAGGCGGCGGCATCCTGCACGACGAACTGCCCAGTGAGCGGATCTTCAATTCCGGCGGCCCCACGCACGCCATCCAGCTGTGGGTCAACCTGCCAGCCACGATGAAGATGATGGCGCCGTCCTACCAACCCATCGAGAAGACGCACCTGACGCTGTTGACGTCCTCCGACGGCGGCGCCCTGGTGCGGTTGATCGCCGGTGAGGTCGCCGGCCACGCCGGACCCGGTTCCACCCACACTCCGATCACGCTGATCCACGCCACCGTGGAGCCCGGCGCCCAACTGACGGTGCCGTGGAATCCTGCCCACAGCGCGCTCGCCTACATCCTCACCGGTTCCGGCTACGCCGGGCAGGAACTGCGGCCGGTCGTCGCCCACCAACTCGTCGAGTTCGGCGCCGGCGACACCCTGACCCTGCGCGCCGGCGAGGAGGCGCTGGACGTGCTGCTGCTGGGAGGCCAGCGCATCGCCGAGCCCGTGGCGCAGTACGGACCGTTCGTGATGAACACCCGGGCCGAGCTCGCGCGAGCCTTCGAGGACTATCAGGCCGGTCGCCTGGGCACGATCCCGGCCACTGAGCTGCTGCACACGCCGGAATAGACCGGCACGCGCCGAGATACGGCGGGCACCCCTCCAAGGCAAGGACCAGCGCAGGCCAATCGGACGACCCGTGGCGACGGGTCGTCCGATTGGCTGTATTCGGAGCCGACATCCGCCGAGCGGTTACGTCCAGGTGTTGTCCTGTTCTACGCTGCTTGGGATCATCGGCGGTCCGGTCGTCCCAGAGGGAGCATCCCCATGAGCTCATCGGCAGAGATCCCCACCGACACCGACCCGCTGGCAGCGATGCTGGCCGACCCCGAGATTCGCCAGTCGCTCGCCGTCATCGCGGCCAATGCGCCCACGCTGGCCGCGCTGTCGTCGATGTCCACCGCGCTGCTGCAGCGCGGACCGGAGATCGCCGACAACATCAACGGCACGATCCTGCAATTGCGCGCCGATGGCGGCGACGCCGAGCTCGCCGACACCCTGGCGACGGTGCGCGAGCTGCTTCCCCTGCTGCACTCGCTAGCCGAACGGAAGGAGACGATCCAGGGCTTCCTGGACTCGCCCATCCTGCAGCCCGAGATCGTGGACGTCGTGGGCAAATTCGGCGAGGCCGCCCTGATCGCCGACGAGCAGACCCGCGGCCGGCAGGCCGAGGTCGGCGGGGTGTTCAGCCTGGTCAAGCAGCTCAAGGATGTGGACGTGCAGGAGACCCTGGCGTTCCTGCTCACGTTCTCCCGCGTCTTCGGCTCTCGGCAGCGGAACGGCTGAGCCCATGCACGAGCTCTCGATCGCGCACGCCGTGGTATCCACGGTCACGGCCGCGCTTCCCGCGAACCCGCCGCCGGTCACACGCGTGCGGCTGCGCATCGGCGAGCTCTCGGGCGTCGTGGCCCAGGCCCTGCTCTTCGCCTACGACGTCGCCGCCGACGGCACCCCGCTGGCCGGCAGCGAGCTGGTCATTGATTCGGCGCCGATCATCGTCGACTGCCCCACGTGCGGCCACGGCCAGATCGCCGACCTGCGCGACTTCCGCTGCCCCAGCTGCGGCGACCTATGCGGCAACGTGGTGGGCGGCCGCGAGCTCGAGATCCTGGACGTGACCCTGGACGACGCCGCCGCGGCCGATCACGATGACGACGCCGACCGGCTCGCGACGATCGAGGCGGGCGTGCTGGCCAAGAACGACCTGCTCGCCGACGGTCTGCGCGGCCGGTTCACTGCCGCCGGACTGCGCGTGAGCAACTGGGTGTCGAGTCCGGGAACCGGCAAGACGGCGCTGCTCGAGGAGGTCCTCCGGGTCGCCGTCGAGCGCGGGATGTCGCCGGCCACCCTGGTGGGCGACTGCGCAACGGACAACGACGCCCGTCGGCTGGCGCGATCCGGCGCAGCCGCGCGACAGATCGTTACCGACGGCAACTGCCACCTGGAGTCGGACATGATCAGCGCCCACCTGGAGGGGTGGGAGCTCGACGACTACGACCTGTTGGTGATCGAGAACGTCGGAAACCTCGTCTGCCCGGCCTCCTACGACCTCGGCGAGGACACCAGGGTCGCGCTCCTATCCGTCACCGAGGGCGAGGACAAGCCGCTCAAGTACCCGAAGATGTTCACCACCGCGGATGTCATCGTCATCACCAAGACCGACATCGCCGACGCCGTGGGTTGGGACCGCACAGCCGCGCTGGCGGCGGTGGCATCGGTCAACCCGGACGCCGTCCTGGTCGAGACCTCCGCCCGGACGGGCGTGGGCATCTCGGCCCTGCTCGACATCCTGCTCGCCGACGGCGCAGCAGGGAACTCAATGACCGACCAATCGCAATTGCAGGAGGCACCATGACCTCGGTTCTGTGGTTCCAGGGTGGCGCGTGTAGCGGCAACACCATGTCCTTCATCAACGCCGCCGAGCCGTCGGTGGTCGATCTGATCGTCGACTTCGGCCTCGAGGTGGTGTACCACCCCACCCTGTCGATGGAGATCGGCAAGGCGGCGCAGGACATCTTCTGGTCCTACGCGAAGGGCGAGAAGGAGATCGACATCTTCGTCTACGAGGGGTCGGTCATCGAGGCGCCCAACGGCAGCGGGCGGTTCGACATGTTCGCCGGCCGACCCATGAAGGACTGGGTGGACGACATCGCGCCCAAGGCCGGCATCGTGGTGGCCATTGGCGACTGCGCCACCTATGGCGGCCTCCCCGCCGTACCCCCGAACCCGTCAGACAGCCGCGGCCTGCAGTACGACCGGGGCGGAAAGCGCGGCGGCTACCTGGGGCCGGACTTCGTCAGCAAGCTCGGGCTGCCGGTCGTCAACATCCCGGGCTGCCCGGCGCACCCGGACTGGATCTCGCAGGTGATCGTGGCGCTGGCATCGGGTCGGGCGGCCGACCTGGCGCTCGACGAACTGCAGCGGCCCACCACGTTCTTCACGTCGTTCACCCAGACCGGCTGCACCAGGGTGCAGTTCTACACCTACAAGCAGGACCCGCCCAGCTTCGGCCAGGGCATGCGCACCGGTTGCCTTTACTACGAGTTCGGCTGCCGCGGCCCGCTCACCCACAGCCCCTGCAACCGGATCCTGTGGAACCGGCAGTCGTCCAAGACCCGCGCCGGCCACCCCTGCACCGGCTGCACCGAACCTGGCTTCCCCCACGGCGACCTCGAGCAGGGCACGGTCTTCAAGACCCAGAAGGTGGCCGGGGTGATCCCCAAGGACGAACCCGAGGGGATGGATGCGGGGTCCTATATGGCGCTGGCCGGGCTGTCGCGCGCCGTTGCACCGAAGTGGTCCAAAGAGGACATGTTCGTCGTCTGACCCCTCCGTCTCAGAACCTTCCAATCTCGGCCCGTCCGTACAGGAGACACGCACATGACCACGATGGACCTCAACGTCAGCCCCCTCGGACAGGTGGAGGGCGACCTCGACGTCCGGGTGACGATCACCGACGGTGTGGTGACCAACGCCTGGACCGAGGCGGCGATGTTCCGCGGCTTCGAGATCATCCTGCAGGGCAAGGACCCGCAAGCGGGCTTGATCATGACTCCCCGCATCTGCGGGATCTGCGGCGGCAGCCACCTCTACAAGGCGTGTTACGCCCTCGACACGGCCTGGGGCACGTACGTCCCGCCGAACGCCACCCGGGTGCGCAACATCGCCCAGGCCTGCGAGACCCTGCAGAGCATCCCCCGCTGGTTCTACGCGATCATGGGCCCGGACCTGACGGCCGCTCAGTACGCCAGCGCGCCGTCCTACGAGGAGGCCGCGCGACGCTTCGCGCCGTACGTGGGCGAGAGCTACCAGACCGGCGTCACCCTGTCGCAGCTGCCGGTCGAGATCTACGCCCTGTTCGGCGGGCAGTGGCCGCACTCGTCCTTCATGATCCCCGGCGGCGTGATGAGCGCCCCCACGCTGAGCGACGTCACTAGGTCGGTGTCCATCCTCGAACACTGGGGCCGCGAATGGCTGGAGGGCCAATGGCTCGGGTGCTCGGTCGATCGCTGGCTCGAGAACAAGACCTGGGACGACATCCTGGCCTGGGCCGACGAGAACGAATCCCAGCGGAACAGCGACTGCGCCTTCTTCATCCGCTGGGCGCTCGAGATCGGCCTCGACAAGTACGGCGCGGGCTACGGGAACTACCTGGCCACCGGCACGTTCCTGAGCCCGGACCTGTACACCAACCCCACTGTGGACGGCCGCAACGCGGCCCTGCAGTCGCGCTCGGGCATCTACGCCGACGGCCAGTGGTTCGACTTCGACCAGGCCCGCGTGACCGAGGACATCACGCACTCGTACTACCGCGGCACCGGCTCGCGCCATCCCTGGGATGGCGTCACCGATCCCATCGACCCGGCCGAGGGCGCCAAGCAGGACAAGTACACCTGGGCCAAGGCACCGCGCTACGACGTACCGGACCTCGGCTACGTGCCGCTGGAAGTCGGACCGCTGGCTCGGCAGATGATGGCCGCGCGGCCCGGCGCGGAGGATTGGCAGGACTCCGACCCGCTGATCAAGAACGTCATCGACGCCATGGGCCCGAGCGTGCTGACGCGCGTCATCGCCCGTGTTCACGAGGCGCCCAAGTACTTCAAGTACGTGCAGCGCTGGCTCAACGAGCTCGACCTGCACGAGGACTTCTACGCCAAGCCGGCCGAGCCCTCGTCCGGCAAGGGCTTCGGATCCACCGAGGCCGCCCGGGGTGCGCTATCGGACTGGATCGTGATCGAGAACGGCAAGATCGCCAACTACCAGGTGATCACCCCGACCGCCTGGAACATCGGCCCGCGCGACGGCCACGACGTGCTCGGCCCGATGGAGCAGGCGTTCCTCGGAACGCCGATCGACAACCCCGACTTCCCGGTCGAACTCGGCCAGGTCGCGCACTCCTACGACTCCTGCCTGGTCTGCACCGTGCACGCCTACGACGGCAAGACCGGCAAGGAGCTCAACCGCTTCCGCATGGGCGGTGGCTGATCGCACCCGTGCTCTCCGGTACTCCCGCCGACACGGTGGTCGTCGGCTGCGGGAACCTCATCCGCGGCGACGACGCCGCCGGCCCGGTCCTGGTGCGGCTGCTCGCCGATCGGGTCCTGCCCGAGGGCGTCCGCCTCATCGACGGCGGCACCGCCGGTATGGACGTCGCCTTCGCCATGCGCGGCGCACGCCGGGCGATCGTCGTCGATGCCTCGCGCATCGGCGTCGAGCCCGGGACGATCCATCGCGTGCCGGGTTCGGAGTTGGTCGACCTCGACCCGCCGTCGGGAAACCTGCACCGGTTCCGCTGGGATCAGGCGCTCGGCTTCGCGCAATGGCTGCTGAAGGATGAGTACCCCGCTGACGTCACGGTCTGGCTGGTCGAGGGCGCGCATTTCGACGCCGGGGCGCCGCTCAGTCCTGCCGTCGAGGCCGCAATCGATCGCATCGCCGACGGGATCGTCGCAGAATTGGCCGCAGACCAGGCACCCGGCCACACGAGGAGTTACGAGTCCCAATGATCGTTGACGTGCCCGGCCCCCACCCACAGCCGCTGGGGGCGCTGCCGTGGCCCGCCGGCCTCCTGCTCGTGGCTGAGGGCGAGGGGTCCGCCCGAGCGGCCGCTGACCTGGTCCGCGGCGCAGTGCCGACCGAGTGGCCGCCCGAACTGGCGTACTTCTCCGCCGCCCTCGACGGCGATCCCGCGCAGGCCGCTGCGCTGCTCGGAGAGGGCCTCGCAGCCGACTACAACCGAGCCGTGCTGCTCGGCGGCGACGAGCGCTGGCAGTCGCTGGCCGAGCGGACGTCCGGCACGATGCGCGCGCTGGTGGACGTCGGCCGCTACACCGTGGGGCTGATCGACGAGCCGCCGTCTGCCGAGGACGTCGCCGACGACCGCGGCGAGATCGCCGCGATCGTACTGAGCGCCCGGGCCTCCGCGGCCGTCGAGCGGGGCGACCGGGACGCCGCGGTGGACGAGCTCGCCGAGGGCGCCCGTCGCGCCGCCGAGGCAGGAAGCCCGGCCTTGGCAGCATCGCTGTACCTGACGCGCGCCGAGTTCCTGCGCGACCATATCGGCGACTCCCGGGCCGCAGCCATCGCCGCCGAGCAGGGGCTGGTGATCCTGCCGATGAACGCCGATCCGGAGGTGCGCGCCGGTCTGCACCTGCTGCGCGGACTGTCCCGCCAGGACCTCGCACCCGCCGAGCGCGGCGCGCTGCTGGCCGTCGTCGCGGACCTCACCGAGGCGACCAAGGTGTTCCGAGAGGACAGTCACCCCGAGACCTTCGCGCTGTGCAACAACCAGCTCGCGCTGGCCTACCTGCTGATG
>JBIRBF010000169.1:0-5969 GCA_044326505.1 Candidatus Nanopelagicales bacterium | reverse complement strand
GGAAGAAGAACACCGCTACGCCTGTGATGCGCTGCAGCGCCCACGACCACATGCCTTGCCCACCGCGGTATAGGGACCCGATCTTGGTCCGCTCCGCTGTTGTCGATGCCACTTGTGTTGCTCCCGGAATGTGAGCGAGTTCGGGCGCCGCGTCAGAGCGGACGCCCCGTGGCCCCGATCGTATCGCTAACCCCACGAGGCTGCCGCCCAGGTCCGCAACGGCGCGGCTACGCTGGGCCTATGTCTGGCTCGACCGAATCCGGCTTCCCGTTCGACACGCTCTACGGACCCGCGGCGCTGGCCGACTGGGATCCCGACGTACAGCTCGGCGAGCCCGGTTCCTATCCGTTCACCCGCGGCGTCTATCCGTCGATGTACACGGGCCGGCCGTGGACCATGCGCCAATACGCCGGATTCGGCACTGCGGTGGAGTCCAACGAGCGCTACAAGCAGCTGCTCGCCGCGGGCACGACCGGCCTGTCGGTGGCGTTCGACCTTCCCACCCAGATGGGCTACGACTCCGATGATCCGATCGCCAGCGGCGAGGTGGGCAAGGTCGGCGTCGCCATCGACTCGGTGGACGACATGGGGGTGCTGTTCGACGGCATCCCGCTGGACAAGGTGTCCACGTCGATGACGATCAACGCCCCCGCGTCGACGCTCATGCTGATGTACCAGCTGGTGGCCGAGAAGTCCGGGATCCCCGGCTCGGCGCTGACCGGGACGATTCAGAACGACGTGCTCAAGGAGTACATCGCCCGCGGCACCTACATCTATCCGCCGGGGGCCTCGCTGCGGCTGATCACCGACATCTTCGCCTACTGCCGCGCCGAGCTGCCGCGCTGGAACACGATCTCGATCTCCGGCTACCACATGGCCGAGGCCGGCGCGACGCCCGCGCAGGAGATCGCCTTCACGCTCTCCGACGGCATCGAGTACGTCCGCGCGGCCATCGCCGCCGGTATGGACGTCGACGAATTCGCCCCCCGCCTGGCCTTCTTCTTCGTCTCCCGCACCTCCCTGCTCGAGGAGGTCGCCAAGTTCCGTGCCGCGCGGCGGATGTGGGCGCGGATCATGCGCGAAGAGTTCGGGGCGAAGAACCCGAAGTCGCTCATGCTGCGCTTCCACACCCAGACCGCCGGCGTGCAGCTCACTGCTCAGCAGCCCGAGGTGAACCTGGTGCGGGTGGCCGTGCAGGGCCTGGCGGCCGCACTCGGCGGAACCCAGTCGTTGCACACCAACTCCTTCGACGAGGCCATCGCACTGCCGACCGAGAAGGCAGCGCGGCTGGCGCTGCGCACCCAGCAGGTGCTGGCCTACGAGACCGACATCACCAAGACCATCGACCCGTTCGCCGGGTCGTATGTGGTGGAGTCGCTCACCGACGAACTCGAGGCGGCGGCCGGCGAGCTGATGTCCAAGGTGGCCGATATGGGCGGTGCCGTCGCGGCCATCGAGCAGGGCTTCCAGAAGGCCGAGATCGAGCGCAGCGCCTACCGGATCGCCAACGAGATCGACAGCGGCGAGCGGATCGTCGTCGGTGTCAACAAGTTCACCGTCGATGCCGAGGAGCACTACGAGCCGCTGCGCGTGAATCCCGCAATCGAGGCCGAGCAGTCCGAGCGGCTTGCGATCCTGCGGGCGACCCGCGATAACGCAGAGGTGACCGCGGCCCTCGACGAGCTCAAGCGGGCTGCGGAGGGGACGGATAATTGCCTGCCCCCGATGAAGCGCGCGCTGGCGGCGCGAGCGACCGGCGGCGAGGTCGCCAACGCGCTGCGCGGGGTATGGGGGACGTACCAGCCGGTCGATCTGATGTAGCTGCGGTGGGGCCGCTATGGCCCCACCGAGCGGCACGGCCGGAGGCGGAGTTCGTTGACGTAGTCCGCGGGCGCCCCGGCGGCTTCGGCGGCGTCGGCGATAATGCCCAGGTAGCGCGCCGAGGGCAATCCACCCTCGTAGTCGTCGAGCACGTAGAGCCACGCCAGCCGCTCGCCCTCCAGCGTCTCGACCCGCACCCGGATCTTCACGTACGAACCCAGCGCTGTGCCCTCCCACTCGTCGAGCGCCGCCTCGTCCCAGTCCGGCACGTCGTAGAGCATCACGAACACCTCGCTGGTGCTGTCTTCGACGACTGTGGCGAGGGCGCCCTCCCAGTTGAGCCGGCCGCCGCCGAAGGTCAGCCGCCAGCCCTGCAGCCACCCCGTTCCCCGGGCCGGCGAGGTGGGGGCGCGCTCGGCCATCTGTGCCGGGTCGAGGTTGGAGCCGTAGGCGGCGTAGAGAGCCATGCGCTCACGATAGGCGGTCTGTCCGGCATTCTCCGACGACCTGCCCCGCCCGCCTTCGCTGTGCGGCAGGATTGGGCCCGTGAGTCGAGTCGTGATCATCGGTGGCGGTCCCGGGGGCTACGAGGCGGCGCTCGTGGCCGCACAGCTCGGAGCCGAGGTCACGCTGATCGAGGACGTCGGCATGGGCGGCTCGGCGGTGCTGAGCGACTGCGTGCCGAGCAAGGCGCTCGTGGCCGTTGCCGACGCGGCGCGCGCGACGTACGAGAGTGCCGACCTCGGGGTGCTGGTGGCGGGGCGGCCGCTGGAGCGCAGCCAGGTCAGCCTGGAGCTCGGGGCCGTGAACGCTCGCGTCGTGGCACTTGCCCGCGCCCAGAGCGACGACATCCGGGCGCGGTTGGAGCGCGACGGGGTAAGGATCGTCGAAGGTCGCGGGGTGATGGTGGGCCCGCCCCGGGTGTTGGCCATCACCGCCACCGGCGACCAGCTGTTCGACGCCGATGTCGTCCTCGTCGCCACCGGTGCGCGCCCGCGCGTGCTGCCGGAAGCGGCGCCGGACGGGGAGCGCATCCTGACCTGGGAGCAGGTCTACTCGTTGACCGACGTGCCCGAGCACCTGATCGTCGTCGGTTCGGGCGTGACGGGAGCGGAGTTCGCCTCGGCCTACCGCGGGCTGGGATCAGAGGTGACGCTCGTGTCCTCGCGCGAGCATGTGCTGCCGGGCCAGGACCCGGATGCGGCCGCGGTGATCGAGCAGGCATTCGGGCGCCGCGGGATCATGGTGATGGGGCGGTCGCGGGCGCAGGCGGCTCGGCGGACCGCCGACGGCGTCATCGTGACGCTTGCGGACGGACGGACGGTCGAGGGCTCGCACGTCCTGATGGCGGTGGGTTCCGTGCCCAACACCGAGCGGATGGGTTTGCAGGAGTCCGGCGTGCGTTGCTCACCTTCCGGCCATGTCGAGGTGGACCGAGTGTCGCGCACTGCCGCCCGCGGGGTCTACGCCGCGGGGGATTGCACTGGCGTCCTCGCGCTGGCCTCGGTCGCCGCGATGCAGGGCCGCATCGCAATGTGGCATGCCCTCGGCGACGCTGTTGCGCCGCTGGACCTGATGACCGTGTCGAGCAACGTGTTCACCACACCGGAAATCGCCACCGTGGGGGTGACTCAGGCCGACGCCGACTCCGGGCGGATCAACGTTGACTCCGTCACCCTGCCGCTGGCCACCAATCCGCGGGCGAAGATGGCCGACATGAACGAGGGGTTCGTGAAGCTCTTCGCCCGCCGGGGGACTCGGATCGTGGTGGGCGGTGTGATCGTGGCCCCGCAGGCCAGCGAGCTCATCTATCCGGTGGCGATCGCCGTCGAACAGCGACTCACCGTGGACGAGGTGGCGCATTCCTTCACCGTCTACCCGTCGCTCAGCGGAAGCATCGGCGAAGCCGCCAGGCGCCTCCATGTCGCCAGCGAGTGACCGCCGACGCCCCGCCCACAGGCGACGGTCGGGGTTGTCGGGGTTGGCGCGGCGGATGCGGCCCGTCCTGCGCCTCCTCGCCGTCTATGGGCCGGCAACGCTGCTCTACTGGCTGCTCTTCGCCTGGAGCTACACCAAGGGGCTCTTCCAGGACTCAGCCGTGGACTTCCTGCTGCAGTCGCTCGGCGGTCAGATCCTTGCGAACGACCCGGTCGCGGCGCTGGCGTCCAACCACATCCAGCCGCCCGGCCTCAATGCCATCTTCGCGCTCGCCATCGCCATGCCCGGTTCGACGCGCATCGCGCTCGCGGTCTTCTTCGCTCTCATCGGCTGGGCGACCGTGCTGCTCATCGCATCGGCACTTCGCAATCTCGGTCAGAGCGTTGCCGTCGCGGCCACAGCAAGTGCGGTCTTCGCCGTTCTGCCCAGCACCATGCAGACGGTCATGTTCCCCTACACCACGATCGTCGTCGGGCTGCTCGGAGCGTTGACCCTGTGGGGGCTGTCGCTGCTTGGCCCGTGGCCACGGCTGGGGCTCGTGACCTGGACTGCGGCCACGGTGGCGCTGGCCCTGACGCGGCCGTCGTTCCTGTGGGTCGTGGCCGTCGCAGGTTTGGCTGTGATGGTGCTGTTCGCCGGCCGTGGGTTGCGCCGCTTCGCTCTGGCCGCGGCGGCCATCGGGGCTGCGCTCGTGTTCGGCGTCCAGATGCATTACGTGAGCGAGTTCGGCCAGTTGTCCATGAGCTCGTGGTCCGGGCAGAACCTGGTGAAGGGGCTCTACACCTCGAAAGCCGTCACCAAGGAGCAAATCGTGGCTTCGGCCGGCTCCGACCCGTGTCTGCAGGAACTCGCCACCAAGCTGGACTTCTGGCCCAATCAGAACATCGCTGGCGCCTACCCCGTCTGCACTGCCGCCTACGCCGACGAAGGTACGCAGGAGTTCACGCGCGAGGGGTCCAAGGGCGTCATCGACGACGGCCGTGGCAAACAGCTCGAGGTATTCCGGCACAACACGGTTCCGCGGCTCAAGCTGGCCCAGTCATGGGACGAGCTCGCATCCCGCGTCGTGGCCGACCATCCCGATGCCTTCTTCGAGGTGGTACTCGGCCAGAAGCAGTACCGAGGGTCGGTCGAACTCATGTTCCAGCCCGGGTTCCAGCACGGGCTCACAGCCGCGCAGCTGGAGAAGACCGGCCGCGTCGTCGGAGTCTTCCGACCGCTGGGGGTGATCTTCCCCGCTGCCTCGTTCGGCATGCTGGTGCTCGGCGTAGTGCTGTCCATCCGCGCGCGGGGAAGTGCCAAGCTCACGCTGCGACAGCGACAGACCATGTGGTTCGGGGCCGCCATCATGGCCTACGGGATGACCGTGGCCGGCTTGCTGGAGTACGGCGAGAACGAGCGCTACTTGACGGAGTTGTACCCCGTGCTCACCGTGGTTGCCGCGCTTACCGTCGGTGTCGTGCTGCGCCAGTTCACGCGACCCAACGAGGCTGGCCCACCCGGACCGGCCGCTCCGGGCGTCCCCGCTGGCACCGAACCAGGGCCGGCGAAGCGATCGGACACTGCGCCAGGCCGAGGGCTACCAGCCGCCGCCGCCGAAGTCGCCGCCCCCGCCCGAGTCGCCCCAGCCACCCCCACCGCCCCCGCCGAACCAGCCCCCTGACGATCCACTGCTGTCGCCCCAGCCGCCGCCGCCGGAGTTGCCCGAGCTGTCCGACCAGTCACCGTTGCCGCCAGACTGGTCGGCCTCGCTGCCGTTGCCGCCGGGCGGGTAGTAGCCGTACGGGTGGGAGATCATGCTGCCGATCATGGTCGCCATGAAGATCGTCGAGAACAGGTCCGTATTGCTGCGGTAGTAGCCCTGGGTGTACCCGGCGTACTCGCGCCCGGAGTTCCAGTAGGGCTGGGTGCCCGTGCTGGACTGGGTGACGCGGTAGTCCGGCATCTGGCCGGATTCGACGGCGGCGGCACAGGTCGCGCAGGCGGGCACATCACGCACCGCGGCGCCCTGGCTCGGCACGAAGGGCACGTCCTTGACGCTGGGGCCGTGCCGAGGGTCGAAGAAGCACGGCGGCCGGCGCTCGGGCAGGGCGGCGCCGTCCAGGCGTGCCTGGACGCAGGCCAGGCACCAGCGGCCCTCGTCCAGGGCCGAGGTCACGCTGCTGGCCTGGTCCGGCGACGTCATCCGTGCGGCCGCGGTCTTGGCGCTC
>JBIRBF010000149.1:0-6842 GCA_044326505.1 Candidatus Nanopelagicales bacterium | reverse complement strand
GCCGAGGTCGGCACGCCGCGGGACTTCGACGCCGCCGGATTCACCCCGCGCGACCACGTTGAGCTGGGCACGCTACTCGGCGCCATCGACGTCGAGCGCGCAGCCAAGGTCAGCGGCAGCCGATTCTTCTACTTGACTGGTCCGGGGGTGCTGCTGGAACTGGCCCTGCTCAACCTCGCGATGGCCAAGGCCGTCGCCAACGGATTCGTCCCCGTGATCCCGCCCGCGCTCGTGCAACCCGCAGCGATGGCCGGCACCGGCTTCCTGGGCCAGGCCGCCGAGAACGTGTACCGCCTCGAAGCCGATGACTTGTACCTGGTCGGAACAGCCGAGGTGCCGCTGGCCGCCATGCACTCTGAGGAGATCCTGGACGAGTCTCGCCTGCCGCTGCGCTACGTGGGCTTCTCGCCCTGTTTCCGACGCGAGGCGGGCACCTACGGCAAGGACACCCGCGGAATCATCCGCGTGCACCAGTTCGACAAGGTCGAGATGTTCGCGTTCACCACGCCCGAGGAGGCCCCGGCCGAGCACGAGCGGCTGCTGGCATGGGAGCGCGAGTTCGTCGATGCGCTCGAGATCCCCTACCGAGTGATCGACGTTGCCTCCGGCGACCTGGGCGCCTCCGCTGCCCGCAAGTTCGACATCGAGGCGTGGATCCCCACCCAGGGCCGCTATCGCGAGATCACCTCCACCTCCAACTGCACCGAGTTCCAAGCCCGCCGGCTCGGCATCAGAGGCCGATCCGGCTCCGACCGGCCGCGCCCTGTCGCCACCCTCAACGGCACCTTGTGCGCCATGCCGCGAGTGATCGTCGCCATCCTGGAGAACCACCAGCAGGCCGACGGCAGCGTCTCGGTGCCCGCGGCGCTGCAGCCCTATCTGGGCACCAGCTCGTTCCCGCCCCTCGGCCCGGCGACCGGCTGATGCCCCGCCGCGTGCCGGACGGCGAGCCCGCTACGGCGCCGCCCACCGGTGCGCGGGCGCTGCTGGCCACCGACCTCGACGGCACGCTGCTGGGGGCCGACGCGCAGTTGAGCCCGCGCACCCGTCGGGCGCTGGCCGCCGCGGCCGGTGGGCCGGTGGAGGTGGTCGTCGTGACGGGCCGCCCGCCCATGTTTCTGACGTCGCTGCTCGACGGGGCCGACATCGACGGAGAGGCGTTGTGCGCCAACGGATCGATGGTGGTGGACCTGGCCACCATGGACGTGCTGCAGGTGCGCGCCATGCCCGCCGACACCGTGCGCGCGATTCTGGACTTCGCCGCGGATACCGACCCGCCCTCTCAGGTACGGGCGATGCTGTGGCGACCGGGCCACGAGGGGCTGCGGCTCGTCGGATCTGGGAGGCGCTTCAGCGACGAGGTGCTCGCGGCGCTGGCCGAGGGTTGGCTGGCCTACAAGGTGCTGGTCGGGAGCAGCGACGCTGCCGCCGACCCCTCCGACTTCCTGGTCGCGATGGACGCCGTCCTCGGAGCCATCGCGACGGTCACCCACTCGATGCCCGGGCACCCAGTGGTCGAGATCGGCCCGCTGGGGGTGGATAAGGGGACCGCCCTGGCTGAACTCGCCGCGGCCCGGGGCGTCGAGCGCAGCAGCGTGCACGCCGTCGGCGACATGCCCAACGACCTGCCGATGCTGCGCTGGGCCGGGCGGTCCTACGCCGTCGCCAACGCCCACCCGCACGTGCTCGCCGAGGTCGACTTCCACCTGGGGGCTAACACCGACGACGCCGTGGCCGGACTGCTGGAGTCGCTGCACCGCCGCCTCATGGCCGAGCCGGAGGTGTGACGGCCGCGCGAGTCCGCGACCAGTCGGCTACTGGATCTGGTCAAGCCACTTCCGGGCCGCGGCGAAATCGGCGTTGGACGTCCCCTCGCGCATGATCGGCGAGCGGCCGTCGTGCCGGGCGTACGAACCGCGGTAGCGCACGTCGCCACAGATCCGGTGCAGGCCCATCAACGCCTCGCCCACGCGATCGTCGGCGACGTGGCCCTCACAGTCCACCGAGAAGTAGTAGTTGCCCAGGATCGTCTTCGTCGGCCTCGACTCAATGCGCGTCAGGTTCACCCCGCGCACCGCGAACTCGGTGAGGATCTCCAGCAGCGCACCCGGGTGGTCGGCCCGCATGAACAGTTCGAGCGTCGTCTTGTCCGCACCCGAGGGCGGCGGTGGGTCGCAGGGCAGCGACACCAGGATGAATCGGGTCTCGGCATCACGGTTGTCGGCGATGTCGGCGGCGAGCACTTCGAGGCCGTACTCGTCGGCGGCTCGCGCGGCGCAGACGGCGGCGTCGAACTCCCCCTGCGCCACAGCCACCGCAGCAGCGGCGGTGGAGGCGGCCGGGACGACGTCGGCATCGGGAAGTGCGTGGGCGAGCCAGGCACGGGTCTGAGCCTGGGCGTGCGGGTGAGTGACCACCGTCCGGACGTCGGCGAGCACTGCACCTTCGCGGGCAGCGAGGCAGAATCTGACCGGGATGGCGATCTCGGCCACGATCTGCAGGTCAGCGCCTGCGGCCAGCTCGTCCAGCGTCGTGGAGACCGCGCCCTCCACCGAGTTCTCGATCGGGACGAGGGCGGCGGCGACCTCTCCGGATCGCACGGAATCCAGGGCCCGGCTCACCGATCCGATCGGCACCAGTGCGTCGACCTCGGGAGCCAGCGCCGCCAAGGCCTCGTGGGAGAAGGTGCCCGCAGGGCCCAGATAGCCGAGCCGGCCGGCCGGCAGTCGACTCCCGGTCATGCGCGCTTGCCATTCGCCAGATCCACTGCGTGCTGCTCCTCCGGGCTCAAGGCGTCCCCTGCGCCTCCGGTCACTCCCTTGAGCAGGGTGCGAGCCTCGGACCGCGAGTGCAGGCTGGTGATGACGATTCCGTCACCGTTGTCATCAAGTATCGCTGCGGTGAACGACTGCCTGCCTGTCACGTCGTCGAAAGCGTCGTATCGCACCACCGAGACGTGCCGCAGAGCGGTCCCCAGGCCGGCGCGCAGTTCGGCGGGGAGGGGCGTCGGGGAGTCGGGCGCGCTGCCGGGCGATCCGGAAGGCCGCCGCCGCAGGGCAGTGCCGGAACGTGCGAACGCCAGCACCGCCATGATCAGCGCCGCAACCGCCACCACCAGTGTCCAGAGCTGCATCCCACCAGGCTAGTCAGGACTAGGGTGGGCACCGCCATGAACGCCGCCCAACAGCCCCCGACCGACCCGGAATGGGCCACCTTGGACTATGACCGGGCCGACCGCACCGGCCACCCGGAGGTGGTGTTCGGCGAGGGCAAGACCCCCGAGCAACTCGTAGCGGTGCTCCGCCTGCTCACCAACGCGCACTCCGATCGCGCCGTGCTCGCCACCCGGGTGTCCGCTGCGGGCCGTGCGGCGGTGCGCACAGCGCTGCCCGGCGCTGAGGTCGATGACGAGGGGCGCACCGTCGTGGTTGGTCCCTGGCCTGAGCCCGTTGGTCTGGTGGCCGTGGTTTCCGCAGGCACCGCGGACGCTCCGGTCTGTGCGGAGGTCGCCACCACTGTGCGCGCCTTCGGCGCCGGGGTGGACCTGGTGCGCGATGTCGGGGTGGCCGGGATCCACCGAGTCCTCGCTGCCCGGGATCGGCTGTCCTCGCCGGATGCCGTCGTCGTGGTGGCTGGCATGGATGGGGCGCTGCCTTCGGTGGTCGGCGGCCTCACCCCGGCTCCCGTGGTGGCAGTGCCGACCTCGGTGGGCTACGGGGCGTCGTTCGGCGGCCTGGCGGCCCTGCTGACAATGCTCAACTCCTGCGCTCCGGGGGTCACCGTGGTCAATATCGACAATGGCTTCGGCGCCGCGGTGCATGCTGCGCGGATCGCCCGCAGGGCGCACGGATGAGCGCCGCCGACACTCGTCCGGTGCTGTGGTTGGACTGCGGCATCGGCGTGGCCGGCGACATGCTCACAGGGGCACTTGTCGCAGCGGGCGCAGACGCCGAGCAGGTGCGCGCAGCCGTGGCGGCGGTCGCGCGGGCAGCGGGTGCCGAGCAGCACCTGCAGATCGACTTCGAGCCGGTCATCCGCGCAGGACTGACGGCAACCCGATCCGTGGTCACGGCCGACGCGGGAGACCAGCCACACCGCCGACTGGCCGATATCCACCACATCCTGGCCACCGCCCGCCTCGACCGGGCAGTCGCCGACGACGCCCGCGTGGTCTTCGGCCTCCTCGCAGACGCGGAGGCGATCGTGCATGGCTGCGATGTGGCGCAGGTGGACTTCCACGAGGTCGGGGCGCTCGACGCGATCGGCGACATCGTTGCCGCGCTCACCGCCTGGCGCAGCCTGGGCGCGCCGGCGACGTGGGTCAGCCCGGTGGCGCTCGGGGCGGGCACCGTGCGGATGGACCATGGCCTGCTGCCCGTGCCGGCGCCGGCGGTGGCCCAGATCCTGCGCGGCGCGCCCACGCTGCCCGGACCGCTGGCGTTCGAGGCCTGCACCCCCACCGGCGCCGCCCTGGCGGCGTACCTCGCCGGGGGCCGGTGGGGCCCCTGCCCCGCGATGACCGTGGCAGCGCAGGGCTATGGCGCCGGCCTCGCAGACCCGCCACACGCCCCCAACGTCACGCGGGCCATCGTGGGGCATCAGTCCGAGGCCGGCGCGGCAGCCGGCCTCCCCGCTGCAGAAGCGCTGCAGGAGTTGCATGCGAACATCGACGACCTCGACCCGCGCGCCTGGCCCAGCACGATCGGGGCCCTGCTCGCCGCCGGTGCCCTGGATGCCTGGCTCACGCCGATCGTGATGAAGCACGGCCGACCCGCCGTGACGCTGTCCGTGTTGTGCCACTCGGCCGACGCCGCCCCCCTTACTTCCGCCATCTTCGAACTCACCCCCACGCTCGGCGTCCGGCGTCGCCCCACCGAGCGGGTCGCGCTGCAACGGCGGTGGGTCACCGTGACCGTCCTAGGCGCGCCGGTCCGGGTCAAGTTCGGAATCCTCGACGGCCACGTGGTGACCCGCCAGCCCGAGTGGCGCGACATCGAGCGGGTGGCCAGGGAGGCGGGCTGCGCGCCGCGCATCGTCCTGCAACTCGCCATCGCGGCCGCGCTCGCCCACACTCACGAGCCCGGCGAGATCGGACCCGAGACGCACGAGTGACTCAGGTCACAGGGATTCCAGGTATAGCGCGAGGCTGCCGAAGGGAACACCAGTAGTGCGCTTGGGAGGTCGCGGGGGTGTCGCCCAGGCGGCCCACGACTGGCGCGGGACCAATCGGTCCCGCGCCGCCGTGATTCCCAGCGGTGGCGCTGCCATATTTGTCCGGTGACTTCGCAGCGACCGATGATCATCGCCCACCGGGGCGCCAGCGACGCGCTGGCCGAGCACACCCTGGCCGCCTACCAACGAGCGATTGCCGCCGGTGCCGATGCGCTCGAGTGCGATGTCCGGCTCACCGCGGACCTGGTGCTCGTCTGCGTCCACGACCGGCGGATCGACCGGACCTCGGACGGCCGGGGCGTGGTCGCCAACCACACCCTGGAGCAGCTGCGCACCCACGACTTCGGAGCCTGGAAGCACGGTGACTACCAGTGGCCAAACGAAGAGACCTGGGATGACGGTCCGGACTACGACGACGTGTCGTCCCAAGTCCTCACCCTCGACGAGCTGCTCGATCTGGTCGCCGGGGCAGATCGGCAGGTGGGTCTGTCCATCGAGACCAAGCACCCGAGCCGCTTTGGCCGACTCGTCGAGGAGAAGCTGATCGAGGCGCTCGGCAGTCGCGGGCTGCTCCAGCGTCGGGAGCCCGCCGGCGAGATCCGCCTGATGTCCTTCGCCGAGGTGGCGCTGCGGCGCATGCGCCGCCTGGCCCCCGAGCTATCCCGAGTGCTGCTGATGGATCGAGTGCCGATCCGGTGCCGCAGCGGCTGGCTTCCCTATGGCGCGCGTTTCGCAGGCCCGGGGCTGGACGTACTCAAGGAGCACCCGAACTACCCCAAGCGAGTGCACGAGTCGGGCGGCAAGGTGCACGTCTGGACCGTGAACGATCCGGCGGACGTGGAATTCTGCCTGTCGATCGGGGTGGACGGCCTCATCACCAACCGCCCGGCGGAGGTCATAGCGCAGGTGGCAGCAACGCTCCCGGGTTGAGGATGCCGGCGGGGTCCAGCGCGTTCTTGATGCGATGCATCGCATCGATCTCGGCAGCGGTCCGGGACAGGCCCAGCCACGACGACTTGGCCCGGCCGACGCCGTGCTCGGCCGACACGGCCCCGCCCAGACCCGTCGCCAGGTCGAAGATCGCGCGGTCCAGGGACTCATCGTCGGGGTCCGCACCGGTGATCTCGATGTGCAGGTTCCCGTCGGCCAGGTGGCCGAAGACGGACACGCGGGCCTGTGCCGGGACGATTGCCCGGACACCGTCGGCCATCGCATCGAGGTTCGCCAGCGGCACGGAGACGTCGAGTTTGTGCGCCACCCCCAGCGCCGACACAGCCTCGGACATGTCCTCGCGGTAACGCCAGAGCCGCCGCCGGTCCCCAGCGTCCAGGCCCAGCACGGCGTCGAGGTCCTCCGGCGGGTCGAGTTCGGTGGCCTCGACCAGCAACAGGTAGGGCCAATCGCCGCCGATGGGCGCGGCCTCGCCGATGAAGTCACACACCATCTGCAGGCCCTCGGCATCGATTACCTCGGCCCCGAGCAGCCTGCCGTGGGCCGGGACGCAGATGTGCGCCTGGGCGAGCGCGGCCCCCAGCGTCCGAACGCCCGTCATCAGCACCATCGTCGGCGGGGGCGCCGGGCGCAACCGCAGGCGGGCGGCGGTGATCACGCCGAGCGTGCCCTCCGAACCCGCCATCAGCGAGCCGAAGTCGTAGCCGGTGTTGTCCTTG
>JBIRBF010000194.1:0-4915 GCA_044326505.1 Candidatus Nanopelagicales bacterium | reverse complement strand
ATCAACTACCTCTCCACCCCGACGGCGTCCCGCCGCATCGTCTAGCAGTTGCACCCAGCGCCGCGCCCCGGGGCCCCTCGACAGCGCGGCCCGGGGGCGCGGCGTTTCTCTGCCCCGGGCTTGCGATATATAGTTGAGTGTGCAACTATTCCGGCAGCGGCGCCGCAGAGAGCGGTGCGTGAAGACCACTCCCAGGAGGATCCCTTGACTGCTCAGTCCATCGAGACCGCGGTTCCCGCGACCGCGACCGGCGCCTATGACATCGACCCGTCGCACTCCAACCTCGGCTTCGTCGCCCGGCACGCGATGGTGACCAAGGTCCGCGGCAACTTCAGCGACATCAGCGGCTCGCTGACCCTCGACGTCGCCAACCCGGCTGCGTCGTCGGCGGAGGTCACCGTCGAGGTCGCCAGCGTCGACACCCGCAACGCCCAGCGCGATGAGCACCTGCGCACCAACGACTTCTTCGACGCGGCGCAGTTCCCGCAGCTGACCTTCAAGTCCACCGCGGTGACCCAGACCGGAGCGACGAGCTTCGACGTCACCGGCGACCTCACCATTCGCGGCGTGACCAAGCCCGTCACCGTGTCGTGGGACTACACCGGCAGCGCCACCGACCCCTTCGGCAACGAGCGCGTGGGCTTCGAGGGTTCGGCGACGATCAACCGTGCCGACTTCGGCCTCAAGTACAACGCTCCGCTGGCCGCCGGCGGAGTGCTCATCTCTGAGAAGATCGTCCTCGAGCTCGAGGTGTCGGCGATCAAGCGCGAGGCGAAGTAGCGCCGCTCAAAGGTGCGACCGGGGATCCGGCCGAGGCGCTTGCCTCGGCCGGATTCTGCGCTGTGCACAGGGCGGCGTTCTCGACGGCCAGCAACTGATCGAACATGACCGGCTGAGCCTTCGGATTGATCTGCGTGTTCACGGCCACCACGACGCTGCGCTGCCCGGTGCTGTCGGCTGCGGCGAAGAGGGTGTACCCGGGCATATTCCCCGTGTGTCCCAGCCAGGTGCCGCAGGCGGTCTCGTAGCGGTAGATCGCCATCCCGCTTGAGTTGGACCCAGGCCCAGGCGGCCCACTCGCGCCCGCCACCCACTGCCGCTGGGCGTCGCGAGTCTCCCGGTCGACGAGGCTGCCGGCGGCATAGCTCCGGATGAACGTGTTGAGTTCCGCGACCGTCGAGCTCATGCCTCCGGATGCCCAGGCCAAGCCCGGGTTGATCAGTTCGCTCACGTCCTCCAGGGCCGGCGAGGCATCGGCAGACGCGACCTCGTAGCCGTGGATGAAGCCGCTGGGAAGCGCGACGTCAGTCGGCAGTGCGGTGCTCTCGAGGGAGAGCGGGGAATACACGAGGTCGGCGAGCAGGCGGTCGTACGGCTTCTCGGCCACCCGCTCGGCCACGAGCCCGGCGACGATGTTGTCGCTGTCCGAGTACAGGTACTGGGTCCCGGGTGTGAAGCTCAGCGGGTCGTCGGCTACGTACTCCAGCAACTGCCGCGGCGTGCGCTGCATCTGCGGGTTCGTGGTGAGGTCGGCCAGGAAGACGGGGCTCTTGATGTAGTCGGGCAGCCCACTGGTGTGTTGCAGCAGCTGAGCGACGGTCACGCCCCTCCAGGCCGCCGGCAGGTCGGGCAGCAGCGCACCGATCGTGTCCGTCAGCTGCAGTTCGTTCCGATCCACCAGTGCCAGCAGCACCGCGCCGCTGAAGGCTTTGGAGACGCTGGCGATCCTGGTCGTGGCGGTCTCGGACATGGCTGCACCGGTGGCGATGTCGGATGTGCCGGCAGCCTCGGTGAAGACGCCGTCCGGGGTCTGCACCAGAGCCAGTGCGCCGGGCGCGCCGCCGTCGACGGTCAACTGCTCGAGTGCGGACCGCAGGGCATCGCCCCCCGGTGCCGGCGCACTGTTCTGCGATGTGGCGGTCGAGGAGTCACACGCGGATAGCGACGCCGCCAAGGCGGCCGCGGCAAACGCGATCGCGACGTGCTTGGCTGTCATGCGGAATTTCAACGTCAGCTCCGGTGGTGGCGGTCGAATCTCCGACTCTACGGTCCACCGAATGCCCAGACGACGTGGGGCTGATCAGGTGAGACATGCGCCACGCGGTTGGCGACCCCGGATGGCGTACGCCCGGCCTTTCCTCGACGCTACTTGCAGCGCGTTGTCCGGTTGATCGTGGCGTCGTGCATCAGCACTGGAACGCCGTTGGGGTTCTCGGGCGTCGCCTTGGTCCACTGCACGTCGGTCTCGAGCACCTTGGCGCCGTTCGCCGCGGCCTCGTTGAAGGCTGCCATCGAGTTCTCGCTGGTGTCGGCCTGGCCGCCACCGCGGTGGGCCACCATCTGCGGCACAGGCTGGGCCGACTCCGGCGCGCTCTGCGCCCACGCCGTGTACTCCTTGACCATGTCGGTCGCGATCCACTTGACGTTGTGGGGCTGCAGCGAGGCGATGCTCTGCCATCCCGGCGAGGTGATCTCACCCAGATTCGGGCCATCCACCGCGGTGTCGCCCTTGGTGATGGTGTTGTACCAGATGTATACGGGAATCCCCGCGTCGGCGAATTCCTGCGGGACGTTGTAA
This sequence comes from Candidatus Nanopelagicales bacterium, assembly GCA_044326505.1. Lineage (GTDB taxonomy): Bacteria > Actinomycetota > Actinomycetes > S36-B12 > UBA10799 > JACJWR01. Next base: position 2,337 of record JBIRBF010000194.1, on the reverse strand, counting down.
GTCTGGCCGTTGGCCGGGAAGGTTCCCTGGGTGTAAAGCACGTTGATGACGCCGAGGGAGTTGGCCGAGGGCGCGCGCTCCTTCATCTCGGCCACGGTGGGCGGTGCTGCCGGGTCGGATCCGCCGAGCGAGCGGAACCAGACGCGCGTCCACTCGGGTTTGTTGTCGTTGAAGTACTTGAGCGTGAACTCGTCGAACGAGCCGATCAGCACCTCAGCGATGTCCGGCCGCTCACTGACCATGGCGGTGTACTGGGCGAACTGGGCGTCCGTCGGCACCGGCTTCGCGTCTCCGGTGGTCGCGGCGAAGGTCTTGATCTCTGGCAGCACGCCGACCTTCTTGGCATTGGCCAGGTCCAGGTACTCGGCCAGGGTCGGGATCGACTCGCCGTTGTTGAGCGCGTACTGCTGGAGCTGGCCGTATGTCAGGTCGGTCACACGGGTGTCCGGGGCCATGGTGCACGCCGTCGTGGGCACTTGCTCGGCCGCGGTGGTGGTGCTCGGCGAGGGAGCTGCGCTGCTCGCCGCCGACGCACTCTGCGATCCGCCCGATGCGGATCCGCTCGACGACGCGCCGGGCGATGAGCAGCCTGTCGCGAGGACCCCGGCGACTGCGAGCAGTCCCACCCCAGCGATTGCCGACCTTGAGCGCATGCATCCTCCCAGAACCCGATCGAGTGCGTTCCGCCTGAGACTTCGGGCGAACCCCCGGACTCTAGTGGGGTTCGCGGGCTTCTGTCGCGCCGTGAGCAAAGGCGGATCCACCTCGGCCGAGATCGCCCGCCCGGCTCGGCTTGACGGGTCGCGGTGGCGGCACCAAACTTAAATAAGTACTATTCCGGTAGGAATATGCATGTTGTCCGTCGTCTCTGCGCGGCGGTCGTCCCAGACGCACACCGAGGAAGGTCGCTATGAGCGCCACTGAAACGTCCACCCGCCAGACCAGCGCTCCGGGGCAGATCGATGCGCGCGGACCCAGGTTCGGCGCGTCGATTACGTGCCTCGTGCTTGCCGCTGCATTGCTTCTCGGCCCAAGGGTGGGCGTCTGGTTGGTTGCCCTCCAGGCCCTCGTGTTCCTCAGCGGCGCGGTCCTCGGCGTCCAGCGCCAGCCCTACGCGGTGATCTACCGCACCCTGGTGCGGCCCCGGCTCGCGCCGCCGACGGAGTTCGAGGACGCCCGCCCGCCCAGGTTCGCTCAGGCGGTCGGACTGGCGTTCGCCGTGGCAGCGCTGATCGGCTCGGTGGCAGGCCTGCCCGCCCTCTTCTACGTCGCGACGGGTATGGCCCTGGCGGCAGCTTTCCTGAATGCTGCTTTCAACTTCTGCCTCGGCTGCGAGTTCTACCTTTTGATCGCCCGCGCGCGGTCGGGGCGCGCGCCGGCCTGAGGCGTTTCCGGCGCAGTCTGGAATGCTCAGCCTAACGCCCGGCGTTGGGGCAGGGTGCCTGATGATGAGGAGGCTCCCATGCCCGAACGTGCGGATGCGGCGGCGATTGCCGTGCCGGGGCTGTTGACCGCCCCCCAGCTGATCGACCTGCAGATCGGCGGAATGACGTGCGCCAGCTGTGCGGCCCGGATCGAGAAGAAGTTGAATCGGATGCCCAGCGTCACCGCCGAGGTCAACTACGCCACTGAGGTGGCGCGCGTGTCCGTCGCTGCAGATGTGAGCGTCGACGACCTGATCGCCACGGTCGAGGCGACGGGCTACTCCGCTACCGAGATCCGCTCCGAGCCGGATCCGTCCGAACCCGCCGCAGAGGCCCAGGACGGCTCGCTGGCGTCGCTGCGCCAGCGGCTGCTCATCTCGACCGTGCTGACGATACCGGTCGTGCTGCTGGCCATGGTGCCGCCGCTGCAATTCACCTATTGGCAGTGGGCCTCACTCACGCTCGCTGCCCCGGTCGTGGTCTGGGGGGCCTGGCCCTTCCACCGTGCAGCCTGGGTCAACGCCCGGCACGGGGCGGCCACTATGGACACCCTCATCAGCATCGGCGTGAGTGCGGCATTCCTGTGGTCGCTCTACGCACTCTTCCTCGGCGGCGCCGGGATGCCCGGCATGACGATGGGTTTCGAGTGGCTCGCGCAGCCAGGCGAGCACGGCACGAGCATCTACCTCGAGGTGGCCTCGGCCGTCACCGTGTTCATCCTGCTCGGGCGGTACCTGGAGGCCCGCGCGAAGGCCGCCTCGGGCGCGGCGCTGCGGGCGCTGGCCGACATGGGGGCCAAGGATGTGGCGATCCTGCGCGACGGTGCTGAGGTGCGCCGACCGGTCGGGGAGCTGCAGGTCGGGGACCTGTTCGTGGTCCGGCCCGGCGAGAAGATCGCCACGGACGGCGTCGT
>JBIRBF010000232.1:0-3079 GCA_044326505.1 Candidatus Nanopelagicales bacterium | reverse complement strand
GTCGTGCTCCTCGCCGCCGTCATGATCCTCGGCGCGATCATCGCCATCGCCGCAGACGACCGCATGGACGGCGACCTGTGACCGCAGACCTCGTCCTCACCGACACCGGCCACATCCTCGCCGCCGCCGACGTGCCCGCATGGCTGGCGCACCCCGCCAACTACGGGCGGGTCTGCCGGGTCACGCCGCTGCACCCGCACGGCCACGACGGCGCATCCATCGACCCCGGCGTCACTGCCGGACACATGAAGGGGGACGCATGACTACCACCGACACGCTGCTCGCAGACCTGGCCGACGTGCTTGACCGGGCATCGAAGCTCGCCAAGGATCTGTCCGCCACCCTCGCCGGGCCGTCGGTCGACATGCTCAAGCCGGCGTACCACCCCGAGCGCATGGGGTACGTGTGCGAGATCCGATGTGGCGACCGTGTGCTCTTCGCCGGCGGGTGGCGTGAGGTCGCGACGTGGTTCAACCACGGCATCGAGGTGGTGACGGTGACGTTCACCGACCCCGACATGGACGCCCTGGTCGACAAGGGCACCCACGCCATCCGCATCCAGAAGCGGGCAGACGAGCAGGCGGTCGACGCCATGCACCGACGCGACACCGGCGGCCTGTAATGGCGAGCCTCCGCACCCACATCGACCTCGACGAGGTCGAGGACAGCCCGCTGTCCTGCGGCCCCCACACCCGCCACGCGCTCGTCGCCGCCACCCGTGCCCTGCTCGCTGTCGTGGAGCACGAGCACCTGGACCGCCACGAGCCCGACGAGCTCAACGAGCCGTGGGCGTCCGCCCTCACCGCCGTGGCGCCGTTCCGGGCCGACACCTTCGGCGCATCCGATGGCCCGATGCCCAAAGGCGTCACCGAGGTCGACCCGTGGTAGCCGAACTCGGCCAGCCCGCACTCGACGGCCAGAAGCCAGCCGACGACGACGAACGGCACTGGTCCGTGACCACCATTCTTGGCTGCCTTAAGGCTGAAGGTCTCTTGTACTGGACGGCCGAGGAGGCGGCGAAGGCCGCCGTCAACTCCGCCGCCAGCCTTCAGGCACGCATCGAAGAAGAAGGGCGAGAGGCGGTCATCAAGTGGCTGCGCGACGCCCGCTTCAGAAGGGCGAAGGGCGAGCGCACCGCTGCCGAGCTCGGCACCGAAGTCCACGCCGCCTGCGAAGCCTACGCACTCACCGGCCAACGCCCCGACGTGGACGCAGAGGTGCAACCGTTCCTCGACCAGTTCGACCGGTGGGCGCAGGAGTTCCAGCCCGTCTACCAGGCCGCCGAGGTCACCGTCTACAGCCCGTCCTACGGCTACGCCGGGACCTGTGACGCCTTCCTGACCGTCGGCGGGGTGCGGTGCATCGTGGACTACAAGTCGTCCCGCAAGAGCTTCGACAACCGGGGCAACCCCACCACCCCCTACCCCGAAGTGGCGTTGCAACTGGCCGCCTACCGGCACGCCGAGATGGCCGCGGTCTGGCGGCCCCGCCGCATGGAGCAGTACCGCCGCCGCTACTACCTGCTCGGTGCGGCCGAGCGTGAGATGGCGGTCCCGGTCCCCGAGGTCGACACCGGCCTCGTGATCCACATCACCCCGGACCACTGCGACGCCTACCCGGTCGAGTGCGGCCCCGACATCTTCGAGTCGTTCCTGTTCGTGCAGGAGGCGGCCCGCTGGCAGTTCCAGACATCGAAGACGGTGATCGGCCGGCCACTCGAACCGGCGAAGGAGTCAGCGGCCTGATGCCCATCCTCGACCTGCAGCAGCGCATGATGGAGAAGGGCCGCATCCGCCTCGGTCACAAGGTCACCGGCACCACCAAGGCCGGGAAGAACTACACCCGGCCCGCCAAGCTGGAGACCTTCAAGCTCACATCGTCCGACGAGGCGACCGTCCACGACGCCGCCGACCTGTACGGCGGGCAGGTCGAGCCGTTCAACGCAGGAGAGTACGGGGTCGTCACCGACACGGTCGCCCTCAACGTCATCCTCGTCCCCGGCGAGATGGGCTGGTCCCAGTGGCGTGAGATGTGGGGCAACAAGGTGTGTCACCGCCGCTGCGACGGGGTCCGCGAGACCATCTCCGACGGGCCGTGCCAGTGCCCGGCCGACCCCGCCGAACGTGCCGCACAGGCAGCGCAGGGCAAGGCGTGCAAGGACACCACCCGCCTGTCCGTCATGCTGCCAGACCTGCCCGGTCTCGGACTGTGGCGCCTGGAGTCGCACGGCTACTACGCCGCGACCGAGCTTGCCGGCACGATCGCCATCCTGTCGATGCTTGCCCCCGGCACGCTGGTGCGTGGCCGTCTGTTGGCCGAGCAGCGGTCGGTCACCCGCATCGCCCCGGACGGGACGGTCAAGACGAACAACTTTGTCGTGCCGGTGCTCGACCTGCCCGACGTTCGCCTGTCCGAGTTAGTGGCCCCTGACGGCGGTGTCGGTGTCCAGTTGGAGGCGCCCACCCGCCGTGGTCTGACGCCCGTGCCGGTGGCGGAGTTGCCCGAAGGGCCGCGGCCGTCGATTGCCGAGCAAGTGGCCGCGGTGCCGGAGAAGCCGAAGCCACGCAAGAACGCTGCGGCCCCGCTGCCCGCCACGGGGTTGCGACCCCGCAAGATGTCCGGGGGGGGTGATGCCGGCACTGTCCCCCCTGCCGGTGTCGCCTCTCCCGGCGTGACCGCACCTGACCCTGAGGCTCCCGCTACGACGGTTGAGCCCGCCACCTTGCCGGGTGGCGAGGTCGGGACGGCACCCCCCGACGGTACCGCCCCCGTCGGGGGGGAGAACGTCACCGGAGGGGGTGAGGGTGGGCGCAAGGCGCCGTCGGCTGCAGCTACGGCGGTGTCCCCGAAGAAGGACCCACCCGAAGTGAGAGCACGCCCCTCCGGTGACACCCCCGCCACGCTCAAGGAGCAGGACAACAAGCGCTACCAGTCGCTGAACCGGTTCTGCCGGGCCGTCGCCGGCGGGTGGGACGAGGACGTGCGTACCCCACGGTGGGAAGCGCTCGCCTATCAGGTGTCCGGTGCCCGCACCACGCACCTCGGGGAGTTGACGCCCGAAGAGGCGCAGGACTTCCGG
>JBIRBF010000090.1:0-10412 GCA_044326505.1 Candidatus Nanopelagicales bacterium | reverse complement strand
GGTCACCATGTCCGCGACCGCGTGGGCGGCGTGGTTGACGTGTGCGTAGACCTCTTCCGTGCAGTGCTGCAGGGTCGTCAGGCCGCACACGGTCGCGACCGGGTTGCCCGACAGCGTGCCGGCTTGGTACACCGGCCCCTCGGGGGCGAGCACCGACATGATCTCGGCCCGGCCGCCGAAAGCCGCCACCGGCAGCCCGCCGCCGATGACCTTGCCGAAGGTGAACAGGTCCGGCGCCTCGTCGCCCTGCGGTTCCGTGAGTCCCTGCCAGCCACCGCGGGACACCCGGAAGCCCGTCATGACCTCGTCGGAGATGAGCAGCGCTCCCGCGGCGTGGGCGGTGCGCGCGAGCAGCCGGTCGAAGCCGTCGAGCGGGGGCACCACACCCATGTTGGCCGGTGCGGCCTCGGTAATGATGGCCGCGATGCGATGCCCCGCCTCGGCGAAGACCGCAGCCAGGGCATCGGGGTCGTTGTAGTCGAGCACCACGGTGTCGGCCGCCGCGCCGGCGGTGACGCCAGCAGAGCCGGGCAGGCCGAAGGTCGCGGCGCCGGAGCCGGCCGCGGCGAGCAGCGCGTCGGAGTGCCCGTGATAGCAGCCGGCGAACTTGACGATGAGCGGGCGGCCGGTGAAACCCCGGGCCAGGCGCACGGCGCTCATGGTCGCCTCGGTGCCAGAGCTGACCAGGCGCACCTGCTCGACCTCGGGCACCCGGGCGCAGATCTCCTCTGCGAGTTGAACCTCGGTGATGCTGGGGGCGCCGAAGGACATTCCGCGGGCGACGGCGCCGTCCACCGCGGCCCGCACTTCCGGGTGGGCATGACCCAGGATCGTCGGACCCCAGGAGCAGACCAGGTCCACGTAGTCGTTGCCGTCGACATCGGTGACGTAGGCACCGCGGCCCGAGGTGAAGAACCGGGGCGTGCCACCGACCGCCCGGAAGGCCCGCACCGGCGAGTTCACCCCGCCCGGGGTCACCGCGCACGCACGGTGGAACCAGGCCTCGGAGTGCTCGGTCGCCAAGGCAGGGGGCGCTTCCATGGCGCAATCGTCGCACGCGCCCCCGACGCCGCCGCTCAGGAGTCCGCGGCGAGCCAGTCCGCGGCCTCGACGGCCCAGTACGTCAGAATCCCGTCCGCGCCGGCGCGACGGATGGAGGTGAGGGTCTCCAGTATCGTCGACCGTCGATCCAGCCACCCGCGCTGAGCTGCCGCCTCGACCATCGCCATCTCGCCGGACACCTGGTAGGCCAGCACGGGGACGGTTGCCGTCCGGGCGGTGTCGGCGAGCACGTCCAGGTAGGCCAGGGCCGGTTTGACCATCACCATGTCGGCGCCCTCAGCCAGGTCCAGGGCGACCTCACGAGCCGCCTCGCGACGATTACCGGCATCCTGCTGATAGGTGCGCCGGTCACCGTCCAGAGCGCTATCCACAGCGTCGCGGAACGGCCCGTAGAAGGCCGAGGCGTATTTGGCCGAGTACGCCAGGATGGCGACGTCGGCGAAACCCGCACCGTCCAGAGCTGTCCGGATCACCCGGACCTGGCCGTCCATCATCCCGCTTGGGGCCACCACATCGACGCCCGCCCGCGCCAGCTGCACGGCCATCTGCGCATACAGCACCAGCGTGGCGTCGTTGTCCACCTCGCCGGCCTCGGTGAGCACGCCGCAGTGGCCGTGGTCGGTGAACTCGTCCAGGCACAGGTCGGCCATGACGAGCGTGCGACCGGCGACGGCATCGACGACCGACCGCACAGCGCGGTTGAGGACCCCATCGGGATCCAGCGCCGCCGAACCGCAGGCGTCGCGCTCGGCGGGGATGCCGAACAGCATGACTCCCCCGACGCCGCTCTCGGCCGCACGCTGGGCCGCCACCACCAGCGACGCCGGGTCCAGTTGCTGCACCCCCGGCATGGACACCACATCCAGCGGCGCAGCCAGGCCCTCCTTGACGAACAGGGGTTGGATCAGCCGGCGCGGTTCCAGCGACGTCTCGCGCACGAAACGGCGCATCGCCGCGGTTCGGCGCAGTCGCCGGGGTCGGTCGTGCGGTCCTGTGGGACCCGCCTCGGCACCCGTCATCACATTCAGCGCGAGGTACGACGGCGTGCCGGGCGCTTGCGGCTCGGTCGCCACGACACCTCGCCGGCAGCCAGCGCGGCCTGCCGCAGCTCCTCGCCATAGGCGGCGAGCTCTGCGACCAGCACCGAGATCTTCGGCTCCGACGCCAGCACGCTCACGGTCAGGCCGTGCTCCTCGGCGGTCTTGGCCGTCGCCGGGCCGATGCAGGCCACGACCGTGGAGGCGTGCGGCTTGCCCGCGATCCCCACCAGGTTGCGCACCGTGGAGCTCGACGTGAACAGCACCGCGTCGAAACCGCCGGTCTTGATGGCCTCGCGGATGGGGGCGGCGGGCGGCGAGGCCCGCACGGTGCGGTAGGCGACGATGTCGTCCGGCGCCCACCCGAGCTCGGTCAGGCCCTCGACGAGCGACTCGGTGGCGATGTCCGCCCGGGGCAGGAACACCCGGTTGTTGGCGCCGTCGATCTCGGCGTCGTAGGGCTGCCAGGCGGCCACCAGCCCGGCACTGGACTGATCCTCGATCGGCACCAGGTTGGGCCGGGCGCCCATCGCCTCGAGTGCGGCCCCGGTGCGGTCGCCGACCGCAGCCAGCTTGACGCCAGCAAGGTCGCGGACGTCGAGCCCGCGGGACTCGAGCCGCTCCCGCACAGCGCGCACGGCATTCGCCGAGGTGAACACCACCCAGGCGTAGGTGCCGTCCACGACGCCCTGGATGGCCTTCTCCATCTGCTGCGGGGTACGAGGCGGTTCCACCGAGATGGTGGGCACCTCGTCGCCGACCGCGCCGAACGGGCGCAGTTGCTCGGTGACCTCGCCGGCCTGCTCCTTGGTCCGGGGGATCAGCACGCGCCAGCCGAAGAGTGGCTTGGTCTCGAACCAGTCGAGGTTCGGCCGGGCGTTCACGGCCGTGCCCACGATGATCGAGCCCGGACCCGCCAGTTTGGCGGCCTTGGCCACCTTGGCGACATCAGCCAGCGTCGCCACTAGGGTGCGCTGCTCAACGGTGGAGCCGGAGCGCACGATCGCAATGGGGGCCTCCGGGGCGTAGCCGGCTGCGACCAGCTCGGCCGCCACGGCCGGCGCCTCGTCCGCGCCGCTGAGGAACACCAGCGTTGTGGCCGCGTCCGGCGCCGGGACCGGCGCTGCACCCGGCGCGGTGAGGGTGACGACCCGGGTGAGCTTCTTCGCCGTTAGCGGGATGCCCGCGTACGCGGCGGTGGCCGAGAGGGTGGACGCGCCGGGCACGACGTCGAAGCGCACGCCGGCCTTGTGCAGGGTCTCGGCCTCCTCGGCCAGTGCTCCGTCGAGCGAAGGGTCGCCGTGCATAAGCCGGACGACCGCTGAGCCGCGGGACGCTGCCGCGGCGGCCTTCTTGGCCCGCGCTGCCCGTGTGATCGGAACGCCGTGGCCATCGACCGCCGGCTCTACCGTGGCCTGCGGCGCGAAGCGCTCGGCGATCGCCACCGCGTCGGCGTCGGCGACGACCACGGCTGCCTGCCCGAGCACCTCGACGGCGCGCACAGTGAGCAGATCGGGATCGCCGGGGCCGACGGCGACAAGCCAGATGGGCGCGGCAGCGGAGGAGGTGTCAGGCGTGGTCACAGGGTGAGCTCTTTCATGAGTTCGGCGGCGCCGGCAGCGAGCAGACGGGACGCGAGTTCGCGCCCGAGCTCGTCTGCGGAGCCCGCAGATCCGGTCAGGGACATTCGTACCGCCTCCGAGGGGCTGAAGACACCCGCTTGGAGGAAGATCTCTGGTTCCCAGTAGCCCGGCTCGCTCACCGTGGCTACTGCCCCCACGGGTGCCGAGCAACCGGCTTCGAGCGCTGCCAGCAGGGCACGCTCCGCGCAGGTGCAGGCACGGGTGGCGGGGTCGTCCAACTCAGCGACCGCGGCCAGCAGGCCGGCGGGCGCAGAGGCTGCCACCTCGACTGCGAGGGCGCCCTGCCCCGGGGCGGGCAGCATCGCGTCGACGCCGAACAACTCGCTCGCCTCGGCCAGCCGCCCCAAGCGGACAAGTCCCGCGGCAGCCAGCACCACCGCCTCCAGGTCGTCACCGACCCGGGCGAGCCGGGAGTCCACGTTGCCGCGCAGATCCATGATCCGCAGGTCTGGACGCTGCAGCCGCAGCTGGGCGGCTCGGCGCGGCGATCCGGTGCCCACGCGCGCCGCCGGCGGCAGCGCCGCCAGCGTCGAACCGGCGGCGCACAAGGCGTCGCGCGCGTCCTCGCGGGCCGGGACGGCCGCCAGCACCACGTCTGGCGCAGCAGCCGTGGGTAGGTCCTTCAACGAGTGCACGGCCACGTCGGCCCGACCCTCGAGAAGGGCGTGCCGGACGGCCGTCACGAATACCCCAGTGCCGCCGAGCTCGCGCAGGGGTCCGGCGTTGACGTCGCCCTCCGAGACGATCTCGACCAGTTCGACCCTGGCGCCGCTCACCGCCGCCAGCGCTGCGGCCACCTGGCGCGACTGGGTGAGGGCGAGTTGGCTGCGGCGGGTGGCGACTCGGATCGGCTGCGGGAGTCCGGAATCAGCCATCCCCGCCCTCCGGCAGCGACGAGATCACCTGGATCTGGTCGGGGTCGAGGTCGAACAGCGCCCGCACGGCCGAGGCGAAACGCTCACCGTCCGGGTCGCCGGCCAACTGCTTCATCCTGACCGTGGGGGTGTGCAGCAGGGTTGACATGGCCCGGCGCATGGCGCGCTCCACCTCGGCCGCCGCGGCGTCGTCAAGGGCGGGCAGGCGCAGTCGAAGCCGGGCGACCTCGCGCTCCAGGATGCCGTCAGCCCGGGCTCGCAGGGACACCACGACCGGCTCCACCGTAGCGGCGGCGAGGGCTGCCGCGAACGCGCGCGTTTCGCGGTCGACGAGGGCCGCCGCCTCCGCCTCGGAGTCGGTCGCGCGACGCACCCCCGCGGCCAGTGCGGCGAGGTCGAGCCGAGTGGCGCCGGGCACCCGGGCGACGTCGACGTCGACGTCGTGGGGCAGCGCGAGGTCGACGAACACTCTGCGCCGCCCGTCCGCGGGAACGTGGTCGGCGGTCACGACCACCCCGTCAGCGCCCGTGCAGGCCACCACGACATCCGCCTGCGCGACGCAGCCGGCGAGGTCGTCCATGAACGCCGCCTGGACCTCGGCCAGCCCGGCCGTGTCAACGGACTCGACGGCCAGGCGCTCAGCGTTGGCATGGGTCCGGTTGATGATGCTGATGGCAGTCACGCCAGCCTGCTGCAGGTAGGCCACCGCGAGTGCGCTCATGCCCCCGGCGCCCACCACCACGGCGCGCCGACCGCCGAGTCCGCCGAGCTCGTCCGCCGCGCGGTCGAGGCCGACGCTCACCACCGAGGCCCCGTGCCGGTCGATGTCGGTCTCGGAATGGACCAGCTTGCCCACCCGCAGAGCGTTCTGCGTGAGTTCGTTCAGCGCGCGCCCGACAGTGCCCTCGTCCTGGGCCCATCGCAGCGCCGTGCGGACCTGGCCGAGGATCTGCTGCTCGCCGACCACCATCGAGTCCAAGCCGGCGGCCACCGAGAACATGTGGTGCACGGCCCGCTCGTCATAGTGCACGTAGAGGTGGCCAGCCAACTCATCCGTGGGAATGCCCGACCGTTTGGCGAGGGAGGCGCCGATCGCCTCGACGGCTCCGTGGAACCGATCGACGTCGGCGTAGACCTCGATCCGGTTGCAGGTGTTGAGGACGAGCGCCTCGGCCACATGGTCGCTGCCGACGACCGAGTCGAGCACCTCGCGGACCTCGGCATCGTCGAGGGCGACCCGATCCAGCACCTCGAACGGGGCGGATCGATGGCTGACGCCGACCACCATGAGCGTCATCGGGGCGCCCCGAGCCGGGTACGACGGAACCGCTGCGCGGAGGCAGGCAGACGCGACACGGGGCTCCGATCAGGAGGGGGGCGTCGTCCAGGATACGGCCCGCCCGGCACCGCGACCAAATCGCGGCGCCGGCGCAGCGCCCCTCGCCATCCCGGCTCGGCCGCGTCAGCGCAGGTCGCGCAGCCAGTGGACGAGTCTTCGGGTCTCGTACCTGGCCTGTTCGAATCGCACCCCGACACCGATGAGCAGCAGGCCGCCGACCGTGAGCGGGATCCAGGTGCTGATGGCCGCGGTGTACGCGAGAATCACCGGCAGCGTCGCGATGGCCAGCGCCAGCGCTGCGGGGACGAAGAGTCCCGCGATGCGCAGAACCGCGCCGGCCACCGTCAATCCGGCGCTCACCAGCACCACGATCCAGAAGCGCGGCGCACCGTCGCCGCTGGCGTCGGCGCCGAACGCCGACGGCAGCAGCGCGATCAGCAGCGGCAGCCCGACCCACAAGGCCGAGAACCAGTGCGGGGGCTGTCTGCCGTCATTCGGGGCCTCGCCCGGCCGAGCCGATCTCAGCAGCGGTCCGCGCGGGTGCAGCGCCGCGACGAGCACGGCACCCAGGGCGACGGCCAGCGGCAGCGTGAACGATTCCACCGGCGGCGCGCTGCGCATCCCGGCCCATACCCAGATGTGGCCCACCGCGAGTCCGGCCGCGACCCCGACCGGCACCGTGTAGGGCCCCTTGGCGCGTGCAGCGAGAGTGAACAGCAGCGCCACGCCGACCAGCACCACGACCTGGCGCCACCAGGGATCACCACCCCACAGACCGCCGGAGTCGGGGGGCACGAGCGGGGCCAGGATCCAGATCAAGGCGCTGGGCACGAGGGCCGCCGCCACGATGAGCTGGGTGGCGACGGGCGCCAGCCTGGGACCCACGCGCCATAGGTTGAACAGGACGAGCGCAGCTATGCCGAGGCTCAACGCCTCCGGCGCGGCGTGCGTGGCGATGCCGGCCTGGGCCCCCTGCACCACCGCACCGGCCCAGGCTCCGATCACGACGACAAGTCCCGTCCAGCTCAGCCAGAGCGGTCTGGTCGGGGCCCCCGCGGCGGAACTGCCCGGACGCCAGGGCACCACCGTGCCGCGCACCCACAGCAGGGACCCGACCAGCGCGCAGGTAACGATGACTGTCAGCGCAGCGAAGGAGTCTGCGAGCTGAGGCTCCGACGCGCCAGCATCGATCCGTGCCGCCTCGGCGATGACACCCAGCAGCAGCTGGGCCGCGATGACGGCCGTGCTGAAAGCCGCCGCACCTGCGCCTGTCAGCCAGCGGACGCTTGATTGCTGCCACCACCGCCATTGCAGCGCCAGCAGCAGTCCGACCGCGCCGGCCGCCAGCACTGGTTGCACACATGCCAAGGCCAGTTGCGTCGCGGGCGGTCCGGCGCACCACAGGGCGGCGGAGAGTCCTAAGGGCACGCCGGCCCAGGAGCGGAGCCCGCGCCACCCGCTGAGCCGACTCAACGCCACCAGCGCCAGGCCGACCCCGACGAGCGCAACGGCCGCCCACACACGTTCGAAGTAGGGGCCCTCGACCAGGCCGGGCACCGTGGCCGCGCCTGCCAGCAGCGCCGTCGCACCCGCGCCGCAGAGGCTCAGTGCCGACACCCAGAGCACAGCCGTCCGGCCACCCAGCAGCGTCGGGCGGGCCGCGGCCAGCGACAGCAGCGCGGACGTGCCAGCGAGGGCGAGACTCACCCCGGCAACGGTCGCGCGCCCCGCGCCGAGCCCGTCTGCCCCCGTCGCCCGAAAGACCTCAGACATCGCCCAGGTGGCCGTTAGTGCCGCAGCGATCGGGAGCAGGACGGCGCCTGCCACCGACCACAACCGCAGCCCGGTCATCCGTCCGACGCCCACCAGGATGATCGCGCAAACGCTCGTGACCAGCGTCGGATACCACGGCCCCGAGAGGGTCTCGGACAGCTGCGCAGCAGCCACCGCCACCACGAAACCAGCCGCTACGGTCAGCCCCGCGAGGACCCGCGGCGTGACGCGCATGCGGTGGGCCAGCAGCCCGGCGACCACGCCGACGACGGCGACCATCGCCCACAGCAGCGCCAACTGCTGCCATGGCTGCATCCGCCCCCAGAGCACTGCGGACGCGGTCACCAGCGCCGCAACCAACAGCAGCGCGCCGATGGTCTGCAACATGGCAGCGACGCCGAAGGCCGGTATCGGCGACGGTGCCGGCGATGCCGCAACCGCGCCCGGCGGGGTGAGGGGGGCACTCCCCTTCGACGTCGCCTGGAGCGCAAGGTGCTGGAAGCGTTCGAACGCGGATCGCCAGGCGCCCTCGGCTTCATCGCGGGTCTGAGCCATCGCCTGCGCCGCCGCCGCTACTTCTGCCGCCCGACGAGCCGCGTAGTCGGCGGCGACCCGTTTGTCCGACGCATCCAGCCACGCCGCCGACGCGGCCTGCACATCGGCCCAGCCGCTGAGCGCCCCGCACGACGGACACCGCAACTGAGCCTGCGGGCCGTCCCCGCTCAGGAGTTCCGTACCTGCGGGGATCTCGGTACCGCAGAACGGACACCAGACATAGGTGAGCACAGAGGCAGCCGCAGGGGCCGTCGCATCCGCCGGAAGGGCGGGTTCGGATGTCATGGCCGCATCCACCTCCCATGGTGGCGCTACGTCCAAAGTACCGCCATCAGTCGCTCAGCGTTACCGGCAATCACCCAGTTGTGAACGAGAACAGCGCGATCCCGGCAGCGACCGAGGCGTTGAGCGACTCCATCGGACCGGGCATGCCGATCGCGGCCAGCCCATCGGCCCGCTCGGCCACCAGTCGGCTCAGCCCCTCGCCCTCCGAACCCACGACGAGGATCACCGGCACGTCGGCGAAGTGCGCCGCCACCGAGGCGACGTCGCCGACGATCTGGCGGCGTCCCTTACCCGCCTCCGGTATCGCCCCGCCATCGCGGGCTCCTGCGCCGTCCTCGGCCGGGCCACCGGCCAGCCCGACGACGAAGAAGCCTTCGGCCTGGGCGTTGGCGAGCGCCTGGGCAAGGTTGCTGGCCTGCGCCACCGGCAGCCGCGCGAAAGCGCCAGCCGAGGACCGCCAGGCGGCCGCCGTGACACTCGCCGACCGCCGGCTGGGAACCAGCAGACCTCGGGCGTCGAATGCCACCGCCGACCTGGCGATGGCGCCCAGGTTGTGCGGATCGGTGATGCCGTCCAACGCGACCAATCGCGGAGTGGGCGCGGCTGCGAGAGCCGCGGTGACCAACTCCCCGGGGTCGCGGTACTCGAACGGCGCAGCACGCAGGACGAGTCCCTGGTGCTGAGCGTCGCCGGCCAACCGATCGAGCTCGCGCTTGGGCCGCTCGCGCACCGGGATCCCGGCCGCTTGCGCGCGGGCGACCGCCTCTGTCACGCGGTCGTCGGCATCGACGAAGTCGAGCACGATCAGCTCCTCTGCCGGCACCCGCGCCCGCAGCGCCTCGACCACCGGGTTGCGCCCCACGACCACGTCCACCGGCGCTCGTCCGCGGCCTCCCCCGCCACCACCCGTGCGCCGGCCGGACTTCTCCGCCGCCTTCTCCGCCGCCCGCGCCCGTCGATTCGCGGGGTGGCTGACGCGATCGCTGGCCTTCGGCGTGGGCCCCTTGGCCTCCAGGCCCCTGCGCCGCTGGCCACCCGAGCCCACGGTGGCGCCCTTCTTGCTGCCTGGTTTGCGAACTGCGCCCTTGCGCTTGCTGTTACCCGCCATCAATCGTCCAATCGCTTGAGCGACCACCGCGGACCGCTGGGAGTGTCTTCGATCGCGATTCCGGCCGCTGCAAGGTTGTCGCGGATGGCGTCGGCCGTGGCGAAGTCGCGACTGCCGCGCGCCTGGGCGCGCAGTTCCAACACCCCGCCGATGACTGTGTCCAGGGCGGACCGCAGGGAGCCGCCTGCTGCGCTGGCCGCTTCGGCACTCCACGGCTCGGCCAGCGGATCCGCGCCCAGCACGGCCAACATGGCGCGCACAGCGGTGTAGGCCGCGGCCAGCGCCGACTTGTCGCCGTCGGCCTGGGCCTGGTTCCCGGCGGTCACGGTCTCGTGCAGCACCGCTACGGCGCCGGGCACGTTGAGGTCGTCGTCCATCGCGGCGACGAATGCGGCGGGCAGCGCCTCGACGCCGGCCGCCGGAGTCGGGGCGTCCTGCCCCAGTTCTTCGGCGGCGCGCAGCACGAAGCCCTCCAACCGCCGGTACCCCGCCGCCGACTCGGCCAGCGCCGCATCCGAGAACTCCAGCGTGCTGCGGTAGTGCGGCGTGGCCAGGTACCAGCGCAGCTCCACCGGCCGCACCCGCTTGGCCACCTCGGCCACCAGCAACGAGTTGCCCAGCGACTTGCTCATCTTCTCGCCGGCCGTGGTGATCCAGGCGTTGTGCATCCAGGTGGTGGCGAAGTCGTCGCCGGCCGCCCGCGACTGGGCCTGCTCGTTCTCGTGGTGGGGGAAG
>JBIRBF010000078.1:0-12106 GCA_044326505.1 Candidatus Nanopelagicales bacterium | reverse complement strand
TGGAGGTGAAGTATGCCATCCACCCCGTCGCAGGGCGCATGCCCGGGCACATGAACGTGCTGCTGGCCGAAGCCAGCGTGCCTTACGACGAGGTGTTTGAGCTGGAGGACATCAACTCCGAATTCGCTCAGTGCGACGTCGCCTTCATCATCGGTGCGAACGACGTGGTGAACCCGGCGGCCAAGACCGACCCGTCGGCGCCGATCTACGGGATGCCGATCCTGGATGTGGGCGACGCCGCTCAGGTCGTGTTCCTCAAGCGCTCCATGCGGCCGGGCTTCGCCGGTATCGAGAACGAGTTGCTCTACGACCCCAAGACGACGCTGCTGTTCGGCGACGCGAAAGACTCCCTGACCAAGGTAGTCGGCGCAGTCAAGGGCCTCTAGCACCCCTGCGCCTATGGCGCGGGTCGGCAGTGGGCGATAGCGTCACACTTGTGACTGACGTAGACGCGATCGATTTCGCCATCGCCGCCTGGCGGGAGGACGGCGCCTGGCGCGTCGAGGGCCTGCCAGCGAGGCTCGCGGAGTCCCTGGCGTCGCTCGTCGCCGCGCTTGGGGCGCACGGATCCGAGGCTGGAGTGGTGGGCTTGGTGAGCATCGGCGACGACACTTTCCTGATCGTCCGGGTGGACGGGGGTAGGGCCCGGCTGCTCCTATCGGATCAGACTGCCGCACTGGACTGGGACCTGGCCGACGAGGTGCTCGACGCGCTGGGAGTCGACGCGCCGGAGGACGCCGACGACGTTCCGGAGCCAGTCGGCGATCTGAGCCTGCTCGCCGACCTGGGCATGTCCACCGATGAACTCACCCTGCTCTGCGAAGACCTGGATCTGTACCCCGACGAGGTGCTGGCGTCGGTGGCCAAACGGATCGGCTTCGGGGAGCTGTTCTCGGGCATCGTCTTCGACCGGGTGTGACCCGGACCGACGTCGGGCCGATGCCCCCGGCTGCTGATGCCGACGCAATGAGGCTTGCGCTGGCCGTGGCCGAGCAGGCACTTGCCACCGGTGATGTTCCGGTCGGGGCAGTGGTCGTCGATGGCGCCGGACGGGTGCTCGCGGCAGCGGCCAACCGCCGCGAGGCGGATGCCGATCCCACCGCCCACGCCGAGGTCCTCGCCCTGCGCGCGGCCGCTGCGGTTCACGCTGACGGCTGGCGCCTGACGGGCTGCTCACTGGTCGTCACGCTGGAGCCCTGCACCATGTGCGCCGGTGCGGCTGTCCTGGCGCGAGTCGATCGGATCGTCTTCGGCGCGGCGGATGACAGGGCCGGCGCCGTCGGTGGGCTGTGGGACGTCGTCCGCGATCCGCGGCTGAACCACCGTCCCGAGGTTGTGACCGGCGTGTGTGCGCAGGAGTCCGGTGCGCTGCTGCGGCGCTTCTTCGCCGACCGCCGCTCGGGTGAGGGGGACTTCCCCGGTCCTTCGGCCGCGGGCTAGATTGGCCGCCGAGTCACAGGAGGCTCGGTATGGGTCACTCGGCACGGTCGTTGCGGTGGTGGGTCATTGCGGTGCCCGCGGTCGTGCTGGCGGTTCTGGTCACAGCCGCTCTGCTCACTAGCGGCGGCCTCGGACCGGCGTCAGCGCCGTTGGCGCAGCCCCCTGAGCCCAGCGTTCACGTGGTTGCCGCAGGGGACTTCGGTTCCTCCGCCGACGCCGCTGCCGTTCTCAGCCGCACGGCCGAATTGGCGCCCGATGCGGCGTTCGCCGTCGGTGACCTCTCCTACAGCGTCGCGCCTGAGTCGGACTGGTGCAGCTTCGCCTCGCAGCGCCTGGGTCCGGACATGGCGTTCGAGCTGCTGTCGGGCAACCACGAGAGCGATGGGTACAACGGTTCGATCGAGGACTTCGCCGCCTGCCTTCCCAACCGACTGCCCGGTCTGGTCGGCACGTACGGCCGTGAGTACTACGTGGACCTGCCCGCCGACAAGCCGGTGATGCGGGTGATCAACACCTCTGCCGGCCTGCACTTCCCGGAGGGCACGTGGGACTACTCGGCCGGCGACGTGCATTACACGTGGACCGCCGCCGCAATCGACTCGGCCCGCGCCAAGGGGATCAGCTGGGTCATGGTCAACAACCACTACCCCTGCTTGGGGATGGCGGCCTATGCCTGCGTGATGCCGCACGACTTCTATGACCTGCTGCAGGACCGGCGGGTGGACCTGGTGGTGGACGGACACGACCACGCATACATGCGTTCGCACCAGCTCGCCGGCGGTTCGGTGGGTTGCCCGCGCATCCCGACATCCGGGTACGACGCCGACTGCGTGGCCGACAGCGACAATGCCTACGCCGCTGGTCGCGGCACGGTGTTCGCCACCGTCGGCACTGGGGGGCGGGCGCTGCGTCCCATCAACCTGGCCGATCCCGATCGGCCCAACTTCGCAGCGTGGTCCGGCTCGAACGCCATCCCGACGTACGGGGTCCTGGATCTGGTCGCGACGCAATCCGAGTTGACCGCGCGGTTCGTGCGCGCGTCCGGGGGCACCTTCGACGACTCCTTCACGATCACCCGGGATCCGCCGCCCATCCCGCCACCGCCATCGGAGCCGCTGGTGTTCGTTCCGCTGCCTGCCGCCCGGGTCCTCGACACGCGATCCAACCAGGGGGGTGCCGGTCCGCTTGGCGCAGCCGAGCAGCGCAGGATCTCGGTGGCCGCCGCGCAAGACGATGGGTCACCCGTCGTCCCGGCCGGTGCGCTGGCCGTCGCAGTCAACCTCACGGCCCCCCGTCCGTCAGCCTCCGGCCATTTCCGACTGATGCCGGGCACCGCGACCGGCCTCACCGCCGCGTCGGCGATCAACTTCCGCTCCCGGGAGTCGATCGCGAACGGGCTCACGACCAGGCTGGCGCCGGATCGCACGCTGAAGCTCTACAACGGCGCTGCTGTGCCTGTGGATGCGGTGGTGGACGTGGTGGGGTACTTCGCCCCTGCAGCTGGTGGAACGCCTGCTCAGCTCGCCGGTGGTCTGTTCACACCGTTGCCGCCCACCCGGGTGTACGACTCCGTCCAGAGCGGAGCCGCGACCGCCGGCGGTGCCTCGACGGCGGTGGAGCTGGCCTCAGTGGTGCCCCCGGGTGCATCGGCGGTGGCCTACAACATTACGGTCGTGGACCCTGCCGCCGCTGGTCACCTGCGGGTGCATCGGGCAGGCACTCCGCTCCCGGAGTCCTCGACTATCAACTTCGCGGCGGGCGATCGAGTTGCCAACGCCACGAGCGTGCAGGTGGGCGAGGACCGGCGCCTTGAGGTCTACAACTCCGGCGGGGCGCCGGTCCGATTCCTGATCGACGTCGTCGGCTTCTACTCCGGCTCTGGTGCCCACTTCCGAGTGACGGATCCGGTGCGGGTGCTCGATACCCGGCTGGCGAATGGCGGTATGGGCCCCCTGCCCGCCGGGGCGGAGCCGACGGTGTCGGTGGCGGCGGCACAGGGGGAGCCGGCTGTCGAGGCGGTCCCGATCGGTGCGACGGCCGTGGAGTGCAACGTGACCGCCGTTCGTACCGGTGGGAGCGGACACTTGCGGGTCTGGCCCGGTGATGGGGCCAGACCCGCAGCGTCTGTGCTCAACTGGCCGGGGTCCAGGTACACCAGAGCCAACGGCAGCGCCGTGGGCATTGGTGCGGATCGGAACCTCGGGATTTATAACGGTTCAGGCGGTGTGCTCGACGTCTTGGTGGACGTCAACGGCTTCTACGAGCCCTATCAGCCACACTCCCAGGGACCCCAACCGGCCTTCAGCCAGTAGGTGTAGGCCACGTAGTCCTGCTGCGCCGGGGTGGCCTGGTGCGGGTAGTCGGCAAACTGGCCACCACCGTTGGCGTGCCAGCTCGGGTAGTCGAACTGCCAGGCGCCGTAGTACCCGTTGCCGGTATTGATCGAGTAGTTGTTGGTGGACTCGCAGGACTTGACGGCCATGGACTTGGCGCTGCTCGCCCAGGCGGAGGCATCAGCCGAACCGCCGGCGGACGAGGTGGCCGTGGACTGCTGGGCGGCCTGCGCCTCGGCAGCTGCCTGAGCCTCAGCAGCGGCCTGAGCAGCCGCTGCGGCCTGTGCCTCGACGGCCTGGGTGGCCGCGGTCTGGGCAGCCGCAGCGTCTGCCGCGGCCTGCGCTGCGGTCGCCTCGGCGGTCTGGGCCTCGATCTTGGCGCTGCGGTCGTCGTAGGCCTTGATCATGGAAGTCTGGAAGGCGCTGGCGCTCGGGGAGGCCGACACGGTCGGGATCGGCGCCCCTGCCCGCATGATGGTGGGGGTCGCCTGCGCCGAGCTGGCGCCGGCGAAGACGCTCAGCCCCGCGACAGCAACCGTCGCCGTGACGGTGGCGGCCGTAGCCGGGACCGACAGGCCGGAGTGGCGGACGTGGGTGAACTTCGACATCAGTGGGTGTCCTCTTTGCTGCCTCCCGGGGCGTCGGGACGTGTGAACGTCCTCGCTGCGCCGCTGCGCGGCCTGCTATTGGCCGGCTCCGGTACGCATTCGCTGGGCAGCCCATCGGGGGCCTAAAGCGCGTCTGCGACTCGGCAGGTCGCCTGTCCCCTGTCGGGGTGTGGTTGCTGGCGACACTTCAAAGTTAGCCCCCCGCAAGCACCCCAGAGAGACGACTTTTGTGCCCCCCGACACCCCTACGTTAAAGGAACAGTAAAGTTGACAATGTCAAGGACATTACTCCGCTAGGTGGCGCGTCCGGCTCAAGTCGTTACGCATGGTGTCCGATTCTCGTGCATGATCGTCCGTATGCGCACCTCGGCCCCGGCGCGCGGCACTGACTCTGGCTTCACGCTGGTGGAGTTGCTCGTCGTGGTGCTCATCGTCGGCATTCTTGCGTCGATCTCGATCTCTATCTATATCGCCCAAGCGCGCAAAGCACATCGGGCGCAGGCGATCCAGGACGGCCAGACGGTCGTCTACGAGCTCGGGGAAGCCTTCGGCGAGTACAGCTCGCTCGGAACCGACGTGGGCACTCTGACCCAGGGCGCCGAAACGACGACGCTCGTCGTGGGTCCCCTGACGGATGCTCGCGGGCCCTCGCCTTCCGGGCCAGGTGCCATCGAGGGCAAACAGCTTTCGGAAGGCACCACCGTCATCGGCTCGACTCGGCCCGGCTCGATTCGGTGGTGCGCGGAAGTGAGTGTCGAGGATCAACGCGCGGTGGTAGATGAGCACGGCTACAACGCCACGGCGCAGAGTTGCATCGCGGGAGTCGCGTCGTAGCCCTGCCGGGTTCGGTCAGCCGACGTTGGCGGCCGCCGGCTCGGCAGCAGGCTCCGGCGCTGCCTTGGCGCCCCTGCGCACGAAGACGAGTGCGGCGATCGCCGCTACCGCCAACGTCACGGTCAGCCATGCTCCACCGGCGGGGCTCAGCGCCACCAGCACCACGAACAGCCCGACGACGAGCAGTGCCGCCGGTCGGCGCGAGAGCAGCCGACCGAAGGTGTGCTCGGGCAGATCGCTGAAGGGCTCCAGTGCTGCGGCAACCAGCGCGGCAATCACGACGACCGCCACGAAGGCGACCAGGCCCGCGAACAAACCGCCGCCCCAGCCAGGTGCGAAGGAGATGTAGCCGGTGACGGTCGTCATCACCAGCGAGGGGAACTGCAGCGAGCCGCCGGCCACCCAGATCACCCCGATGAGGCCGAGAGTCCCAACGACCACCGCGATGATGGCGCCACGGGTGTTCACCTTGCCGCGGGCGGACCCGCCGAGGCCGGGGAAGACGGCCGCCACCAGCAGAATCGCCAGCAGACTCACCAGCCCGCCCACGAGCCCCGGGCCCTCCATCGGCACGATCGGGTTGAGGCTGCGCGCCGGTGTGCCCGCCAGCAAGCCGCCGATCAGGATCAGCACCGCGAAGACGATCGTGATGATCATGGCTGTGCGTGCCAGGCCCACGCGAGCACCCCGGAATGCCGCCGCCACGACGGCAGCAGACACGATGGCGATGGCTAAGAGCGGCTGGTTGACCCGGATGGCCGGTACCAGCGCGGCGATGACGCCTACGAACCAGGACAGCGCCATGGCGGCGACGATCACGGCAAGCGCGGCTTTGGCGACCGCCCCACCTGCGGCGGCCCCCCAGCGGCCGTTGTCGGCATCTGGTGCGCCTGCGGTCAGCTTGGCATTCACCAGCACCCCGATCGCCACGGCGATCCCGATGCCTAGCGCCCACAGGGTGGTCCCGCCCCGCGACATGATGTAGGCGCCGCCGGCGATGAGCAGCGGCCAGACCGCGATGAAGCTGCGCCCGGGCGTGTTCCGAGCGCCGACGGCCCCGGTGACGCCGGCGAGCGCGACGATGGCGAAGGCAATCGTGATTGCGACGATTCCGAGCATGGTCACATCCCCTGGCAGTTGGAGGGCGCGGGCTTATCGGTGAAGCGGTCCCAGAGCCAGTCGGTGTACGTCTCAGCCGAGGCGAACACCGAGGACCGGTGGGTGTCGTTCTGGAACTGCTGGTACTTGGCTGTGGAGCCGTACGCGCACTCGAGCTGGAACATGCCCTTGGTCACCTGGGGCACGATGCCCGTGTCCTTCATGCCCTGCAGCATCAGCAGGGGCACCGCGGCCTTGCGGGTGATCGGCTGGTTCATGGCCGCCACCTCGATCAGCTCCGGCGGCAGATCCTTGCGGAAGTAGTCGGTGAACGGCGCCGTCATGGTCTGGACCACCTGGCCCTGGCACTGCTTGGCATACTCCGGCACCTCCGCCGCGCCCTTGGGGGTGACCCAGGAGTCGAACGGCACCAGGTCCGGGTAGGTCGCCGACCAGCTGGTCGACAGGGAGGTGATGTAGCCGTTGCGGGGCCCGCCGCCCTTGGTGCCGGTGTCGGCCACGATCGCCTTGACCGCTGCGGGCACCGGCGGTACACCGCCGGGTGCGATCGACACCGATCCGCGCAGCGACAACTCGGGCGCGTACTCGTTGGCCATGTCGGCGCCGACCAGCGTGACGTAGGCGCCCTCGCTGTGACCGATCATGGCCAGGTTGTTGGCGTCGATCATCGTCGGGTCGAAGCGGGTGGCTGCGCGCAGGCTGTCGAGCACGTCGTAGCCCTGCTTGCGCAACAAGTAGGTCGGCGTCCCCGGCGCGCCCATGCCTTCGTAGTCCGTCACCACGACAGCCATGCCGGACTGCACCAGTTGCGCGCCCAGGAAGTTCCAGTATTCGAAGCCGGTGGTGCCGGCGGTGAAAGGCGCTTGACTCATGCCGCACTGGGGGTCCAGGCCGGTGGTCCCGTGAGCGATCGCGACGACGGGGTAGCCGGTCTGGGTGGGCTTGTCGGGCGTTGCGACATACGCCGTGATGGCCAGCGGCTCGCCCGCGTTGTTCTGGCTCATGTACATGATCCGTGAGGCCTTGACGCCCTTGGGCGCCTCGGGGATGGTCTCGGACTTGAGGATCGTGCCCGGCGACACCTTGGGCAACGGGCTGGGTGGCGTGTAGAAGTCGGTGACCGGCGAGCTGACGACGCCGTCAAACTCGGACGTGGTCCCCAGGTCCGGGTTGCCCTGAACGTTGCGGTCGGTCAGATGGTCGGTCGTGCTCAGCAGCAGCGCTGCGACGAGGGCGCAGCCCAGCACCACCGCCACCACCGAGATGATCCGTGCGCGTGGAGTCATGCGCGGCAGTATTGCGCCGACCTCGCTGTCCCGTCGCGCTGAGAGATTGATTCCCGGTTGCGACGCGCCCTGGGGGGGCCTCCACCCGTACATTTCCAGAAGTGGTACGTTAGGTGAACGAAAAGTGAACAGGTGGTGCACAACCGTTCACCATCACCGAAGCCTAGGAGGTTCACATCGTGAAGAGCATCAAGGACTACGCGGTAACCCTGCTCGCTGCCGACCGGGCACCGCGCGTTTATTGGGCCGAGGTTGTTCCGGCCGAGGACGAGTCCGCCGCGTCGTAGCGACCTGCCGCAGGCGACGAGGCCTGGCGCCTGCTAGCTGCGTGCAGCGGGAGCCAGGCCTCGCTGTCTGAGGACGCGCCGCTCGAGGGGGGCGAAGACGCACAACTCCACCGTGATCCCGACCACCAGAATCATGATGATGGTCGTCATCACCAGTGACATGTCCGAGAGTTCCCGGCCCTGGTCGAGCAGTTGCCCGAGGCCGAGGCCCAGCGCGGGGGAGAAGGCGATCAGCTCGGCCGCCATCAGGGAGCGCCACGCGAAGGCCCAGCCCTGGCGCAGGCCGCCGAGGTAGCCCGGGAGCGCCGCGGGCAGCACCACGAAGCGAATCGCCGCGAGCCCTTCGGCCCCGAGCACCCGTCCGGCTCGCAGGAGCAGCGGGGGGATCTGGCTGATCCCGCCGACCAGGCCGTTGGCGATGGACGGGGTCGCGCCCAGCACGACGACGAACAGCATGGCCTCGGTGCTGATCCCGAACCAAAGGATTGCGGCCGGCACCCAGGCCACCGAAGGCAGCACCATCAGACCGGTCACGATGGGGCCCAGCGCCGACTTCACGAGCGAGAACCGTGCGAGCAGCAGGCCCAGGACCGTCCCGAGCACCAACGAGATGCCGAAGCCGACAAACGCCCGCAGCAGACTGTTGCCGACGGCTGTGGCCGCCTCGCCGCTGGCCAACGAGCCGGTGAACGTGGTCCAGACGTCCGCCGGCGAAGGCAGCATGTACTGCGGCTGCAGCTTGAGGGCGACGACGATCCACCACGTGATGATGAGGAGGGCGATCGCCAGCGCGGGCGGCACCAGGCTGCGCAGCACGCTCCGGCCGCTCTTGGCCGAGGACGCCGGGGCATCGAGCGCATCCAGGCCGGCGTTCAGGCTGGCGAGGTCGTTGTCGATCCCGTCGTCGAGTTTGTTAGCGGGCATGGCGGCGGATCTCCTGGCGCAGCTGTGCGGTGATGGTCGACGCGAGCTCCGCGACGGCGGGGGTGTCCATCGCCCGTGGTTCGTCGAGCTCGACGTGCCACTCGGCCACGATCCGACCCGGACGACTCGACATGAGCAGGACGCGTTGGCCCAGGCGTACGGCCTCGCGCACGTTGTGGGTGACGAAGATGACCGTCAGGCCGGTCTCGCGCCAGATCGTCGAGAGCTCGTCGTGCAGCACATCGCGGGTGATCGCGTCGAGCGCCGCGAACGGCTCGTCCATCAGCAGCACGTGCGCGTCCTGGGCAAGTGCCCGCGCCAGGGCGACGCGCTGTCGCATCCCGCCGGACAGTTCGTGCACGCGCTTTCCGCCCTGGCCGCCGAGGTGCACCCGGACCAGCAGATCTTCCACCCGCGCGGGGCGTTCGGCCTTGGGCACCCCGGCCAGGCGCAGCGCCAGATCGATGTTCCCGGCAGCGGTCAGCCACGGGAACAGGGCGGACTCCTGGAACATCAGCGCCACCCGCGTGCCCGCGACGGTGACGGTGCCGCTGGTCGGCTGGTCCAGCCCGGCCAGGATGTTGAGCAGGGTGGACTTCCCGCAGCCCGACGCCCCGAGCAGGCAGACGAACTCGCCCGCGCCGACGACCAAGTCGACGTCGAGCAGCACCGGCGGACCGCCGGCCTCGAACACCTTGGTCAGGTGGCTGACCGCGACGGCCCCCGAGATTGGGGCCGCCGCGGCTGCCGCGCTGGTCGCTTGCGGGGCTTCCATCTGCCTAGTGTGGGCCATTACTGAGCGCCCAGGCCGCCCGCGCTCACGGTCGGCTTGCCCGCCGCTGTGAGCAGGGCGTTGAGCGGGCGCAGGTCGTAGATCCCCTGGAGATCCACGGCTTTGGCCAGTCCGACGCTGACCGCGTGGTCCTGATCTGCTGCAAGCGACGACGCGATGGGGTCGGCGGTCACCGTCAGCGTCGGCCAAGCTCGGGCCAGGACGTCGGGCGCGAGGGCCTTGCCGGTCAACTGCTCGAGTGCTGCGTTGGTCCGGTCCCGGGCGCTGACCGGGTCCTGCTCGATGATCGCCTGGGTGGCCAGTTGTCCCGCGAGCAGCTTGCTGACGGTCGCCGGGTACTTCTGTAGGAAGGGCGTCGCCACGATCAGGTGGGTGGTGACGAACTGACCGCTGGGCCACAGCGAGGCCTCGTCCACCAGCACCTTGCCGCCGCCCTCGAGCACCAGTCGCGATGCCCATGGCTCCGGTAGCCAGGCGCCGTCGATGTCGCCGGCCTTGAACTGCGTGAGCGTCGTCGAGTTCTCCATCGGCTGGACGTTCACGTCGCCGCCGCCGGCCGAGGGTGCCGTCAGGCCCTGCTGTTGCAGCCAGTACCGCAGCGCAACGTCCTGGGTGTTGCCCAGCTGCGGCGTCGCGAAGGTCCGCCCCTTGAGGTTGTCGTTGGTCACTTCGGGCTTGACGACGAACTGTGCCCCACCGCTGGTCGCGCCGGAGATGATGCGAATCGCCTCGCCGCCGCTCTTGCTGTAGGCGTTGATGGCTGGGTTCGGCCCCAGGTAGGCCGCGTCAATCGCACCGGAGAGCACAGCCTCGACTGCAGCGGGGCCAGCGTTGAACACCTGCGTGGTGAGTTTCGTACCGCCCAGGGCCTGCTGGTACTGCCCGTCGGCAACTCCGAGCACTGGGAGGGCGTGGGTGAGGTTGGCGAAGTAGCCGAGTCGGAGCTCGCTGGCGTCCCCGCTGCCGGAAGGTTGCGACGCGGCTGAGGCGCTCCCGCAGGCGCTGGCCACAGATGCTGTGAAAAGCAGTGCGGCCAGGGCTGCGAGCAGCCGCAGGCCGCTCCAACCGTTCCGTGCAGTCATGGGAATTCCCCTTCCGCGGAGTCGTCGACTCGCGCATATTGTCTAAAGACAACTGATTTAGTGAAGTTTAAGCACCCGGAGGGAAGAAGGCAACAGACACCCCCGAAAAAGGGGTGAAGCCGGTGTTACAGCTGGGGGTGTGAGGCCCACGCACGCGGATCGGCTGCGAGGAGTACCACCTCGGGCGGTAGTTCGCCCGCGACGACGTCGGCCAATGTCACTGACTCGAGGACGCTGCGGTACGCGGCTCGGGCCGCCACCCAGACGTCGGTCAAGTGCGTGGCCGCGCCGGAGTAGGTGGCCTCCTCCGGGCGCAGCCCGTGGATATCGGCCAAGTTGCCCGTCTCCGCCCGGATCAGGTCGGCGATGGTGATCTCGTCGGCCGGCCGGGACAGCACGAGCCCGCCCGCCCGACCGCGCTTGGCCACCACAAGCCCGGCTCGGCGCAGATC
This sequence comes from Candidatus Nanopelagicales bacterium, assembly GCA_044326505.1. Classification (GTDB taxonomy): domain Bacteria; phylum Actinomycetota; class Actinomycetes; order S36-B12; family UBA10799; genus JACJWR01. The sequence continues at coordinate 948 of JBIRBF010000078.1, read as the reverse complement.
GCCCACGATGTTCTCGAGGAAGCCGGCTGGGATGTCCTGCGCTGCCGCGATGGCGTGGATGGGCGTGGGCGTCCCGTCGCCTGCCGCGAGCACGAGCATGGCGCGCACCGCGTAGTCAACTCGCGCCGAAAGCCACACGTGGTCAGCCTACGCGGTCGCCGGCTCTGGACCTCAGTTCGTGACGTTGAGTTCCACCTCGTACTCCCGCGGGCCGACTTGCCGGACCTGAAAGACCGTGACGTTGCGGTAGCCCTGCGCGCGCGCCTGGTTGACCGCTGCCTTGCGGGCGTTCTCGCCGACGTCTGCGCTCACTCGGATGATCGTCTGCATGTCAGTCCCCACTCCCCCGGACCACGGTGACTTCCGCGGCCTTGATCGAAAGTAGCACCCGCGAGCCGACGGTGAGCCCCAGTTCGGCTACGGCGGCGGGCGTCACATCGGCCCGGACTGCGTCGACCCGCAGGCGCATCAGGCCGCCAAGTGGCTCGATCCCGGTGATGGTGCCCGGGATCGTATTGCGGGCGCTGCCGACCTGCTGAGTTAGGTGCACCACGACGGCGGAAGGGGCGAAACGCGCCAGCGCCGGCTGTCCGTCAGGAACCGCTCCCTGGGGCCCCGGGCGTCCTGCGATCAGCTGGCCGCTGGGCAGGATCACCGTGTGAGCGGGTCCCGCCGTGCCGGGTATCAGGTTCACTCCCAGCAGGTCGGCGGCGAAGGCGCTGCGCGGGTTGCCGAGCACGTCCGCCACGGTGCCTTCCTCCACCACCGTCCCACCGTCCAGAACCGCCATCCGGTCGGCGATCAGCGCGGCGTCGAGCGGTTCGTGGGTGACTAGGATCGTGGTCCGATCTGTGAGCACGCGCCGCAGCACGTCGCGCAGTTCGGCGGCGGCGGGAGCGTCGATCGCAGCCAGTGGCTCGTCGAGCAGCAGGAGCGCGGGCTCCGCGG
>JBIRBF010000080.1:0-11695 GCA_044326505.1 Candidatus Nanopelagicales bacterium | reverse complement strand
TGAAGGGTGGCGGAGTCGGTCACGATGTACCTCGCTGAGTGGTCTCGACGGTTGCGGTGCGGGGGCCGAGGAACGGCGCCCGGACGTAGCGTGACGATTGTACGGGCGTCGCGCGCCACCGCATCGGCGCGTATGCGCCCAAGCCGGCCGCTGTCACCTGCCGGCGAACCCGGGCGGCGGGGCATCGACCATCTCAACCGTTTCGGGCATGGCCGCAGTGCCTTGCAGATGGAACGTCCGCACGACCAGGCTCTGGCGCACCGATCGAGTGCCGTTGACGGCGTCGTTGTAAAAACGACGGCCGATCTGCACCCGCTGGCAGGCGTCGGCGAGCCGTTCCACCACCTCGCCGCCGGGGGCGGCCACGATCTCGTCCACTTCGACCGGGTCGCTGAAGACTGCGGCGAGCACGGTCGAAAGGTCGGACTCCGCCAGGTAGAACGACACCCGGTCACCACCGGTCTCGGCGGCATCGACGCTCGCCACCGCGTCCGCGAGCAGGAGGGCCGACGCCGGATCGACCACCCCGATCGCTGCCACATGGTCGGTCAGGTCGCGTCGCCGACGCAGCTCGGAGTCCAGATTGGCGCGACTCACGTCGACTCGGTGGTGCAGCCGGTCGAGGCGCCCGGCCGTGCTGGACAGGAAGATCGCGACGAGGACGCCGACGACGAGCACGACGATCAGGAGCCACCACTGCCAGGTCATTGGCTACACCTCCCGTGGGGTACGGCGGGCCCAGCGGCCAAGCAACTGTTCGCTGAGGTCGGCGGTGACGGGCCGGCCGGGCGTGGCGATCGACTCGTACACCCGCTCGATGTCGCGAGCGACCGTTCCCCAGTCGAATTCCCACGCCCGTCGAAGCCCGAGCGCGGACATCTGCGCGCGCCTCTCAGGGTCCGACAGCAGGGCGTTGACCGACGACGCCAGACCATCGATGTCGCCGGTCGTGAACAGCGCGCCATCACGGCCCTCGCGGAGAACAAGCCGGAACGCCTCCAGATCACTGGCGAGGACGGGGGCGCCGCTGGCCATGGCCTCGAGCAGGACGATGCCGAAGCTCTCGCCGCCCAACTGCGGGGCGATGTAGAGATCCGCCGAGTGAAAGGCGCGCACCTTGTCCCGCTCTGAGACGAGTCCCAAGAGGGCGACGTGGTCGCGCACGTCGGGCGGGAGCTCCGCGCGGACCTCCTCCACGTCCCCCGGCCCGGCCACGAGCAGTTGCACATCGGGGTGCTCGGAGATGATCGCGGGCATCGCGGCGAGCAGCGTGGGCAGGCCCTTGCGCGGCTCGTCGATCCGGCCGATGAAAAACAGCGTCGGCCCCGAGCGCGGATAGCCGGGCAACGGCTGTGGGTCTGCGAAGGCGGCGCAGTTGACCCCGTTGGGGATGAGCACCGCGTCGCCGCCGACGTGCTCCACCATGAACTGGCGAGCCTTCTCGGACACAGCGATACGCCCGGACACCTTCTCCATGGCGGTGTTGACCAGCAAAGACAGCGACGACAGCGCCCGCGAGCGGTCCATCGCCGTGTGCTGGGTGGCCACCAGCGGCCCATTCGCCACCCAGCACGCCAGCACCGAGACGGTCGGCGAGGAGGCCTCGTGGACGTGCACGACGTCGAAGTCGCCCTCCTTGATCCAGCGACGCACTCGGGCGGCGGAAACGACGCCGAAGTTGAACTTGGCGACCGACCCGTTGTACGGCACCGACATCGGGCGCCCGGCCCAGACGGCGTAGTCGGGTAGGCACTCCTCGTCCTCCGCGGGGGCGAGGACGCTCACCTCGTGTCCGCGCCGCATCAATTCCTCGGCCAAGTCGCGCACGTGGGCCTGCACGCCGCCGGGGGTATCCCAGGCGTACGGGCAGACGATGCCGAGCCGCATCAGCCCCCGACCCCGGAGTCTGCGCCGGGGTCGGCGTCCGGCAGGTCGTATTTGCTGGCCTTAAGCCGGCTCTGGTCGAGGTCGGCCAACCACAGCCGCTGCAGCATGTGCCAGTCGACCGGGTGCTCGGCGATCCCCTCGGCGAGCATGTCGGCGACGTGCTGCGTCGTCTGACGCACGGCCGCGGTGCGGTCGGCCGAGAGGTCCACCGGGACCTGCCTGCTGATGCTGGCCATGGCCATCGGGCCCTCGTACCAGAGGGTGGCGGCGAACAGCGGCGCGCCGGTGGCGTGCGCCAGCGCAGCAGGCCCAGCGGGCATCCGGGTGGCGTCGCCGAAGAACTCGACCGGCACACCGCTCGACGTCAGGTCGCGGTCGCCGAGCAGGGCGATGACCTTGTTCTGGCCGACGAGCTCCACGAGCTGGCCGAAGACGTCCTCACCCTTGCGCAGCGTGAGGATCTCCATGCCGAGGGACTCCCGGAATTCCAGGAACTTCGACGTGAGCCGTTCGGGTTTGAGGTCCTCGGCGACGCTGACCAGGTTGTCGAACTCGAGGGCGGCGTAGGCCCCGGCGTGGTCCCAGTTGCCTGCGTGCGGCAGCACGACGATGGCACCCGTGCCAGCGGCCAGGGCATCGTGCAACTGCTGCTTGCCGAGCAGGTCGAAGGAGGCCTGGATCGTCCGCCGGGACTGGTCTGGCAGGCGGAAGACGTCGCACCAGTAGCGAAAGTAGCTCTGCATGCCGGCACGCCCGAGGTCGCGCAGTTCGCGTTCGGGCGTGTCGGGCAGCACCCGCGCCAGGTTGCGCTGCAACTGCACCGCACCCGAGCCCTGTTGCCGCCAAGCCTGATCAGCGATCCCCGAGAAGGTGCGGTAGGCAACGCGCTGCGGCATCAGCCGCACGGCGCGCCACCCGACTGAATAGGCCAGGTAGGACGCGAACTCGCTCGGCGACTCCACCTCAGCCCTCCTCGGTCGGCGTGTCGGTCGGCGCGTCGGGCAGCGCCGCGGCGATCGCCATGGCCTGTCGGCGCACCACGGCGAAGCGCTGGGCCACGGTGAGCACCGCCAGCGCTGCGAGCACCCACAGCGCCGCCGGCAGGATGTAGGGCACCCCCAGCCCGCACAGGAACGCGGCCGCCAGCACAAGGATCAGCCGCTCCGTGCGCTCGGCGATGCCGATGTTGCAGGTCATGTCCAGACCCTCGGCGCGCGCCTTGGCGTACGAGATGACGGTGCTGGCCACCAATGCGATCAAGGCGGCGGCCGTCGTAAACGCCGACTGCGTCGCCGCGGCCCAGATCAGCAGCGAGCCGAACACGAAACCGTCAGCGACACGGTCAAGCGTCGAGTCCAGGAAAGCGCCCCACGGTCCCTTGCGGTGGGTCATCCGCGCCATGGCCCCGTCGAGCATGTCGCTGAACACGAACAGCACGATGATGATCACGCCGATCACGAACCGGCCGCTGGGGAAGAAGATCACCGCCGCCAGGCTGACGCACACGGTTCCGGTGATCGTCACCGCATCGGGCGAGACACCCATACGCACCAACGCGCCGGCGATGGGGTTGATGACCTTCCCGGCTACTGCACGGGCGTTCGTCTGGTTCAGCAAGGGTGAGACCTTTCGCGGGGACAGCCCAACTGTAGTTGCCGCCACCCGGGATCGGCCGTGTCCGCGCGCCGCGGACTTGTGCGGGGGTTCACACTGACCTGGTGACCAGCCACGACCGACCCCTCCTCGCCTTCGCCGGACCGGCGGGGGTTCCCGCCGAGGCGCTCCAGATGGCAGTGGACGCCGGCCTCCTGCCGGTGGCGCTCGCACACGTGGCGGGCGCCGACCACGAGCAGATGCTTCGCATCACCATCGCCACCCTCGCCAGCGACCTGCTGTGCGTCGTCCTGCCCTGCTCGGTCGGTCTCGATCCGGCGACGACCGAGCTCTGGCGGGCGGCCGAGGACGCAGGCCTTCCCCGTGCCGTGCTCGTGACGGACCTGGCCGCCGACGCGCCCGACTTCGCGGATCTGGCGGCGATCGCCGCACGGGCGCTGGGCCCCGAGTGCGTTCCGGTGCGCCTGCCGGTGTGGAGCGATGACCACCTGCCCGTGGCCAGCCTGGGCCTGGCCGAGCTCACGATCAGCGGGCCGGACGGGGTGTTGGCCGCCGACCCCGAGCATGCGCAAGCGGCCGCAGAGGACCGAGCAGTTCTGGTGGACCACCTGGCTGTGCTGGCCGACGACGGTTTCGCGGCGTCGGTCTCGGCCGGCATCACGCCCTCCTCGATTGCCCGAGCGATCAGGGGGCCGGTGCTTTCCGGCGAACTCGCCCCCGTCCTGCCGGCCAGCACCGACGGCGCCTGGGCCGTCGATCTGGCGGACGCCCTGCAGCGGCTCGAGGCGGCCGATGATGGCCAGCACATCCCCGGGCCGTCCGATCGACTCGTGCGCCGGGATGCCATCGGCGATCCGTGCGTGGGTAGTGCGGCTGTCGTCATGGCCGTTGAGGCCGATGGCACGCTTGCGGTGCGGGAAGTCTTCGGGCGACTGCCGCAGGAGGGCGTAGCCGTGGTCACATCGTCCATGCCGGGCATGGACGGCTCCGCGGCGCCGTTCCGTTCCTGGCCGACGATGCTGGAGATCCTCGATGGGCCCACCGACGGCCTGGTGCGGGTGCGCTCGGTGCTGGCTGCCCACCCCGGCGAGGCTCTGGCAGATTCGCAGGTCTGGCTCGCGCCTGTACGAGCGTAAAGATGAGTGAAGCGGAAAGGTAGCGACTCGTGACACGCACACCCCCGCCGCCGGTGACGATCTTGGGGCACCGCGTCAACCTGAAGCGGACCACGAGCGCGACGATTTCGCTGATGTCCGTGCTCGTGGTCTACCACGGCTGGGCACAACTGGAGTCCTTCGCCGAGGCCGCAGCGGTGATCATCGCCCCGATCCTCGCGCTCACGGCCGCGCACCTGTTCGCAGAGTTGATGCAGGCCTACTCCGAGCAGCAAACCCCGCTGACCGGCGCGCAGTGGCGGTCCCACCTGGCGCGCCAGGGGCCATTGCTGCTCGCAGCCGTACCGCCGCTCATCGTCTTGACCGTGGGATGGCTGAGTCCTCTGACGGTGGGCAGGACGATCGAAGTGCTGCTGTGGACTGCGATCATCTCGCTGATGCTGTTGGCTGGAATGGCCGGGCGGCAGGCCGGGTTGCGCGGCTGGCGCTGGCTTCTCGCCACGCTGAGCGGCGGTGCCATCGGGGTAATCGTGATCTCGCTGCAGGTGGTGCTCAAGCCGAACTGAGGGCACAGCTGGGCGCGCCTCGGCGACGGTCAGGAGCGCGGCGGCAAGTAGTCCTCGAGCCGGGCGATGGTGAAGCCCTGAGCGTGGATGTTGTCAATCAGCGCCTGGAGGTGGCCCGGGAGGTCCCATCGGAAGTGGGTGAGGATGATCTCGCCGGGGCGCAACGAGTCGCCGACCTGATAGATCAGCTTGTCCGACGGCAGCGTGGCGCTCCACATGACGACGTAGTCCAGGCCGCAGTCGCCAGCCGCAGCAAGCGTGTTGCTGTTGTACTCGCCGTAGGGCGGGCGCAGCATCCACGGGGTCACACCCGTGTTGCCCGCGGACAGCTGGCTCTCGCCGCATATCTCCTGGGCCTGCCCGGCGCGGCTGAGCCCGCGCAGCGAGGGATGGTTGATGGTGTGATTCTGGATCGATCCCACCTCGGTCATGCCGCGCCAGTAGCCCCAGTCCGCAGCGCCGTACTTACCGGCCAGGAAGGTGGTGACCGGAACGTCGTTGTCCTCGATCACCGCGCGGATCTTGGGGTCGGAGATCTCGCCGTCGTCGATCGTGAGGAAGACGACCTTGTCGCTGGTGTCCACCTTGGTAATCAGTTGCGCCGGCTGGCGTGGGTAGAGCGACGGGTCCGCAACCGGTAGTGGCGTCTTCACCGGCACTTGGGCCTGGATGTTGATGGCCGAGCCGGGGGTGGCCTGCCCTGGGGCGCCGACCCGCTCCGCCAACGGCTGGGGGCGGGAGTCCGCGAGCGCGCTGGCGGTGGGAATGGCACAGGCCGTGAGCACAGCGAGCGCCGACACGGCGAAAACGGCGCGGCGCCGACGGAGTTTGAAACGCCCGCGTGGCGTGTTGCCATGGCCGGGGCGGGGCTCTGAAGAGTGGGACATCCGCAACAGGATAACCGGCGGCGCTAGCCAGGCCAGTATTCGGCGACCAAATCCCGCGTCTGCTCCAACAGCATCGGCATGGTTTTGGTACCGCCGACGATCGGCATGAAGTTGATGTCACCGCGCCAGCGCGGGACCACGTGCTGGTGCAGGTGGTCGGCCACCCCGGCACCGGCGATCTTGCCCTGGTTCATACCGATGTTGAATCCCTGCGGGCCAGCAGCCGCACGCAGGGCCACCATGCAGCGCTGCGTCAGGTCAGCGACCTCGTCGATCTCTGCGCGGTTCAACTGCGTGTAGTCGGCGACATGGCGGTAGGGGCACACGAGCAGGTGGCCGGAGTTGTATGGGTAGAGGTTGAGCACAACGAAGGCGACGTCGCCACGGTGCACGATGAGCGACTCCGGCTCGGGCATCGACGGCACCCGGCAGAACGGGCACGCAGGCTCCGCCGGTGCCTCATCCGCCCCCCGCTCGCCGGGCACGGCGTTGGCGCTTCGGATGTACTGCAGCCGGTGCGGGGTCCACAGCCGATCCCACTTGTCCTGACCGGCGCCGGGGGCCGCGCCGACGCCACCGGGGACGACCTGGGCCTCCGGAACACCCGGATAGACCTCATCCACCGTCACATCGTCGCCGATCAAGGGGTCTGCCCCGGCACCCTCGGTTGATGGGTCTGCCATCAGATCTGCTCCTTGCCCGCTACCGCCTCGGCCACCCGCTCGATGGCTCCCGCGACAGGGATGCCGTTGTCCTGCTGGCCGTCACGCATCCGGAACGACACCGCGCCGTTGGCCATGTCCTCGTCGCCGGCGATCATGATGAACGGGATCTTGGCCTTGGTGGCGTTGCGGATCTTCTTGGGCATGCGGTCGGCGGAGGCGTCGACCTCCACCCTGATGCCGCGGGCGCGCATGGCCTCGGCCACCGATTCCAGGTAGTCCACGTGTGCATCGGACACCGGGACCGCCAAAACCTGCACCGGTGCCAGCCAGGGCGGGAAGGCGCCGTTGTAGTGCTCGAGCAGCACGGCGAAGAACCGCTCGATCGAGCCGAACAGGGCGCGGTGGATCATCACCGGCCGCTGCTTGGTGCCATCGGCAGCCGTGTACTCCAGCCCGAATCGCTGAGGCAGCTGGAAGTCGACCTGAATCGTGGACATCTGCCACGAACGGCCGATCGCATCCTTGGTCTGCACCGAGATCTTCGGCCCGTAGAACGCCGCCCCGCCGGGGTCGAGGACGAGGTCGAGCCCTTGGGCCTCGGCCGCCTCGCGCAGGGCGTCGGTTGCGGCATCCCACTCGGCGTCCTCTCCCACGGATTTGTCCGGGTCGCGGGTGGAGAGCTCGAGCTCGAAGTCGTCGAGGCCGTAGTCGCGCAACAGGTCGAGCACGAACGACAACAGGTTGGCCAGCTCGCCTGGCATCTGCTCGGGGGTGCAGTAGATGTGCGCGTCGTCCTGGGTGAAGCCCCGGGCGCGCGTGAGGCCGTGCACAACGCCGGACTTCTCGTAGCGATAGACCGTCCCGAACTCGAACAAGCGCAGCGGCAGCTCCCGGTAGGAGCGTCCGCGCGCGTCGAAGATCAGGTTGTGCATGGGGCAGTTCATCGGCTTCAGGTAGTAGTCCTGGCCGGGCTTGCGCACCTCGCCGTCAGCGTCGTACTCCGCATCGAGGTGCATGGGCGGGTACATGCCGTCGGCGTACCAGTCCAGGTGTCCGGAGGTCTCGAACAGACCGGCCTTGGTGATGTGCGGGGTGTTGACGAATTCGTAGCCGCCCTCCTCGTGCCGGCGACGGGAGTAGTCCTCCATCTCGCGGCGGATGACGCCGCCCTTGGGGTGGAACACGGCAAGGCCCGACCCGATCTGCTCGGGGAAGCTGAATAGGTCCAGCTCCGCACCGAGGCGGCGGTGGTCGCGCTTGGCGGCCTCGGCCAGAAAGTCCAGGTAGGCCCGCATGGCGTCCTTGTCGGGCCATGCCGTGCCGTAGATGCGCTGCAACTGCGGGTTGCGCTCGTCGGAGAGCCAGTACACGGCCGCACTGCGCATCAGCTTGAAGGCGTTGGCCGGGATGTAGCGCGTCGTGGGGACGTGCGGACCGCGGCACAGATCGGTCCACACCGTCTGGTCGCGCCGATCGACGTTGTCGTACATGGTCAGCTGCTCGCCGCCGACCTCCATGATGTCCGGGCTCGGCTCGCCGGCCCCGCCCTTCTTGCTGATCAGCTGCAGCTTGTAAGGCTGGAACTCCAACTCCGTAAGCGCCTCGTCGTCGGTGACCGCCCGACGGGAGAACCGCTGACCGCTCTTGATGATGGCCTGCATGCGCTTCTCGAGGGTGGCGAGGTCCTCGGGGGTGAAGGGACGCTCGACGCCGAAGTCGTAGTAGAAGCCGTCAGCGATCGGCGGGCCGATGCCGAGTTTGGCGTCGGGGTCGAACGACTGCACCGCCTGCGCCAGCACGTGAGCGCAGGAGTGGCGCAGCACCGCAAGCCCGTCAGGCTCGGCAACCGTGACGGCCTCGACCCGATCGCCATCGGCAAGCGGAGCGTCGAGGTCGCGCAGCTCACCGTTCACGCGGGCTACCACGACGGCGCGGTCGTCGAACAACTGCCCGGCCGAGGAGCCCTCGGGCAACTCGCTCGCGACAGCGTCGGGTCCGACGAGGACGGTGATCGACACGGTTCTTCCCTCCAGAGGCTGCGCAGCGAGCCTATCGCGCGGGCCAGTCATTACCCGTGCACGTCAAGTGTGTGCAAGGTCGCCTGCGCGCGCCTTCCCCTCCAGGCGGCCCAGGGGCGAGAATGGGTGTCAATGACTCTCGAACTCCTTGGCCTGCTCGCCGGCCTATTGCTGCTCGCTTCCTCCTTTCCGCAGTTGCGCGAAGCGCTCACGGAAGGCGCGCAAGGGGTGAGCATCGGCAGCTGGAGCCTGTTCCTCGGCAGCGCAGCGGTCTGGACCGCGTACGGCCTGCACGTCGGTTCTGCGGCCACGATCTACGCCAACGCCGGAGGTGTGATCGCCTTCGGCATCCTGGTCGCGGCCCTGGTGAGGATGAGGTCGGGCAGTTCGCTGCTCGCGCTCTTGGTGCCCGTCGGCGTGGCCGGCGTGATCGGTCTGGCGCTGTTTGCTCCGACCCCCTTCGTGGGGGTGCTGGGAGTCGTTCTCGGCGTGTGCCTGGCCGTGCCGCAGTTGGTCCTCTCGTGGCGGACGCGACACGCACCCTCGAAGGTCTCGGTGGCGGCGTGGAGTCTGGTGGTGTCGGGGCAGATTCTGTGGCTTACCTATGGCCTGCTGCGCCCGGACGCCGCAATCATCGTCGTCAACGCTTTGTCGCTGCTCGCCACATGTGGGGTGCTCGCCTTGGCTGTGCAGGGGCGGAGCCGGGCCACTGCGACCACACTCGCTCTCGATACTCCCGCCAGCAGCGACGCCTACCTGACCACCACCGCCGGAGGGCACCATGGCCAACTCTGAGACTCCCCCGAACCCGGTCGATCCGGCGATTCTGTACGGCGAGGGGGACGACAACCCCTTGCAGCCGCTGTTGCGCGCGGCCGAGGCTGGCGACACAGATGCGATGGTCAAACTCGGGGCCCTGACCCACGACGCCGGCGCCTTGAGCGAGTCCCGTCGCTGGTTCACCAGCGCGGCCGAGGCCGGCGACCCGCAGGGCATGTTCGTGCTCGCGGGCCTTTGCCTGATGGAGGACGACGACGAGGACGCGGGACTGGACTGGCTGACCAAAGCGGCTGCCGCCGGTCACACCGGGGCGATGGTGAACCTGGGCGCCTTCGCCGCAGCGGACGGCGACTTCGAGCAGGCCGGCGGGTTCTGGGAGCGGGCGGCGGAACTGGGCGACGGCTACGCCATGACCAACCTCGGGACGTTGGCGTCGGACAATGGTGACCCCGATGCAGCCAAGAACTGGTGGGTTCGGGCGGCGGAGCTCGGCGATACCGACGCTATGACGGCGCTTGCGGGGATGGCCGCCGAGGCCGGCGAGCCCGACGTGGCCAAGGACTGGTGGCATCGAGCCGCGCAACATGGCGACCCGACAGCGATGTACAGGTTGGGTTCGCTGGCGCACGAGGACGGCAACGCCGCCGAGACCCATCGCTGGTGGTTGGCGGCGGCCGAGCACGGAAACGCCAGTGCGATGGTGAACCTGGGTGTACTGCTGCAGGAGGGCGGTCGCAGCGCTGAGGCCCGTGAGCTCTGGTTGGAGGCCGCTGAGCTTGGTCATCCGGCCGCGATGTCCAACCTGGCCGCGCTGGCCGACCTCGAGGGTGACGCCGACACTGCCCGCGCCTGGCGCGACCAGGCCTCCGCCGCTGGGTGAACGGGATGCGCGGGAAGCGTGAACCGCCCCGTCCAGGTCGGCCTGCGTGGTCGAGGCCACCACACCGCCGGGAGCCAAGGCAAGGTTGCCTGAACTCTGGATCGCGGCGATAGTCAGGTCTTCGGCGGCGAAGGCCACCGCGTCGCCACCGGGCGGGCGCTGATGAACGTTCCCGACCTGGCGCTCGTCGATGAGCCGAGTTCGGATGGGAGTTGCGATGCAGATCGAAGTGTGGTCGGACATGGTGTGTCCGTGGTGTTTCCTGGGAAAGCGGCGACTGGAGGCGGCTCTCGCCGACTTCCCTGGCCGCGAGGATGTCGCCGTGGTCCACCGTGCATTCCAACTGGATCCGGAGGCGGTGACCGAAGGGCGATCGACAGTCGAGGTCTTGGCCGCGAAGTACGGCATCACCGATGTGCAGGCCGTGGACATGATGTCTGACGTGACCGACACCGCGGCCGGGGCCGGGCTGAACTATCGCCTGCCCGACACAGTCAGCGGCAACACCGCCGACGCGCATCGGACGGTGCTGTGGGCGCAGGACCAGGGTCGCGGCGGCGAGCTACTGGAGGCATTATTCGCGGGCTACTTCGAGCAGGCCCTGCCGGTCTTCAAGGCGACCGACCTGGCACCGTTCGTCGCGCAGGTGGGTCTGGACCCGGATGCGATGGCGGCCATGCTGGCCACCGACACCTACCGGGATCAGGTGGAGCAGGATCAGCAGCTGGCAGCCGCGATGGGTGCCGGCGGCGTGCCGTTCTTCGTATTCGAACGCAAAGTAGGGGTGTCGGGCGCCCAGCCTGTGTCGGTGTTCGCCGCGGCACTGCGGCAGGCCGTCGAGGACCAGGGCGAGGCCGAACTCCGCACCGACTGAAACCGCGCCCAGCGCCGATTCGGGCAGACTCGACGTCTGCGGACACGGGGCACCAAACCATGGCCGACGCGCTCTGCCGTCGGTTCCGGCTGGCCCTGCCTGGAACCGACGTGAGGGTGCCCTTGACGGCGATCGGCGCCGCTACTCCGACACCGCCCGCGCCCCATCGCTGGCTAGGCTTCACCCATCGGAGCCGATGCAGTGCTGACAGAGGAGCCGCCATGGCACACAACTTGGGGCTCGTGCTGTCCGGCGGAGGTACCCGCGGCGCCTTCGAGGCCGGGGCGGTTCAGCTTCTCGCGCACAAGAGGACCCCGCGACCGGGAGTGATCACCGGGGCGTCGGCCGGCTCTATCTGCGCCGCAGTGCTGGCGCAGGCCGCCGACGACGCGGAGTTCGCCGACCTCGC
>JBIRBF010000134.1:0-7681 GCA_044326505.1 Candidatus Nanopelagicales bacterium | reverse complement strand
AATCCGCAAGACCGCCAAGGCAAAGGCTCTCATTGGGCGCGGATCCGGTGAGGCTTACCAACTGGCCTTGTCCGGCCAAGGGATCGTCGTGGTGCAGGCGTCCGAAGGCCACCCGGTACCGCGCGCCTGAGGTACCGCCTGGTCGTTGCCCACGGCGGGCAGCGCAAAGGCGATGATCGTTGATGCTAAGGGACCCAATAGGGGACCATCTACATCAATGATCATGGCTGAACGGCAGCGCTTCGAGGCGGTCCACCGCCGGAGCCTGGACGATCCCGAGGGCTTCTGGCCGAACGCCTGCTTCAACGCCCTCGACCACCACGTGCTGGCCGGCCACGCCGACCAGGCAGCGTTGATCCCCGAAGCCGTCATCGCGATGCTCGCGTGCGCGCGCCTCGGGGCGGTGCACACGGTGGTGCACGGTGTTCGTCCCAGCCGACCACGAGGTGATCGGCGTGGCGGACCCGCTCAGGGGGCAGGCGCCCAAGGCCTTCGTGGTGCTGCACTCCAGCTTCGACGGCGATCAGGTGTGGGTGTGCGAGCAGATCATCGCGTCGGTGCCCCGCTCGATGCAGGCCGCTGCGCCGCTGGAGTCCGTGGTGGTGGTTCCGGCGCTTCCCAAGACCAGGTCGGGCAAGATCCTGCGACGCACGATGCGCGGCATGGCCGACGGCCGACGCGAGCCGGTGCCCAGCACGATCGCGGACGTTCGGGTGCAGGCCGTCATCAGCCCACTGCTGGGCGGCTCCGCAACCCGAGCAGGGTGAGCGACTGCATGACGACCAACACCAACGCCACCGCCGCCACGGTGATGACGCCCGGCAGCACTGGTCCGAGCGCGGCGCAGATCGCCACGATCGTGACGACGGCTATGGGCCGCTCCCGCCCGATGGAGTGGACGACGCGCCAGCGCAGATTCGTAAGGCCGCCCAGGATGAGGGCCACTCCGCCGGCGAGCGCGAAGAGGTCAGCGGCCCCCAAGTGGTGCAGCGGGTCGGCCACGACGTGCTTGGCAGCCAGGGCATACAGCAGGATTCCGAAGACGATTGGGAAGTGCCCGAACGTAAACAGGTCGCGGGCGACGCGCCCGCGCCCGGAGCCCGGGGCTCGCATGAGAGCTCGTTCTACAGCTCGGGGCACGAAGGCGAAGTAGGTCCACCACAGCGCGCAGGCCAGTCCGGCTGCTGCCAGCACCCCGAGGCCTGTCGCGACACCGATGCCCGTCGTCGCGTTCGCCGCGGCCACTCCGATGGCCACCACCACCTCGCCCAGGGAGATGATCACGAAGAGCGCATGGCGTTCAGCGAAGTGGCTCGCGTTGATCCGCCACGCCGACTTCCCCTCCTCGTTGTTGCGCCCGGCTGCCATTGCGCTGATGACGGTGATCGCGGTGACCGCGCACCAGAGGGCGAGCCGCACCCCACCGTCGAAGAAGGCGCCGACCAGCAGGATCCCCGGGGCAACCAGCGCAATAGGTGCGTACTGCAGGAAGGCCGACCGGTTAGCCGAATCTGCCCACGAAGCACGGCCCTGGATAGCCAGGCACCACACGTTGACCACCAGGTAGGCGGCCGCAAACTGCCACCCCGACTGGTCAAAGGCCTCCGGTATGGCAATGGCCATCAGCAGAGTCGGGGGCACTGCGACGAGCACGACCAGTTGGCTGCGAATACCCCGCCCGAGGTCGATTGCGGTTCCCAGCCAGGCGAACTGCGACCACAGCCACCACACCAGCCAGGCCAGCAGCAACCCGCGGCCCAACCCCGCCGGGCTCGCGTTGGCCGCCAGCACGATGACTACTTGCGCGACCGCGAAGACGAACACCAAGTCGATGAACAACTCGATGTGGTGGCGTGCCGCTCGGGCTCCTCGACCGCACTGCTCTGCTGCGCTGCGTCAACCATGGGGACATTCAACCTGAGTCAGCCGCCCTGCTGCTCGTTCCATCTTCTGCAGCGATCGCGTCGGGCTGACACGTTGTCGACTTGGTAGAGGAAGGGGTGGTCGCGAGTCGAGCAATCACATTCAGGTCGAGGCGAGCCCGGCAGCCAGAGGCAGAGCGCCACTGCCACCCACCTCGGGACTCACGCTCACGACGGCCAACGTCCACACCTCGCTAATGCTCGCAGCCGCCCCCGACTAGGGCGGTGAGGAGCCGATCCAGGGTGGCTCGTTCGGCCGGGGTCAGTCGGGCCATGATCGGGCTGCGCTCCGCCACCGCGAGGGAGATCTGATCGCGTGTGGTGATGCCCGCCTCGGTGAGGGTGAGGACCTTGACGCGACGGTCGGTGCCGGGTTCGCGGGTGACGAGCCCCCGTTGCTCGAGGTCGTCGGCGATCAGGGTGATGTAGGACTGGTCGCAGGACATGTGAGTCGCGAGATCGCGCATGGGGGCCGGGGCCTGCAAGAGCAGCAGTGCCCGAGCAGTCGTCACCGGAAGGCCGTACAGCGCCACAGCCTCTGCGAATGCGCCCTTCACATGCTCAGCGGCGCCGACGAGAAGCGTCGCCATGCGGCGCGCCTCGATCAGCGGGTCTTCCTGTGAGGGCATGCGGCCAGGATACTACCTGGGTTCAATAGTTGAGTGGCTCATGCAATGGTGTACGCTGCTCATTACTTGAATCAATCAACTTTGGAGAGACTGAATGACTACGACTCAGCCAGTGCAGACCACTGCTCCTGATACTTCCCCGGTGAGCGTGAAGCGGATCGGGCTGGCGGCGCTGGCGGCCC
Source organism: Candidatus Nanopelagicales bacterium (assembly GCA_044326505.1). Lineage (GTDB taxonomy): Bacteria > Actinomycetota > Actinomycetes > S36-B12 > UBA10799 > JACJWR01. The sequence continues at coordinate 4,948 of JBIRBF010000134.1, read as the reverse complement.
TCGTGGTCAACCTGATCGTCTACGCGGTGGCCTCGGCCGCCGGTGCCACGTGGTTGGCCAACGGGCAGACCGTCGCCTGGTTCATGGTCGTGCTCGCCTCGGTGATTCCGATTGCCATCGGTGCCGGGATCACCGTCCTGCTCGCGCGCAGGTGGACCGCCGCACCCCGCGTGATGGCGTGGGTAGGCCTGGCGTTCGCCCTGGTGACCGTTCCGATGCCGTTCCTGCAGTCGAGCGACTCGCCGACGTCGTTCGCCCTCGCGTCGATGCACGTCATCACCGGTGTCGCCTGGTTCGTCGCGGTGCTCCCGCGGCGGGCAGCGGCGCAGTCCTGAGGAAGCACCATGGCCGTTGAGGTCATCGCGTTCACCGGCGCCGGATGCACCTGACGCTGGGGTGACGCGCCTGTCGTGCGCGCCGCGCAGTCGCGCTACTCAGGTCAGGTTCACGCTTCCCAAGCGAGGGCGGGCCCGTCATGCACATCCGGGCGCCCATGAACGCCGGCACTAGATTGTCCACGTTGCCGGTGTTCGGAGCGGGGAGTGCAGGATGCTCGACGACGCGATGGGCGGGCTCGCGCGAGAACTGTCGGACATCCGCGGCCCAGCTCGATGAAGACCTCCGTTCCTGCCATTGTCCTGCTCGGCGTGATCGGGGGCATCGAGACGGCGGCGCCGAACATCTCGAGCTCGGCCCTGGTGAGCGTGAGCCGAGACCTGCATATGTCCACGGGGGGCCTCGCGCTGGCTGCAAGCACGCAGACGATCCTCATTGCGGCGACAGTGATCACGACCGGCATGCTGGCCGACCGGCTGGGGCGGCGCCTCGTGCTTTCGATCGGGCTGATCGTCGGAGCGGTGGGAAGCGCGGTCTGCGCGCTCGCCCCTGGACCTGGGGTCTATGTGGCCGGTCAGGCGATCATCGGCGTCGGCTTGGGAGCTGCCTACGGCTCCTCCTTCGCCTACCTGCGGGTGGTCGCCTCGCCGGGTCGGCTGGCCGTGTCGCTCGGCTTGTGCAGCGCAACGATCGCGCTCACCACCGTGAGTCTCACGTTCCTCGGCAGCATCCTCATCTCAACCACCTGGCGCCTCGGACTGGCATCGAGCGCTGCCGCCTCGATCGCAGTGTTGCTGCTGGTGCGGTGGCTGCTTCCGAGCCAGCCGCGGGTCCCCGGCACGGGAGTCGACGTCGCCGGACAGGTGTTGCTGGGGTTCGGCGTCGCCAGCTTCCTCGTCGGGGTGAGCCAGCTTGGGCGCAGCCTGACCGCGCCGAGCACGATGGTGCCTCTGATCGTCGGCGCGGTGCTGCTGGCCGCCTTCTGCGTCCACGAGGCCAAGTCCCGGGCGCCCTTCTTCCCGATTGGGTTGTTCCGGACGCCGGCGTTCGTCGCGGCGACGCTGGCCTTCTTCGTCTACTACTTCGCGACCGCCGTGGTCTTCCTGCAGACGACGAACCTCTGGCAGTACGTCACCCGGATTCCCATGCACGAGCTTGCGCTCTGGCAACTGCCACTGATCGCGACTGGGATGGTGAGCCCGATCCTGGTCGGCCGTGCCTTGGACCGCGGACTGTCCTCCGCGACAGCGCTATTGGTGGGAGTGCTCGTGACGGCCGTGGGGCTGGTGCTCTTGGCCTCGGCGAGCCAGTCGACTTCGTTCATGGCCTTCCTCCCTGGAACAGTCCTGGTCGGCGCCGGCATCTTCGGGGCCATGACCCCTGCCTGCAGGATCGTCCTGAGGGTGGCGCCCAAGGCTCAGTACGGTCCGGTTACCAGCTCGCCGACCACCATCGGACAGTTCTGGTACTCGATCGGGCTGGCGCTGTCGACCGTCCTGCTCGACCGGTTGACCGTCGGCGGCGTCACCGACAAGTTGCTGGCGGCCGGAGTGCAGCCCGATCTAGTGGGCGCTGCCGTGACCTCGATCAACCAGTACGTTTCGGCGGGCACGCCGCAGTCCACACCGCTGGCGCGGCAAGCGCTACTCGACGCCTCGGCTAGCTACGCCGCGGGCTTCAGCAGCGTCATGCTCATCACGGCCGCGCTCGTGCTGGTCGCGGGACTCGGCGGTGTGGTCCTGCTCCGGCGGGCCGGCGATGAGGTCAGCGCTGCGACTGCCTAGCGCAGTGGACGCGGTTGGCCGGTACATGACTATGACTGGTCAGTCGGGCTGCGGGGCGTCTCGTGAGGGCTGAGAGGTCGTCGTGGCATCCCCATCAGGTCGGAGCTGGCGGCCTCCACGGTTGTACGCGTTGGCCACGGCGGGTCTCAGCCGGGGCGCCAGTGTCGACAACGCAAATGCGACTGGCCATATTGCGATGTGATTCTTCACCCGGGCGGGCGTTCCGGCTCGCGGGTTTGACGCGCGTCGAAGGCCCAATCCGCCTTGATAGGGGCTGGTCGGCCCTGTGCGCGACGCACCACTCTGCCGACGGCCCAGATCAAATCGTCCTGCCGCTGGCGCCTGGCGAGCGACGCCCGGGCGTGGGCCGCCCGTTCCTGCGGACGGGTGCCGCTGCCATCAATTCGCTGAGTAAGTGGGGCGCCGTTGGCGAGCAGTTGCGACAGTCGCCCGCGAGCCTCACGCCGGCGGTCCTGGCTCGACGCTGCTGCGACGGTCGCGCCCGCCTGACCCCCTCGGGAGGCGCAGGGGAAAGCGACATCGAGCAGGTCCGCGACAGTGTCCGCGAGCACGTAGCGCCCGCCGAGCTCGCGGTCCGTCGCCCACGTATCGACGGCGCAGAACGTGTCGAGCACCCGAAGGGCTGGAATCAAGTGCGTCGGGGAGCTGTCCCGCAGGTGGGCCCGCCAGACATCCACGCCGTAGGCGGACAGGCCTGGGTTCTCGCGAGCCACCGCGGGCGCCGGGACGCCCGTCGGGAGGAGGGCGGCCATCATCGCCGCGAGGGACGCGGGGGTCAGGGCATCGCCCGCATCCACGATCTCGAGCGGAATGCCCGCCCCTTCCCAGGTCTCGCGCAGCCACGACGTGTCCATCCACAGGAACTCGTGGCTGCCGCCGGCAACGAGCATCGTGACGCACCGTCGGACGTACTCCTCGAACGGCGGCACCATCATCAGCCGCGCCTCCTGCTGGTAGAGCGACGGTATGAGGTCCGAGACCGGTCGGAACATGGCCACGGCGCGTACGGGCAGCCGGGCGAAGGTCGCCGCCAGATCGGCTGCTCCCGCGCTGTTGAGGCAGGCCAGTACCTCCTGGCTCACGATGACCGGACCGGTGCTGCCCTGCACCGTGGCCACGAGTCGATCCCAACTGCCGGCGCAGGTGTCGCCGATGGCGTGCAGGAAGCCTCGGGCGTTCACGGGGATCACGTTGTCGGGGTGGGTGCACAGGTAGTCGAAGGCGGCCGCGAGGTGGCCGTTGGCGGTGAATGCGTGCGGGGGGATCACCACACCCTGCGCCGCGAGTTCGTCCCGTGCTGTGAGGAGCGCGGTCTGGATGCTCGTGGTGCCGGTCTTGCCCGGCCCGATATGGAGGGTGAGGCTCGGGCTCACGTGCCCGGCCCATCCGGGGGCGCCAGGGCGGTGGCCAGCCGGGCCAGGATCTGCTCGTCGCTCTCGCTCGGGCCGACTTCGATCGGCCGGCGGTAGCGAACGGTGATGTGGGGTTTGGTGCGAACCAGGATCGCCGTGCGGGCCGGCAGCTTGCCGCGGGTGCCGTCGATGCGGATGGGCAGGATCGGTACGCCCGACGCGCGCGCCAGGGCAGCTACCCCGGGCTTGAGGTCGGTAACGCCTTCGGTGCCCCGGTTGTGGGCGCCTTCGGGGAAGATCACGACCGTGTCGCCGCCCGCGAGCGCCGCCGCCATGGCCGCCACCGCAGCCGAACCGCGCACATCGCCGCGCACGGGGATGACGCGATGGACGTGGGTGGCGATCCCGCGGATGACGGCGCCCCGCGCCCGGCGCATGCGCCCGCGTCCACCACCGAGGGCGTTGAGCACCTCCTCGCTTGCTACGTACCGCAACCTTCGACGTCGGGCCTTGGGCGTCGAGATCAGGATCGTGTCGTAGTCCAAGTGATCCTGGTGGTTGGCGGCCAGGATCAGCGGCGACGTGCCCTCGAGCAGGTGCTCGCCGCCCTCGTCGATTCTGGTGAGCCGCCCGCCCACGTATCGCCCGGCGACGCCGAGGCCGATGTCGTACAGGGCCGGCCACGGACCATGGTTGCGCCGTGCCGCCGCCTTGCCGATCGTGGCGGCAGAGAGGTTCGTCGTCACCGATGTGCCTCGACAGGCCGGAAGGATCGACCGGAGGCCTGATCGGGACTCATCGGGCCACCTTATGTGGGTGCGGCACCAGCAGTCAGGCGGCTGCGGATTGACTTCGGGAGGGCCCGAGCCGAGGCCGGTGCGCCGGTGCGCCGGTGCGCGAGCCTCTCAGGCGCGCGAAGAAGTGTGGACGGTCCGGTGCGGTGTGAGCGGCCCGGAGCCGCCAGGGCTCCATTCTCCGGACAGGTTGAGGCTCCACGAGATGGTCGGGGTGATCTTCATGATCCGCGCTGGCTCGGGCTGGCCGGGTCGCTCGACCAGCTCCGTCGTGCCGTAGACGCGCAGGTAGCGCGGCGACCAAGGTCGGACCGACGCGAGGTCGTCGATGACCAACGCGACCTTGTCGTTGCCCGCCTCGATGTTCTTGGTGCGGCGCGTCCGATTGGGGTCGAAGCCGCCGATGTAGAAGTAGGACCCATCGAACTCGAACGTCACCGGGACGACGTCGGGCTGGCCGTCGGGGGCCGCCGTCGCCACGCGGGCGAGCGGCTGCGAGCGGATGTAGGCGATCTCTTCGTCAGTGAAAGCCACGGCGCTCAGGCCTCCGAAGACTGGCAGTGCCGGCGGCTCGCGGTGGACTCGTCGACCGACATGCTCGTCATGGCTTGGGCTCCTGCGTCCGGTGGATTCAGTCGGCACTTGCGGCTGCCGAGGGTTT
>JBIRBF010000038.1:0-17487 GCA_044326505.1 Candidatus Nanopelagicales bacterium | reverse complement strand
GGGCATCTGTGTCGTGCTCATCGTCCTGATGCTCGGCGGCGCCACGATCTGGGCATTGCGCGACGGCTGGACGCCGGTATCCGACGTTGCCCTGCTGCAGTTGCGGCTGGATCGGATGATCGTCGATCCAGCACAAGTGGGCGTCTACTCGCGCTATGGATGGTTCCACCCCGGACCCGCCTACCTGTGGTTCATGTGGCTGCCCTACGAGTTGATCGGACCCGCATGGCTCATCGTCGGGGCGGTCGTCCTCCAGATGGGCGGCCTGCTGCTCGCCTGGCAGTTCGCCCGACGGCTGAGTGTGACCGCCGGCGGGATCGCCCTGGTCGCAGCGCTAGTGGTGCTGTGGGTGCGACCCGCCGACCAGGCGATGCTGCCCTGGAACCCTTACATGTCGATCGTGGGCGGGCTCACCGTCGTGCTCGCCGCGTGGAACGCCGCCGAGCGGCGGCGGCTGGGAGCGGTCCTCCTGCTCCCGCTGGGGAGCTTCCTGATGCAGGCCCATGTGGGCACGGCATCGCTGGTGGCCCTCACGACGTTGGCCGCACTGGGCCTGATGCTGCTGCCACGGTCCGGGGCGCGGCCACCCTGGGTGTGGTGGTTGATCGGCGCGGCCATGGCTCTGGTGATGTGGTTGCCGCCGCTGTGGGACCAGCTTGCCGGATCGCACAACCTGTCTGCGCTGACGAAGGCGATGCTTGGCGCCGGCGACACCGCCGGCTGGGGGCAGGCACTGGCTGCGTGGTCACAGGCCTACGGCCGCAGCCCCTCCTGGCTGAGCTTCACGGGCAACCTCCCGACGCAGGCCGCCACGCCCTGGCTCCTCCTCATCCCGATCGCGGCACTGCTGGTAGCGGTTGTCGTCCGCCAAGGCAGGGGGTTGCACCTGCGACTGCTGGCGATCTTGGCGGCGGCCAACCTTGCGGCGCCCCTCGCCGTGGCGGGAATCCAGGGTCCGGCAATGGAGTACCTGGTGGCATGGATCCCGGCTGTGGCGACGGCCACAGTGGCCATGTCTGTCTGGGTGCTCCTCGATTGCGTCCGCGGCCTGGACTCGACCCCGCAGGCCACAGTCGGAGCACTGCGACTGTCGATGGCACTGGGCCTGGCGTCGGTGGTCGGCGCAGGGGCGGTCGCCTGGACCTGGGCTCACGCGCCATTGCCGTTCAGTTCCGAGGGCGCCGCCGCGAGACACCTCTCGCAGGCCCTCCAGGTCGACGCGTCAGGACAGCGCGCCGTCATCGTGCGCCCTGAATCGGCGTCGGATCGGCTGGCCGCCGTCGAGCAAGGCACGCTCGCCGACGCTGTCGCCGCCGGAGTGGATGTGGCGCCGGATGCCGTGACGGCGGCATGGATCGGGGGTGGCGGCGCAGACGACCCGGCCTCCCGAGTGCGGTACACGGTGGTGAACTGGGATCCCTACTTCGTCACCCCGCCGGGGCAGGACCTGGCTGACATCTACGACCCTTTCACCCGCGAGCAGTGGCAGCGCATCCGGGAGATCGACCAGCGGATCGCGGCCGCAGGCGACGACCAGCGCCAGAAGTACCTGCTGGGACTCGAACTCGCGCAAGTGACCGGCGGGCAGCAGGCCTACGGCTTGGTCCGGCTGGATCCACTGCAGCCAGCACCCGCGGGCAACTGATGGGCGGGCACGGCCTCCTCGGCTGGTATAGTCGGCGCATCATGGCGCGCTCACTCCTGCTCCTGCTCCGCCGCGGCGAGGCCAAGTAACCGGCCCCCTCGTCGCGGAGGTCGTCGTGCGCCGGCTCCCCAGCCCCACGAATCCCAGGAGACTTCCGTGAACAACCACGAAGAGCGCACGGCCCAACGACCGTCCGGCATGCGCATGCATCGCTATCACCCCTTCGCGCCCGTGAGCCTGTCCGATCGGACCTGGCCGAGCAAGGTCATCACGGAGGCACCGCGATGGTGCGCCGTCGATCTGCGCGACGGCAACCAAGCCCTCATCGACCCGATGTCGCCGGCCCGCAAGCGGCGCATGTTCGAGCTGCTCGTATCGATGGGCTACAAGGAGATCGAGGTCGGCTTCCCATCGGCAAGCCAGACCGACTTCGACTTCGTCCGCGAACTCATCGAGGACGACCTGATCCCCGACGACGTCGTTATCCAGGTGCTCACCCAGTCGCGGGACCACCTGATCGAGCGGACGTTCGAGTCGATCCGGGGAGCCAAACAGGCGATCGTCCACCTGTACAACTCGACCTCCACGCTGCAGCGCCGGGTGGTGTTCGGCCTGGACCGCGAAGGCATCAAGGACATCGCCGTGCACGGTGCGCAGCTCTGCCTGAAGTATGCCGACACCGTCCCGGAGACCGAGGTCTTCTTCGAGTACTCCCCCGAGTCCTACACCGGCACCGAGCTGGAGTTCGCCGTCGATGTGTGCAACGCCGTGAACGAGGTGTGGCAGCCCACACCCGACCGGAAGGTGATCATCAACCTGCCGGCGACGGTCGAGATGGCCACCCCGAACATCTACGCCGACTCGATCGAGTGGATGAGCCGGCACCTCGCCCACCGCGACTCCGTCGTGCTCAGCCTGCACCCGCACAACGACCGCGGCACGGCGGTGGCCGCCGCCGAGCTCGGCTACATGGCCGGCGCAGACCGCATCGAGGGCTGCCTGTTCGGCAACGGCGAGCGCACCGGCAACGTGTGCCTGGTGACGTTGGGCCTCAACCTGTTCAGCCAGGGCATCGACCCGCAGATCGACTTCTCGGACATCGACGGGGTGCGCCGCACTGTCGAGTACTGCAACCAGCTGCCCGTGGCCGAGCGCCACCCCTACGGCGGCGACCTGGTCTACACGGCGTTCTCCGGATCGCACCAGGACGCCATCAACAAGGGCCTGAAGGCCATGGCCGAGGACGCCGCCGAGGCAGGCGTGGGCATCGATGACTTCCGTTGGGAGGTGCCCTACCTGCCGATCGACCCCAAGGACGTGGGTCGCACCTATGAGGCCGTGATCCGGGTCAACTCGCAGTCGGGCAAGGGCGGGGTGGCGTACATCATGCGCACCGAGCACAAGCTCGAGCTCCCCCGACGCCTGCAGATCGAATTCTCGCAGGTGATCCAGCACGTCACCGAAGACGCCGGCGGCGAGGTCACGCCGGAGCAGATGCTCGAGATCTTCACCGACGAGTACCTGCCCGACTCCCCCGAGCACTGGGGTCGCTTCCGGCTGCTCGACTACGACCTGGCAAGTTCGGCGGACGGTGACTCGCGGGTGACCGCGCGGGTGTCCGACAACGGCGCCGAGGTCGTGCTCGAGGGCACCGGCAATGGACCGATCGCCGCCTTCTGCCACGCGCTTGGAGCGCACGGGATCGACGTGCGGGTGCTGGATTACAACGAGCACGCCCTGTCCGCCGGTGGCGATGCGAAGGCCGCCAGCTACCTGGAGTGCGTCGTGGACGGCCGACTTCTGTGGGGCGTGGGCGTGTCGTCGTCTATCGTCACCGCGAGTCTGCGGGCAGTGATCAGCGCCGCCAACCGCGCCCTGCGCGACGCGTAAGGGCGCGCGCGTCAGGCGGTGGGCGCGACCTCGAGCCGCTCGGCCAGGAACCCCAGCACCGTTTGCATCGCGTCGAACGTCGGGGTGCCGGGTGTGTCGTCGTAGTCCTCGGTGAGCACCGAGTGAGCTGATGCGGGGTACCCCCAGGGATTGTCCGGACTGCTGTCGATCTCGACCGCGACGAAGCCGGACCCGAGCTCGTCCCGAAGCCGCTGGAAGCGCTCGGCCGGAACGCCCTTGTCACCGGTGAACCGCAGGCCCAGCACGCAGGCCCCGTCGTCAACGCGCTCCTTGACTGCTGTCAGCTCCGTCGGGCTCAGGCCCAGCGCCCGGCGGCCAGCCGCCGTCACAGCCGCCGGGGTGGCCGGCTGACTGAGCACCGGCGCGACGACCACGGGATCCACCATCATCGCCAGGGCGAACCCGCCGGTGAGGCACATTCCCACGACCCCCACGCCGGGACCGCCGCAGCGCTCGTGCTCCAGCTGGGCCAGCGCCCGCAACCACACCGTGATCGGGCTGGACTTGTTGAGGGCGAAGACGTGGAACTCGCGGCTCACACAGGCGCGGGCGCCCGAGGCCGCCAAATACGGCCCGGACGGCGGCTTCCCGGGAGTGCCGAGCAGATCCGGCAGCACCGCCGTCAATCCAAGTGCCGCCACCCGCCGCCCGAACTCCGCCACCAGTGGTGTCAGGCCCGGCAGTTCGTGGATGACGAGGACGGCCGGACCCGACCCGGTGCGGTACACGTCCTTTGCCTGACCGTCGAGCGTGATGGTCTCCTTGACGTATCCCCGCAGCGCCGCGTCGTACTCAGCATGATCACCCATGGACAACATCCTGCACCAGGGGTCACCGCCAGAGCAGCACCGCGCCGAGCACGAGCAGCGCCACGAGGACCACGGCGGCGACGGTCAGTCCCACGCGGGACCGGCCGCCGGCCGGAACCGACGAGGGCGGCTGAGTGTCGCCCAACCCCACTGTTTGGCTCACCGGCTCATCGATCGCGGATCCCTGCGGGCCGTCGGCCTGAGCCTCCATCGCGGCGGCGAGGACGTCCTCGTCCACGCCATCGTCGGAAGCGCCGTCGAGGTGCCAATCACTGGCGTCAGAACCCTCGGCGCCACCGGCCATGAGCGACTTGAGCAGGGCCAGGTCGGCGCGGCATTCGGCGCACTCGCGTACATGCTCCGCGACCGCCTCATCGACGGGCGAATCCATGGCGAGCAGCGCGAGCTGCTCGGAATCCGGGTGGGACCTGGCGCCGGCCACTGCGCTACTCGCTCAGATCGACCGACCGCGCGACCTCGGCGCCGATCGCGTCGGACATGCGGGCCACAACGTCGTCGGCGACGTCGGAGTCCACGCTCAGGACCATCGTGGCGCTGTCGTCGCGGCGGCTGACCTGCATGTTCTCGATGTTGACGCCAGCCTCGCCGAGGACGCCGCCCACCGCGCCCACCACACCAGGGCGGTCGGCGTAGCGGAACACCAGCAGGTGGTCGCTCACGGGCACGTCGAGCTCGGCATGGTCGATCTCGACCAGCTTGGGCTCGTCGCGCAGGCCGACGACGGTGCCAGACACGCGCACCGAAGCGCCATCGCTGCACGACACGGCCACGGTGACCAGGGCCCGGTGGTCGTCGTAGTCGCCCTCGGTGACCAGGCCCGACTCGACGCCCCGGTCAGCCGCCAGCACAGGCGCGTTGACGTAGCTGACGGGCTCGTCCACCAGAACCGAGAACATCCCCTTGACCGCGGCCAGCTCGAGAATGCTCACGTCCTGCTCGGCCAGTTCGCCGAGCACGCGTGCATCGATCCGCTCGATCGGCGCCGGCGCCAGCGACGTCGCCAGTCGGCCGAGCTTCTCGGTGAGCTCGAGGAAGGGTCGCACTGGCTCGGCGATGGCGCCGCCACGGACGTTCACGGCGTCCGGCACGAGCTCGCCGGCCAGCGCCTGCCGCACGGACTTGGCGACGGCGACGCCGGCTTTCTCCTGCGCCTCGTCGGTGGAGGCGCCCAGGTGCGGCGTGGCGACGACGTTGTCCAGGGTGAACAGAGGCGAGTCGGTGCAGGGCTCCTTGGCGTACACGTCCAGCCCGGCGCCGGCCACTCGGCCGTCGACCAGCGCGTCGTACAGCGCCTGCTCGTCGACGATGCCGCCACGGGCGGCATTGATGATGTGCACGGTGGGCTTGACCTTGTGGAGGGCCTCGTCGCCGATGAGGCCGAGGGTGTCCTTGGTCTTAGGCAGGTGCACGGTGATGAAGTCGCTCTCGGCGAGCAGCTCGTCGAGCTCCACCATCCGTACACCGAGCTGGGCCGCGCGGCCGGGGCGCACGTAGGGGTCGTAGGCAATCAGCTTCACGCCGAAGGCACTCAGCCGCTGGGCGACGAGCAGGCCGATCCGGCCCAGGCCGACGACACCGACGGCCTTGTCGGCCAGCTCCACGCCGGAGTACTTCGAGCGCTTCCACTCGCCCTCGCGGAGTGCGGCATGCGCCGGCGAGACGTTCCGCGCGCTGGCGAGCAGCAGCGCGACGGCGAGTTCGGCGGCCGAGACGATGTTGGAGGTCGGTGCGTTGACGACCATCACGCCCTGCTGGGTAGCCGCGGCCACGTCGACGTTGTCCAGGCCGACGCCCGCCCGAGCAACGACCTTCAGGTTCTTCGCCGCCGCCAGCGCCTCGGCGTCCACCTTGGTGGCCGACCGAATGAGGATCGCATCGACGTCTGCGATGGCCGGCAGCAGCTCGGAGCGGTCCGCGCCGTCGCAGTGGCGCACCTCGAAGTCGGGGCCGAGGGCCTCAATCGTGGCCGGGGACAGCTCTTCGGCGATCAGAACGACGGGCTTGGACACGTGTCACTCCACATCAGAGGGGCCTTGACGATTCCATTCCCGCAGCCCGGACATGCGTCGGGCGGGGATGGTCCGAGTGTATCGGCCACCCCCGCCCGGGGATCACGCGGCGTTTGCCCGCTGTGACATGCGTCAGCGTGCGGCAGTGCCCTCGACGTAGTCGTCGTCGCCGGAGTCCACCCACGACATCAGCTTGCGCAGCTCGCGGCCGGTGTCCTCGATCGGGTGCTGCTCGGCCTTGGCCCGCAACTCGATGAACTCCGGTGCGCCAGCGTCCTGGTCGGCAATGAACCGCTCGGCGAAAGCGCCGTTCTGGATGTCGGCGAGGACTGCGCGCATGTTGTCCTTGACGCTCGGGTCGATCACCCGCGGGCCGGACACGTAGTCGCCGTACTCAGCGGTGTCCGAGACGCTCCAGCGCTGCTTCGCGATGCCGCCCTCGTACATCAGGTCGACGATCAGCTTGAGCTCGTGCAGGCACTCGAAGTACGCGACCTCGGGCTGGTAGCCCGCCTCGACGAGGGTCTCGAAGCCGTACATCACCAGCTGCGAGGCGCCGCCGCAGAGCACCGCCTGCTCGCCGAAGAGGTCGGTCTCGGTCTCCTCGGTGAAGGTGGTTTTGATGCCGCCGGCGCGCAGGGCGCCGATGGCCTTGGCGTACGACAGCGCCAGGCCCCAGGCCTCGCCGGTAGCGTCCTGCTCCACGGCGATGATGGCGGGCACTCCGCGGCCGGCCTCGTACTCGCGCCGGACCAGGTGACCCGGACCCTTCGGCGCAACCATGATCACATCGACGTCGGCCGGCGGGGTGATGTAGCCGAAGCGGATGTTGAACCCGTGGGCGAACAGCAGCGCCTTGCCGGCGCTCAGGTTGTCGGCGATGGCCTCGGCGTACAGACCGCGCTGGGCGGGGTCTGGCACCAGCACGACGATGACGTCGGCCTCGGCGCAGGCGGTAGCCGGGTCGGTGACCCGCAGGCCCGCGGCCTCGGCCTTGGCGATGCTCTTGGACCCGGGCTTGAGCCCGACCCGGACGTCCACGCCGGAATCGCGCAGGCTCAGGGCGTGGGCGTGGCCCTGCGAGCCGAAGCCGAGCACGGCCACCTTCTTGGACTGGATGAGGGCGAGGTCAGCGTCGTCGTCATAGAAAAGCTCGGCCACGGGTTCTCCTGGTTGGGCGATGGTGGGGTGATGGGTTCAGGCGCGTTGCACCAGTCGAGTGGAGCCTACCGAGCACTGCGCAGGCATCCCACAGGCCGGGTGCGCCCCGAGCAGTGCGTCAGGCCGGCTTGCGCCCGCGGTCGGCGATGCTACGGCTGCCCCGTCCCAGCGCGACGGCGCCGGACTGGGCCAGCTCGAGCACGCCATGGCCGCTGAGCATCTCCAGCAGCGCCGACAACTTGTCCGACGTCCCGGTCGACTCGATGGTGAGGGAGTCAGGGGCGACGTCCACGATGCGGGCGCGGAACATCTGGCAGATCTCCAGCACATCCGAACGGTTGTTCGTGTCGGCCCTCACCTTGATGAAGATGAGCTCCCGCTGGACCGATGTCCGCGGCTCCAGCTCGACGATCTTGATGACGTTCACCAGCTTGTTCAGCTGCTTGGTCACCTGCTCCAGCGGGTGCAGATCGACGGACACGACGATGGTCATCCGCGAGACTCGCGGATCCTCGGTCGGCCCCACGGCCAGGGACTCGATGTTGAAGCCGCGTCGCGCGAACAGGCCGGCGATGCGCGACAGCACACCGGGCTTGTTCTCGACGAGGACGCTAAGGGTGGTGGTCTGCATGTCCTACTCCATCCGATCCCAGGCAGGGGCGAGGTCGCGTGCGATGGTGATTTCGTCGTTGCTGGTGCCGGCGGGCACCATCGGCCACACCATCGCGTCGCGGTGGACGTGGAAGTCGATGACCACCGGGGCGTCATTCAGGCCAAGCGCCTTCTCGATGGTGGCGTCCACCTGATCCTCGTGGTCCACGTGGAAGCCGTGACACCCGTAGGCGTCGGCGAGTTTGACGAAGTCCGGGTACGTGTGGGAGTGCAGGTCGGTGTTGGAGTACCGCTCGTTGTAGAACAGCGTCTGCCACTGCCGCACCATGCCCAGTGCCGCGTTGTTGATGATCGCGACCTTGATCGGGATGTTGTTGATGACGCAGGTGGCCAGCTCCTGGTTGGTCATCTGGAAGCAGCCGTCGCCGTCGATTGCCCACACGGTGGTGTCGGGCCGCCCGACCTTGGCACCCATAGCCGCCGGCACGGAGTAGCCCATCGTGCCCAGGCCCCCGGAGTTCAGCCAGGTGCCCGGGTACTCGTAGTCGATGAACTGCGCGGCCCACATCTGGTGCTGGCCCACGCCCGCGGCGAAGATGCTCTCCGGACCGCTGATCAGACCGAGGCGCTGGATGACGTACTGCGGCGACAGCGTCCCGTCGCCCGGCGAGTCGTAGCCCAGCGGGAAGCGCTCCACCAAGTCGTCCAGCGTGCGCCACCAGTCGCCGTACTCGCCGGTCACGCCGGCCTCGTGCTCGGCCACGATTGCATCGACGAGCTCGGCCAGGACCAGCCGCGCGTCGCCGACGATGGGAATGTCCACCTGCCGGTTCTTGCCGATCTCGGCCGGGTCGATGTCAGCGTGAATCACCGCGGCGTTCGGGGCGAAGGAGTCCAGCTTCCCGGTGACCCGGTCGTCGAACCTCGTGCCGATCGCGATCAGCAGGTCGGACATCTGCAGCGCTGCCACCGCCGGCACGGTGCCGTGCATACCGGGCATGCCCAGGTTGAGGCGGTGGCTGTCAGGGAACGCGCCGCGGGCCATGAGCGTCGTGACGACCGGGATGCCGGTCATCTCGGCCAGTTGCCGCAGCTGCGCCGCCGCGCGGGCGCGGATGACGCCTCCGCCGATGTAGAGCACCGGCCGCTTGGCCGCGAGCATCATGCGCGCGGCCTCCCGAATCTGCCGCGAGTGCGGCGTCACCGTGGGCTTGTAGCCGGGCAGGTCAATGCCGCGCGGCCAGGCGAAGCTTGTGGCGGCGACCAGGGCGTCCTTCGCGATATCCACGAGCACCGGGCCAGGGCGGCCAGTCTCGGCGATATGGAACGCATCCTTGATCGCCCGCGGGATGTCATCGGGATTCGTCACCAGGAAGTTGTGCTTGGTGATCGGCTGGGTGATCCCGGAGATGTCGGCCTCCTGGAAGGCATCCGTCCCGATCGCCCGCGACGGCACCTGACCGGTGATGGCCACGATCGGAACCGAGTCCATGTAGGCGTCGGCGATAGGCGTGACCAGGTTGGTCGCACCCGGGCCGGATGTCGCCATGCAGACGCCCACGCGTCCAGTCGCCGCCGCGTAGCCCTCGGCGGCGTGGCCCGCGCCCTGCTCGTGGCGCACCAGGATGTGACGGATCTTGGCCGAGTCCATCAACGGGTCGTACGCAGGCAGGATGGCGCCGCCGGGGATACCGAACACGGTGTCCACGCCGACCTTCTCCAAGGACTTGACCAGGCTCTGTGCGCCGGTCAGTGCGGAGTCGGAGGCTGTCATGGGTTCCTCACTACTCGTCGTGGTGCGTGGGGTGGGGCTGCGGTGGGGCGACTGGTACCGGGGTCAAGCAAAAACCCCCCGTTCCCGAAGGCGGGAAGGAGGGGTAGCGCGAGGGCCGGAACGGTCAGCCGACGCGCTTGTTGGGTACCAGGTCGCTCACGGAAGACATGCTACCCAATGCCCGGCAGGCGCGCCACGGGGGGCGTGCACGGTGCCGTCAGCGCCTCGGGCGCTTCGAGCCGGCGGCCTTGCCCAGGTCAGCAATCTGTTCGCGGGTACCGATCGCGATCACGACGTCCCCCGCACCCACCACAGTGTCCGGGGCGGGATTGGTGCGGAAATCGCCCGACCCCTGCTGGCGCAGGGCGAGCAGCAGCGCTCCGGTGCCTTCTAGCGAGCGCGCCTGCCGCACTGTCGAGCCCTCCAACTTGGAGTCGTGGTGCACCACCACCTGCTCGAGCTGGAACTCGACCTCGTCGTCGTGCATCGCGACGTCGAGGAAGTCCGTGACGTGCGGTTGCAGCGCGAAGGCAGCGATCCTGTTGCCACCGATCCGCTGCGGATTGACGACGCGGTCGGCCCCCGCGCGAAGCAGCTTCTGCTCGGTGTCGTCGACTCGGCTGCGGGCGATGATCGTGAGGTCGGGGTTGAGCGCCCGAGCGGTGAGGGTGACGAAGAGGGTGAGCGCATCGGTGCCGAGCGAGGCGATCACCATGCGGGCACGGTCAATGCCAGCCCGGTTGAGCACCTCGTCGCGGGTCGCATCACCGTGCAGGAAGGGGTACGGGCAGTCCGACAGCCGACTGCGCTCGGCATCGATGACCAGCACGGGTTGGCCGGACTTGTGCAGCTGGTGAGCCGCAGCGCGCCCCACCCTCCCCCAGCCGCACACGATGGCGTGGCCGGACATGTTGTCGATGGTCTTCTGCATCCGTCGCCTTCCCCATTGGTCGCCCACCCATCCTTCGATGATCAGGCTCAAGAGTGCTGTGAGGGTGTAGAGCACGACGCCGACGCCGACGAGGACCAACACCATCGTGAAGATCTTCTCGGCGGTGCCGAAGGGCTCCACGACCTCCCGGAAGCCGACCGTGGTGACCGTGGTGACCGTTTGGTACGCGGCATCAAGCGGGCCGAATCCGAGCAGGATGTAGCCGACGATGCCTACGAGCAGCACGGCGCCCAGAGCGACGAGGCTCTGGATCAGTTGCCGGGTGATGCTCTTGGTGTCGCGGTTACCCACGGCCCGAGTATGGCCCACACCGCAGCACGCAAACCCGATGCGCGCCCAGGGAACGGCTCGCGGCGGGAGACAAGCCTCAGCGGCCCCGCCACTGGGGCGGGGTCAAGCGCAGTGCCACCGGGGTGGTGACCTCGACCGACTCGTCGCCACTGACCGTCGCGACTTCCTGATACCGGCCGTCGACCAGCTCCAACACCACGATGGACGGTCCGGCCGGGTCGATCAGCCAGTACGACTGCACCCCAGCCCGCTCGTACAAGCCCCGCTTGATCACCGCATCCACCGCGGCCGTGCTGCGCGAACGCACCTCGACAGCCAGCAACGGCGCCCCGGGTAGGTCCTTGGCGGTGAACTGACTCCGAGGTGCGACGAGGATGTCGGGCACGAGAACGGTGAACTCGGACAGCACCACGTCGAAGGGGCCCGTCAACGCGACGAGGTCCTGCCCCGCGATGGCTTGGCGAAGTTCGACGAACACTGCACCGACGACGTCCTGATGGTCGAATCCCGGCGACGGCGTCACGAGGATCGCGCCGTCCAGCAGCTCGTGCCGGCGCCCGTCATCGGGCAGCGCATCGAGGTCCGCCCGGGTGAGCATCGCTTGAGCCGCCATGACGGACATGGTGAACCCCCTTCAGCCATTTGGCCAGGTTTTCACATCACCGGCGCGTCAGGCCCGCACCCTCCACAGGCCACAGGCGACAGGCACGCGACCGAAACAGCCTCAGTCGCAGACGGCGCCCTTCGAGGCCGATCCGACCAGCTTGGCGTACTTGGCCAGCACCCCGCGGGTGTAGCGCGGCGGCAGCGGGCGCCAGTCCTTGCGGCGGCGCTGCAACTCGTCGGGCTCGACCAGCAGTTCAAGGGTGCGGGCGTCGAGGTCGATGCGCACCCGATCGCCCTCCTCGATCAGCGCGATCGGACCGCCGTCGGCGGCCTCGGGGGCGACGTGGCCCACGCACAGGCCGGTCGTCCCGCCGGAGAACCGGCCGTCGGTGAGCAGCAGCACGTCCTTGCCCAGGCCGGCGCCTTTGATCGCGCCGGTGATCATGAGCATCTCGCGCATGCCCGGGCCGCCCTTGGGACCCTCCCAGCGGATCACCACGACGTCGCCGGCCTGAATCGTGCCATCCTCCAGCGCGGCCATGGCCGACTGCTCACGGTCGAACACCCGCGCGGCGCCCTCGAAGACGTGCACCGGCACGCCCGCGCTCTTGCACACCGCACCCTCCGGCGCCAGCGAGCCGCCCAGGATGGTGATGCCGCCGTGGGTGTCCAGCGGGGTGGCGACGGCCCGCAGGATGTCGCCGTCGGGGTCGGGCGAGTCGATCGCCTCCAGATTCTCGGCCACGGTCTTGCCCGTGACGGTCATGCAGTCGCCGTTGATCAGCCCGGCGTCGTACAGGGCGCGCATCACCACAGGCACGCCGCCGACGCGGTCCACGTCGCTCATCACGTAGCGGCCGAACGGCTTGACGTCCGCGAGCAGCGGCACCTTGGAGCCGATGCGGTGGAAGTCCTCCATGGACAGGTCCACCTCTGCCTCGTGTGCGATCGCGAGCAGGTGCAGCACCGCATTGGTGGAGCCGCCGAACGCCATCACCACGGCGATGGCGTTCTCGAGCGACTCCCGGGTGATGATGTCGCGCGTTGTGATGCCCTGCCGGATGAGCTCGACCACGGCAGCGCCCGAGGCCCGCGAGATGCCGTCGCGGCGACGGTCAACCGCCGGCGGGGCCGCCGAGCCGGGCAGCGACATGCCCATCGCCTCGGCGGCGCTGGCCATCGTGTTCGCGGTGTACATGCCGCCACAGGCGCCCTCACCCGGGCAGATCGCGCGCTCCACGGCGTCCACCTCTTCACGCGTGATGAGACCGCGGGCACAGGCGCCAACAGCCTCGAAGGCGTCGATGATGGTGACGTCCTTGTCGCCGAGGCGCCCGGGCAGGATCGAGCCGGCGTAGACGAAGACGCTGGCGACGTCGATGCGGGCGGCGGCCATGAGCATGCCGGGCAGCGACTTGTCGCAGCCGGCGAAGGTCACCATGCCGTCGAGCCGCTCCGCCTGCATCACAGCTTCCACCGAGTCGGCGATGACCTCGCGGCTGACCAGCGAGAAGTGCATGCCCTCGTGGCCCATCGAGATACCGTCGGAGACGCTGATGGTGCCGAACTGCAGCGGGAAGCCGCCGGCGGCGTGCACGCCCTCCTTGGCGGCCTTGGCCAGGCGCTCGAGGCTCAGGTTGCAGGGGGTGATCTCGTTCCAGCTCGACGCGACGCCGATCTGCGGTTTGGGCCAGTCCTCGTCGGTCATCCCCACCGCGCGCAACATGCCGCGGGCGGCGGCGCGCTCCAGACCGTCGGTGACGTCCTTGCTGCGGGGCTTCATGTCGACCATGGTCACAGCGTAATGAGGGACGACTGCTCACCCGCGCGGCACCACGCCCCGCAGCGGCTGACCGGCCGACCAGCGGCGCAGCTGGTCGTCGAGCAGGCGCTGGGCGCGCGGTGGGAAGGCCTGTGAGTTACCGCCGAGGTGCGGAGTGATCAGCACGCCCGGCGCCCGCCACAGCGGATGCTCCGGCGGCAGCGGCTCCGGATCCGTGACGTCCAGGGCGGCGCGCAACCGGCCCGACGACAGCTCTGCGACCAGGGCGTCGGTGTCCACCACCGGTCCGCGCGCGACGTTGACGATCAGCGCGCCGGGCGCGAGCAGTGCCAGGCGGCGGGCGTCCAACAGGTGCTCAGTCGTCGCTGCCAGCGGCACTGCGAGCACGACGACGTCGGCGGTCGGCAGCAGGGCGTCGAGCTCGTCGGCGCCGTGCACGCCGAGCCCATCGGCCTGCCGCCTGGTCCGCGCCACGGGTACGACCTCGCATTCGAACGGCACCAGCCGGGCCCCGATGGCGCACCCCACGCCGCCCCAGCCCACGACGACGACCCGCGAGTCCGCCAGGGATCGGCGCCGCTCGTGCCGCCAGACGCCTTCGGCAAGGTCGCGGGCGGCCACGTCGATCCCCCGCTGCGCGGCGATAATCAGTCCGACTGCGAGCTCCGCTGTGCTCGCGTCGTGCACACCCTCGGCCCGGCACAGCGTCACGCCGGGCGGCAGCCGCTCGGGCACCCCGTCCACACCGGCGGTGAGCGCCTGCACCAACTGCAACTGCGGCATCCGCTGGGCCAGCTCTGCGTTCGCCGGTCGGCCCATGTAGGGCAGCACGAACACCCGGCACTGGGCCAGCTCGGCCTCGGTGGGGGGCTTGGCGGGGTGACCCTCCCAGGTAGCCCGACGCAGCCCCACGTCGTGCGGCACCTGCAGCCACTCGGGCAGCAGGATGACCCCGTCGTCGTGCTGCGACGTCATCCGCCGAACCCGCCGTCAGGCCGGTCCCTACTTGCCGATCGCCGCGTCGAACTTCACCCGGACCAGGTCGGCCACTTTCAGCGTGCCGAACATGGCGCTGTAGGGGGTGATCCCGAAGTCGCTCTGGCGCAACTCCACAGTGCTCGACACCGTCCACCGGTCGTCGCCTTCGAGGACGGTCACCACGGCGATGAGCGGCTGGTTCACCTCGCCGATCGTGACCGTCCCGGTCAACTCGTAGCCATCGGCGGTCCCCACGATTTCCGTCGCGGCGAACAGCACGCCCGACGTCTCGTCGGCTTTGAGCGCCTTGACCGCGTTGCGGATGATCTGGGACTTGTCGCCAGCCGTGAGCGGCTTGAGACCGCCGGCGCCGGACAGGACCCGCAGGCTGGTGAGGGCCGCCACCAGGTGCACCTCGGTGGGCTGCTCGCCGTCGAGCACCACCGTGGCGCGGAAGTCGTCCACGTCGATCACGAGATCGTGACCTGCACGGCTGGCGGCCCCCTCGGCCGTGGTGAGGATGTGCAGGTCGCCATTGGTCGGGGTGATCGTCACGGTCTCCATGGCCGCAGACTAGGCACCCGCGGGGACTGGCGCAGCGCGTGATGTTCACAATGAATGCTGTGGAGCCGCTGTTGAACTATCGCCGTTTCCGCTTCACGGGCGTGGACGGAACCTCGCTGCTCGGGTGGACCAACGACGCCGATGCTCCCCCGCTGCTGGTGTGCAACGGACTTGGCACCCCACCGGAGGCGTGGCCCAAGCTGCTGAGCGACGAGCCCGACTACCAAGTCGCCGGCTGGAACCACCGCGGCGGACTCGGCTCCGAGCGACCCTCGGATCCCACCCGCATCGGCGTGCCCGACCATGTGGACGACGCCTTCGCCCTGATGGACGCCATGGGCTGGGAGAGCGCGGTGATCGTCGGCTGGTCGATCGGCGTCAACGTGGCGTTCGAGATGGCGGCCCAGCACCCCGAGCGCGTGGACGGGATCGTGGCGCTGGCGGGCGTACCTGGTGGCACGTTCGAGGCCAGCTTCGCCCCCCTTATGGTCCCCAAGCCGCTGCGCCGCCATATGGCGATGGGGGTGGTGCAGGGCGGCCGCCTGCTCGGCGCGCCTTTGACCGCGCTGGCGCGCGCCGTACCCAAGGGCCGGACCTTCGCCGATGTCCTGCGGTGGAGCGGCTTCATGATGCCGCACGCTGACCCCGAGCACGCCGTGCCCTGGATCAAGGCCTTCCTGGAGCACGACTTCCAGTGGTACTTCAACCTCGGCGTCGCGGCGAGCGATCACCAGGCGATCGACCCGTCGTTCATCGAGGTTCCGGTGACAATCGCTGCCGGCGGCTTCGACGTCATGACGTCGATGCGCGACGTGGTGGCCTTCGCCGAGAAGATCCCGCACGCCGCGGTGCACGTGCTGCAGGGCACGCACATGCTGCCCATCGAGTTCCCGGACCAGATCATGGACATGATCCACGACGTCTACGACAAGGCGCGGACGATTGGTGAGGGCGACGGCGCCAATGCTGGGACGACGGACGCGGCCTGATCGCTTCGCTCGCGGTGGCTGGCCCGCGGCGACGCGGGCGCCTTACCGCAGCGGGTTGATCCAGCGGCATCCGGGAAATCGCGCGAAGTCTGCGTCGGCGCTTGCCACGGCTACTCCGTGCTCAATCGCCAGCGCGGCGAGTTGCGCGTCGGGGACGAGGTTCCCGGTGATCTGCGGGTCCTGAAGCAGCTCGCCGAGGACGCGGGCCGTCGCCGGCCCGGCGGCGGGTATCCAGGCGTTCGGCACGGCAAGCCAGGCTTCGACGTAGTCCCACGCTTCTCCAGCTGCGAGCGGCCGCTCGTAGACGCGCGGGTGGGTCGCGATCCGCACGAAAGCCCCGATCGACTGCCAGGGCAGACCTATCCGTGTGGTGCCGGACAGCTGATCCTCCAGCCACGTGGCAGCTGCCGCGTGATCACGTGCGTCGGCGTCCACGGCATACAGCAGGAGGTTGGCGTCGAGCAGCATCAGCTGTGATCCAACTGGTCCAAGACGGCACCGATGTCGTCGATCGGAATCTTCGCTCCCATCGAGGCAGAGCGTTGGTGGAACCGCTGGCGGGGCTGGCCGCCCGCCATCATCCCGCGCCTGGCCAGCATGTTGATCGCCTCGCTCACGCCGATGCCGAGCTCCTTGCGCAGGCGGCGGATCTCGGCCTCGACGTCCGGGGCCGGTGTGTAGGTGGTGCGCATATCACCATCGTAGCATCATGATGCTAGGTTGGTAGCATCATGATGCTAGGGCTGTGACTAGGTGCGCTGGTCACGGGCGGGACCGCTGCACGACGTGTACGAGCAGGCGCGGTGCGCGCCGTTTGACGTGCTGGGCCTAATCCGCGAGCACCACGTGCGGGTGCTCGAGCTCGCGGTCCTGGAACGACAGGATCCGCGGGTTCTGCACCACCCCGTCGCGGATCTCGATCGACTGGCTCACAGTTCGGTCGGCCTCCCAGGCCTCCGGTCCGGCCATGACCGTGTCCAGATAGGGCAGCAGCGCCTCACTGATCACCCAGGTCGCGCTGTTCCACAGGTACGACGGGCTGTGGTCCACCGCGTAGTAGGTGATCCCCGGCGCGGGCTCGAAGGTCGGGTCCGCGAACGACGTCGGCCGCGCGAAGTCGAAGCCCATGCCCGTATCACAGGACACATCCACGATGAGGCTGCCGGCGGCGAAGGCCCAGAGCTCGCCGGTGGTCACGAACATCAGCGGGTTGTCGGTGTCCTGCAGCACGCAGTTGACGATGACATCGTGCTGGGCCAGGAAGGCCGCAGCCGAGATGCGCCCCTCCTCGGTCTGCACAGTGGTGCCGGTGGAGTCGACCTCGGTGCGGTACAGGTGTTTGAGGTCGGCCGCGGGCATGGGCGAAGCGACCGCCGTGACGT
>JBIRBF010000204.1:0-4539 GCA_044326505.1 Candidatus Nanopelagicales bacterium | reverse complement strand
GTAGCGTTCAAGTCGAAGCAGCGCGCGGGCGATAGTCCTTCTGGACCATTCGGACGTCCGCCCGTGCACGAAAGGAGCGACGGTGCCCCAACTCGCCGACTACCTCCTTGCCAACGGACTGGCGGCCCAGCAGGACTTGGCCGCCGCCCAAGCCGAGAGCCAGCAGTCCGGTCGCGCGCTGAGCCAGATTCTGGTGGAGCGTGGCGTGGTGAGCGAGGGCACACTCGTGCAGCTCGTCGCCAGCCAGTTGGGCATGCAGTTCTTCGAATTGGCCGAGATGACCATCGATGGCGCGGCGATATCGGCGCTGCCGGGATCGTTGTGCCGTCGCTACGCACTGATCCCTGTGGGCTTCGAGGGCGAGAAGCTCGTAGTCGCCATGGCCGACCCGTCCAACGTCGTGGCGCTCGACGATGTGCGGTCGAGCTCTGGCCGCGAGGTGCGGGCCGGCGTCGCGACCCGTGGGGACATCTCTGGCGCGATCAATCGGCACTACCGCTCCGAGGGCGAGCTCGACGACATCAGCCTGGCGATCGATGCCGACGAGGAGGAGCTCGAGGACCTCTCGACGATCAAGCAGGTCAGCGAGGACGCGCCGATCGTCAAGTACGTCAACCTGCTCATCACCCAGGCGATCAACGACCGTGCGTCGGATATCCACCTGGAGCCGACCGAGCGCGACTTGCGGGTGCGGTTCCGCATCGACGGGGTGCTGCACGAGGTCATGCGCTCGCCCAAGTCGATCCAGTCCGGCGTGATCAGCCGGTTGAAGATCATGTCCGACATGAACATCGCCGAGCGGCGAATCCCGCAGGACGGCCGGCTGAGCGTCAACGCCCAGAGCGGCAAGGTGGACCTGCGCGTGGCCACGCTGCCGACCGTGTGGGGCGAGAAAGTCGTCATGCGAATCCTGGACAACTCCACGGCCATGCTCAGCCTGGAGCAGCTCGGGTTCAGCGACCACAACTTCGACACGTTCTCGCTGAGCTTCACCAAGCCCTACGGCATGATCCTGGTGGTCGGCCCTACCGGGTCGGGGAAGTCAACCACCCTCTACGCCACGTTGAACATCCTCAACCGGCCCGAGGTCAACATCATCACCGTCGAGGACCCCGTCGAGTACCGCCTCGCCGGCATCAACCAGGTGCAGACCAACCCGAAGGCCGGCCTGACGTTCGCCGCGGCGCTGCGCAGCATCCTGCGGTCCGACCCGGACATCGTCCTGATCGGCGAGGTGCGCGACTACGAGACTGCGCAGATCGCGGTGGAGTCGTCCCTGACCGGCCACCTCGTACTCACCACCCTGCACACCAACGATGCGCCGAGCGCGGTCACCCGCCTCGTCGAGATGGGCATCGAACCCTTCCTGGTGGGATCGGCCGTCGATGCGGTGTTGGCCCAGCGCCTGGCTCGGCGACTGTGCCAGAAGTGCCGCGGCGCCTATACGCCCACCCCGGAAGCACTGATGGAGGCCAGGTTCCCGTGGCAGGACGGCGAGCCGCTGCCGGAGCTCTTCGGGCCGGTCGGGTGTTCTGCGTGCTCCCGCACGGGCTACCGCGGCCGACTGGCCATTCACGAGATCATGCCCGTCACACCGGAGATCGAGCGACTCGCGGCCGAGCGCGCCTCCGCGGCCGACGTCGAGCTGGTGGCTCGCGAGCAGGGGATGATCAACCTGCGCGCGGACGGGATGGCCAAGGTGACGGCGGGGATGACGAGCCTCGAGGAAGTCCTGCGCGTGGTGGTCTGAACGGCTGGCGGTCCCGCCATTGGCTGTACGCAGAGCAGGGGCGGTGTCAGACTGAGGAGTCAAGTCGGTCCTGATAGGGGCCGATCCTCACGGCAGGGCCTCATGCGCCAGCCCCCGGCGAGCCGACCGGCTCGCCCCAACCGATCGGCAGGGGAGCACCGTGATCGACCAGAACGGGTCAGCCGGGCCGAATGCCTTCGACGCCTTCGGTCCTCCGGGGCAGGTGCCGCCGGCCCAGGCCGCCTCCGCGCCAGCGCCGACGCCGGGCCAGCAGGGCTCCCAGCCGCAAGGCGGCTATCCGCGCCCGCAGCAGGCCTTCGGCGGTGCTCCGAGCGGCTACGGCCAACCCGGAGCGCCGGGAGGGTACGCACAGCCGGGGGCGGCGCCTAGTGCTCGACCGGCGGCTCCCGGATATCCCGCACAGCAGACTCCGCAGGCTCAGCCGGGCCAGGTGCGCCAACCAGGAACGCAGCAGGGGGCGCCGCAGCAGCCGAGCCAAGGTCCCGGCCGCGGCCCGGGACAGCAGGGGGGCGCACCCCAGGACAAGCTCTCGCGGGGCACCGAGCAGGGCGTGCAGGAAGGCGACATCAGCCTCACCGACGTCCTCGACGCGATGATGAGCTACAAGTCCTCCGACCTTCACCTCACGGCTGGTGCGGCCCCCACGATCCGTGTCAACGGCGACCTCCAACCGCTGCCGGACTACCCGGTTCTCACCGGTGAGAGCGTGCAGCGCGTCATGTACGCGATCATGACCCAGGCCCAGCGGGAGCGCTTCGAGGAGGACCTCGAGCTCGACTTCTCCTACGCCATCCCGGGCATGGCGCGCTTCCGCGTCAACGTCTACAAGCAGCGCGAGAACATCGGCGCCGCATTCCGTGTGATCCCGATGGAGATCAAGCCGCTGCAG
Organism: Candidatus Nanopelagicales bacterium; assembly: GCA_044326505.1. Taxonomy (GTDB): domain Bacteria; phylum Actinomycetota; class Actinomycetes; order S36-B12; family UBA10799; genus JACJWR01. The sequence continues at coordinate 1,879 of JBIRBF010000204.1, read as the reverse complement.
GAGCTCGGCGTGCCCGCGGTCGTGGCCAACTTCGCCTCGCTGCCGCGCGGGTTCGTGCTGGTGACCGGGCCCACCGGCTCCGGCAAATCCACCACGCTGGCGGCGCTCATCGACCTGGCCAATCGCACCAGGCGCGACCACATCATGACGGTCGAGGACCCCATCGAGTTCCTGCACGAGCACAAGTCCTGCCTGGTCAACCAGCGCGAGGTCGGGTCCGACACGACCAGTTTCACGCAGGCGCTCAAGCACGTCCTGCGACAGGACCCCGACATCATCCTCGTCGGCGAGATGCGCGACCTCGAGACCATCCAGGTCGCGCTCACCGCCGCCGAGACCGGCCACCTGGTGTTCGCCACCCTGCACACGCAGGACGCCGCGCAGACAGTGGACCGCATCATCGACGTCTTCCCGCCGCACCAGCAGCAGCAGATTCGCCAGCAGCTCGCCGGCACGCTGCAGGGGGTCGTCTGCCAGACCCTGTGCAAGACCGCCGACGGCCGCAGCCGCGTGGCTGCCACCGAGGTGATGGTGGCTACGCCGGCCATCCGCAACCTCATCCGAGAGGGCAAGACCCACCAGATCTACTCGGCCATGCAGGCAGGTGCGCAGTTCGGCATGCACACGCTCGACCAACACCTCGCGACACTGGTCAAGGCCCACTCGATCACCTATGAAGTCGGCCTCGACAAGTGCCACCACGTCGAGGACTTCAACCGGCTCGCCGGCCGAGGGAGCTAGGAGGTCCGCACATGCCCACCACGTTCGAGTACGCGGTCCGCGATCGCCAGGGCAAGGTCAGCAAGGGGCGTTTGGACGGCGACTCCAAAGCAGTCGTCGTCGACAAGCTCAAGAGCATGGGCTACGCGCCCATCTCGCTGGAAGAGGTCAAGTCCGGCGGCCTGAAGAAGGACATCAGCTTCGGCGGTCAGAAGCGCGTCAAGCTCAAGGACCTCGCCGTGTTCTCGCGCCAGTTCGCGGTCATGATCAACTCGGGTCTGTCGCTGTTGCGGGCGCTGAGCATCCTTGAGGAGCAGAGCGAGAGCAAGACGCTGCAAACCGTGCTCACGCAGGTGCGCAGCGACGTCGAAGGCGGGTCGTCGCTGTCTGCGGCCATGGCGCAGCACCCGAACGTGTTCCCTCCGATCATGATTCATATGACCCGCGCCGGGGAGGTGGGCGGCTTCCTCGACGGGGTGCTCCTGCAGCTTGCCGCGAACTTCGAGGCGGAGGTGCGCCTGCGCGGCAAGATCAAGTCCGCGATGACCTACCCCGTGGTGGTCTTCGTCATGGCCCTGATCTCGATGTCGGCCATGCTGCTGTTCATCGTCCCGGTGTTCGCAGACATGTTCGCGGGCCTCGGCGGCGAACTGCCGCTGCCGACCCGGATTCTGGTGATGCTGTCGTCAGCGCTGAAGATGCTAATGCCGATCATCGTCATCGGCCTGATCGCCTTCATGTTCTGGTGGCGCAAGAACAAGCACAGCCCCAAGGTGCGCGCCATCTTGGACCCGGCCAAGCTTAAGGCGCCGGTCTTCGGCAGCCTGGCGCAGAAGATCGCCATCTCGCGCTTCACCCGCAACCTGGGCACCATGGTGCACTCGGGTGTGCCCATCCTGCAGGCCTTGGATATCACCGCGCAGACGACCGGAAACGTCGTCATAGAGCGGGCCGTGAACGATGTGGAGGACTCGGTCCGCCGCGGGGAGCCGCTGGCCAGACCGCTCGCCGATCACCCGGTCTTCCCGGCCATGGTGGTGCAGATGATGTCCGTCGGCGAGGACACGGGCGCGCTGGACACGATGCTGCACAAAATCTCCGACTTCTACGACGCCGAGGTAGAGGCGACCACCGAGTCGCTCACCTCGCTGATCGAACC
>JBIRBF010000003.1:0-37393 GCA_044326505.1 Candidatus Nanopelagicales bacterium | reverse complement strand
CGCGCCGGACAGCCGTACCCGGGCGAGTGCTTCGTCTGCGCGAGCTCGGGTACGACCGGCCGGCCGAGGCTGTTCGTCGACGCGAACGTGGCGAGTTGAGGATCCGGCCGCTGTCCATCGAGGTCGGCGGCGAGGCGATGGGCGAGCAGAGCCGGCTTCGGGCACAGGCCGCGTTCGGCTGCCCCATCCGCACGGTCTACGGTGCCTCCGAGCTCGACCCCATCGCTGGCAGCAGCGACTCGGGCGGGCTGCACTACACCAGCGACTGGGCGATCCTCGAACCAGTGCAGGCCGGCGGTTCACCCACTCCCTCGAACCAGGCTTCGCGCACGGTGCTGCTCACCAACCTGGCCAACCGCGTCGCCCCGATCATCCGCGATGACCTGGGTGACTCGGTGCTCATGGGCCCGGATCCGTCTTCGCCTGCGAGACGGCAATAGCGTCGGATATCCGGATACTCTCGGGACACACCCATTCGAGGGGGTCCACGTGGACGAGGCCGAGAAGTCGACGCGGGTGCCGCGGGCACCGAGGCTGTACGACGCACTGATCCCGCTGCTGTTCCTGGTGATCAACCTGGTCGCGGCGGTGGCGCTGTTCGGCGGCGATGCCACGGCTGGCCCGGTGCAGCTCGCCATGTTCTTCGCGGCCGCCATCGCCGGTCTGGTCGGGTACAAGAACGGCCATTCGGTGTCGGCCATGACGAAGGCCGCCGTGGACAGCGTGGGATCGGCCATGGGTGCGATCTACATCCTGTTCGCGGTCGGCGCCCTGATCGGCACCTGGAACATGTCCGGCACGATCGCAACGATGGCCGAGTGGGGCATCAAGTTCCTCAATCCCAACTTCTTCTATTTGACCGTGGCAGTCGTGTGCGCCCTGGTGGCGCTCGGAATCGGTAGTTCCTGGACAGTGATGGGGACGCTCGGCGTCGCGTTCGTGGCCATCGCCGAGGCGCAGGGTCTGAGCACGGCCCTGGCCGCCGGGGCGGTGATCTCCGGGGCGTACTTCGGCGACAAGATGTCGCCGCTGTCCGAGACGACCAACCTGGCTCCGGCGGTGGCGGGCACGGACCTATACACCCACATCCGGGCGATGATGGCCACGACCATTCCGAGCATCATCATCAGCTTGGTGATCTATCTGATCCTGGGCATGGACGCCAAGCCCGTCGCGCCGGTGCCGCCGGCGGTGGCCGAGACCGCCATCAACTACGAGTTCAACACCGGCATCCTCACCATGATCCCGCTCGTCGTGGTGATAGGCCTCGCGGTGCGAAAGGTGCACCCCGTCCTCGCGGTCTTGGCCGGCGCGATCACCGCCGGGCTGTTGGCGGCGGTGCTGCAGCCCCAGGCGGTCCGCCACTTCGTAGCCGATGATTCGGGCCTGGCCACGCCGTGGGTGATGCTCAAGGGCATCTGGTCGGCCATGGCGACTGGGTTCACCGCCGACACCGGCGTCCCCCGCGTGGACGAGTTGCTGTCCGGCGGCGGCATGGAGGGCATGCTCAACACGGTCTGGCTGATCGTGGCCGCGCTCACCTTCGGCGGAATCATGAACTATTGCGGCTTCCTGGGCCGGCTCATCGAGCCGCTGCGCCGCCGCGCCAAGAGCCCCCGCGCCGTGATGGGGGCGACCGGTGCAACAGCGATCGGCGTGAACGTGGTGGCCGCGGAGCAGTACCTCGCCATCGTGCTCACGGGCAATATCTACAAGCAGGACTTCGAGCAGCGCGGCATCGCGCCACAGTGCCTGTCCCGGCAGATCGAGGACACCGCGACGGTGACATCGGTGCTGGTGCCGTGGAACTCCTGTGGCGCCTACGCCGCAGGCGTGCTGAATGTCGCGACGATCGCGTACCTGCCGTTCGCCTTCTTCAACTGGATCAACCCGCTGGTGTCGTTCTTCTACGACCTCATGGGCTGGCAGATCCATCGCGTTCCGGTGCAGACGGAGTTCCCGGCACCGCCGACTGATGTTCAGTTCTACGGTGTGGACGGCCACGCTGCCGTGGAGTTCCCTGGAGACGGTGGCCGGACCCCGTCGTAGCCGGTTGACGGTCGAACCCTCGGGGTGTCAGGTGCCCTTGGTGGTGATCTCTTCGGCGGCATCCTCGGCTGCGTCCTGGGCCTCGGCGGTTGAGCTGCTCTCGAGCACCTCAAGCGGGACGTCCCTGTCTGCGATGCCCGCCGTGAGCGATGCGGCCCCGTACAGCGTCATCGACTGCAGGAAGAGCACGAACAGGATTCCGATCGGTGCGGCCAGCGCCCCGTATTGCGGCTTGGCCACCGTGAAAGCGATGAGGGTCGACATGAGCAGTTTGAGCAGTTCGATCAGCACCATGCCGATGAGCGAGCCGATCACCAGCGGAAGACGGGCCGGTCGGATGCCGCCGAGGTTGGCCAGGATCAGGTAGACGACGGCGAAGTCGAACGCGACGGTGAAGACGATAGTGGCCAGCTGGAGCGGCAGTGCCGGGCCGTCCCACTGGATCCCCAGGGCACTGGCCAGTTTGGTCGAGATGCTCGTGGTGAAGCTCGAGGCGACGAAGGAGAGCAGGATCATCAGCGCGAGCACTACCAGCCAGCCCGCGTACCGTACCTTGGCGACGATGAAGTTGCGCGAGTCCTTCGGCGCCCCGTAAATCAGGTGCAACGAGTCGCTGGCGGCAGATACGGCCCCGAGTCCACCGTAGAGCAAACCCACGAGGCCGATAAGCGACGTCGCCTGTCCCACGGCCTTCAGCTGGGCCGGGTCGATGCCGTTGGCGCCCACCAGACCCGGGAAGGCCTCGCCGAGCGCCTCGGTCAGGTAGTTCGACACTTCCTCGGAGCCGAACGTCGCCGCCAGCCCATAACCGAAGGCGAGCAGGGCGAACATGGCTAGGAACATGTAATAGGTCGTCCCGGCGGCCAGCAGCGAGGCCTTGGCGTTGGAGAACCGATTGAGCGCGCGATACCCCACGCCGACGGTGGCGCTGACCTTGCCGCCTTGGGCATCGAGCTCGCGGACCTTCTTGGGCGCCTCCTTGGGCGTCGGGTCTATCGGTTCACCCGGGATTGGCGGAGGGGCCGTGGTCGCGGACATTGCGTGCTCCGTTCTCCGGGACTCTGAGTTGCGCCGGTGCGTGAGCGCCAGTGTGATGTACCGGCAGGGGGTTTGGCCCGGCATCGGCGGCAACGCGGGCATCGCGTGCCGTTGCGGTGACAGATGGTGACGCGCCAGCCACGATCTGCCATGCTCCTGTTATGAGTTCCGATCAGCCAGTGCCACCGCCCCCGCCGCCGGGCGGGCAGCCGGGCAACCCGCAGCCCACATCCGAGCAGCAGTTGCGCGACGAGGCGATCCGCCGGCTCAAGAACAAGCAGAACTTCTGGCGGATGCTGGGTGGTTTCGTGATCCTCTGGGTCATCATGATCGCCATCTGGGCGCTGGCCGGCGGTGGCTACTTCTGGCCCATGTGGGTCATTTTCGGCACCGGGATCGCCGCGATCTACTCCGGCTGGGCGGCCTTCGGCCCCAAGAGCAGCATCAACGAGGCGCAGATCCAGCAGGAGATGCGCAAGCTCAGCGGGCCGTAGCCCGAGGCCTGCTGTTCAGCCCCGCAGCCGTGGCAGCTCGATCGCCGGGCAGCGGTCCATCACGACGTCGAGCCCGGCTGCCTGCGCGCGGGCGGCCGCAGCCTCGTCGATCACCTTGAGTTGCAGCCAGACGGCCTCGGCGCCGGCGGCAATGGCGTCATCCACGATCGGACCTGCCAGGTCGGAGTTGACGAAGACGTCCACCACGTCCGGCGCTCCGAACAGGTCCGCCGCCTGGGCTATGGTCGCGAATCCCTGCACTCCGGCCACGATGGGGGCGTCGGGGTGGATCGGGACGACCGCCTTATCGTGTTCGCGCAGAACCTCCGCCACGCCGTACGCGGCCCGAGCGGTGTTATTGCTCAATCCGACGACGAACCAAAGCTCGGAACGTCGGAGCACGCGCGCGATCACTGCGGGGTCGGCGTAGTCGGCACCCTGGAATGCAGCCATGGAACGTACCTTCGCATCGTGGCGGCGCGCCCACAAGGGAACGGCGGGCAGTTGGCGGCAGCGAGCGCGGTGTCGGCGGCTGAGCGGTCAGCGAACACTGACCATCGGCTGTGATCGGGTGTCGGGTGCCGCAGGTAGCCTTGCAAGGGCTCGGCCGGAAAGGGGTTGGCAGTGCATGACGCAATGCGCCGCATAGGTGGCGAATCCACGGCCGAACAGCTCGTGGCAGGGGCAGCCGCATGAGCACCGGGGACTTCGTCCACCTGCACGTGCACACCGAGTACTCCATGCTCGACGGCGCGGCGCGCCTGGGCGACCTGTTCGACGAAGCAGCCCGGCTCGGGATGCCGGCAATGGCGATGACCGACCACGGCAACCTCTACGGCGCCTACGACTTCTGGAAGCGCGGCAAGGCGGCCGGCATCAAGCCGATCATCGGCATGGAGGGCTATTACGCGCCCCAGGGCCGCGCGACGAAGGCGCCGTTCGACTTCGGCGGCGGGTACGACGAAGGCGCCAGCGAGGACGGCGAGGTCGCGCCCGCCAAGGGCAAGCAGGCCTACACCCACATGACCCTGCTGGCCGAGACGACCGAGGGGATGCACAACCTCTTCCGGCTGTCGAGTTTCGCCTCGCTGGAGGGCTACTACCGCAAGCCGCGGTTCGACCGCGAGCTGCTCGAGCGCTACGGCAAGGGGCTCATCGCCACCACCGGCTGCCCATCCGGCGAGGTCAACCGATGGCTCCAGGCCGGCGAGTTCGACCGTGCGCTCGCGGCGGCCGCCGACTTCCGCGACATCTTCGGCGAGGGCAACTTCTTCGTCGAGCTCATGGACCACGGCATCGACATCGAGCGCCGACATCGCGCCGAGCTGCTCAGGATCGCCAAGGACCTCAAGCTGCCGCTGCTCGCCACGAACGACCTGCACTACGTCCACGCGGACGATGCCGACGTGCACGACGTTCTACTGTGCATCGGCACCCGCACGACCATGGACGATCCCAAGCGCTTCCGATTCACCGGCCGGGACTTCTACGTCAAGTCCGCCGAGCAGATGCGCGAGACCTGGCGCGACTTCCCCGAGGCCTGTGACAACACGCTGCTCATCGCCGAGCGTTGCGACGTGCAGTTCAACGAGAAGGCCAGCCTCATGCCGGCGTTCCCGGTGCCGCCCGGCGAGAGCGAGGAGTCCTGGCTGGTCAAGGAGGTTGAGCGCGGCCTGGCGGCGCGATTCGCCCCGGGTGAGGTCCCAGAGGGGCACCGCACGCAAGCCGCCTACGAGGTCGGCGTCATCTGCCAGATGGGCTTCCCGGGCTACTTCCTGGTGACCGCCGACCTGGTGCGCTATGCCAAGCAGAACGGGATCCGCGTGGGCCCGGGCCGCGGCTCGGCGGCGGGCGCGCTCATCGCCTACGCCCTGGGCATCACCGAGCTCGACCCCATCAAGCACGGCCTGCTGTTCGAGCGCTTCCTCAACCCGGAGCGCGTGTCCATGCCCGATATCGACATGGACTTCGACGAGCGCCGGCGCTCGGACATGATCCGCTACGCGACTGAGAAGTACGGCGAGGACCGGGTCGCGCAGATCATCACGTACGGGTCCATCAAGGCCAAGGCGGCGATCAAAGACAGCGGCCGGGCGCTCGGCCTGCCGTACTCGCTCACTGACCAGATCACCAAGGCAATGCCGCCGGCCGTCATGGGCAAGGACATCCCGCTCGCCGGAATCTTCGACAAGGCCCACCCGCGCTATGCCGAGGCCAGCGAGTTCCGCGCGCTGTACGAGGCTCAGGCCGAGGTGCGCCGCGTGGTCGACACGGCTCGCGGCCTGGAGGGCCTCAAGCGCCAGCCCGGTGTGCACGCCGCAGGCGTGATCCTGTGCAAGGAGCCGCTCACCGACGTCATTCCGGTGTGGCGGCGCGAGCAGGACGGCGCGGTCATCACCCAGTTCGACATGGGTGCCTGCGAGAGCCTCGGGCTGCTGAAGATGGACTTCCTGGGGCTGCGCAACCTCACGGTGATCGACGACTGCCTGCTCAACATCGCGGCCAACCGAGGCATTGAGGTGGACCTCGAGGGTCTGGAGCTGGACGATCGGCCGGCCTACGACCTGCTCGCCCGGGGCGACACGCTCGGGGTCTTCCAGCTCGACGGCGGACCCATGCGGGCGCTGCTGCGCTCGATGCAGCCGGACAACTTCTAGGACATCTCCGCCGTTCTGGCCCTCTATCGGCCGGGTCCGATGGGTGCGAACGCGCACAACGACTACGCCGATCGCAAGAACAACCGCAAGCCCGTGGTCCCGATCCATCCCGAGCTCGCCGAGCCGCTGCAAGACATCCTGGGCGACACCTACGGCCTGATCGTCTATCAGGAGCAGGTCATGGCCATCGCCCAGCAGCTCGCGGGCTACTCGCTGGGTGCGGCCGACCTGCTGCGCCGCGCGATGGGCAAGAAGAAGAAGGAGATCCTCGACGCCGAGTTCGTCCCGTTCCACGACGGGATGGTCGCCAACGGCTACAGCGAGGAAGCGATCAAGACGCTGTGGGAGATCCTGGTCCCGTTCTCCGACTACGCCTTCAACAAGGCGCACACGGCCGGCTACGGCCTGGTGTCGTACTGGACGGCCTACCTCAAGGCCAACTTCCCGGCGGAGTACATGGCCGCCCTGCTCACCAGCACCAGGGACGACAAGGACAAGTCCGCGATCTACCTCAACGAGTGCCGCAAGATGGGCATCAAGGTGCTGCCGCCGGACGTGAACGGCTCCGACGCCAACTTCACGCCGATCGGCGAGGACATCCGCTTCGGCCTCACCGCGGTGCGCAACGTCGGCGCGAACGTGGTGGACGGGATCGTCCGGGCCCGTGCCGAGTCAGGGGCCTACACGTCGTTCCCGGACTTCCTGGACAAGGTGGATATCTCGGCATGCAACAAGCGGGTGCTCGAGTCGCTGGCCAAGGCCGGCGCCTTCGACTCGCTGGGTCACGCGCGCAAGGGACTCGTGGCCATCCACGCCGACGCGGCCGAATCGGTGATGGACGTCAAGCGCGCGAGCGCCGTGGGTCAGTTCGACCTGTTCGGGGGCTTCGGCGAGGGCGCCGTGCCAGGCAGCGAGATCGTGGTGCCCGAAGGGGAGTGGGACAAGCGGACGATGCTGTCCTACGAGCGCGAGATGCTCGGGTTGTACGTGTCGGGCCACCCGCTCAACGGGATCGAGCACATCTTGGCCGCAAAGGTCGATGCCCCGATCTCCGCCCTGCACGCCGAGGATCGCTCCGACGGGGCCGTGCTCACCGTCGGCGGTCTGGTGACTGCCGTGCAGCGCAAGGTGACGAAGGCGGGCAGCGCTTGGGCGATCGTCACGCTGGAGGACCTCGCCGCGTCGATCGACGTGATGGTGTTCCCGCAGACCTATGCGCTGGTGGGCCCGGACTGCGTCGAGGATGCCGTGCTGCTGGTCAAGGGCCGGCTCGACCGGCGCGACGAGGATGCGGTGAAGTTCGTCGCTATGGAGGTCAAGGTGCCCGAACTGCGCGACAGCAGGCATGCCTCGGTCGCCGTGCGGCTCGAGTCCCGCCGCTGCGTACCCGAGACCATCGAGAGCCTCAAACAGATCCTGGCCACTCACCCCGGTACCGCGGAGGTGCAACTGCAGTTGGTGAACGGCCCGCGCACGACCGTGATGCAGCTACCGGATCACCTGCGGGTGAGTCCGACGCCTGCCCTGTACGGCGATCTGAAAGCACTGCTCGGCGCGGACTGCGTGGCCGCGGCGTGAGCGAGGAGGGCTCCGCCGGCGAGGTCCGCGATCGTCAGCGCCGCGAGTCGTGGGGTGCGGCCGGCGGATGGATCATCGTATCGGCGGCAGCGGGTTTCGTCGTCGGTCTGTTGTGGGCCCTGCTCGGCCCACAGGTCGAGTACCGCGTGTCCGGCGGTGAGCTCGTTCGGGTGGTGTCGCAGCCCGAGGACTACTTCGTCGCCGACCTCGTTCTGGGGGCGCTGCTGGCCTGTGCGGGGTTACTCCTGGCGCTCTGGTGGGCTGTGCGCGTGCGCCGGCGGCCGATGGGGTCCCTCATCGGGCTGCTCCTCGGCGGCGTGGCCGCCGGCTTCATCGCGGTGCTGGTCGGCCAGATGATCACAGCGACGGACCTTGCCGCCAACGGCCTCGCCGACGGTGTGCTGATCCGGGCCGGGCTGACCATGAACAGCTGGGCGATGCTCGTGTGGTGGCCGACCCTGGTCGCGACGGTGTTCGCGATTACCGGCGTCGGCGTTGCCGAACCATCGGACGAGGTGCACCCGGAGGCCCAGCCGGACGAATCCGAGGGCGACGAGTCCGAGGCTGGCGCGGTCACCGGCGGCGAGCGATGACGGCGATTTCCGCTCGGGTGAGTGCGAGCAGATCGACCGTGGCCAGCGACACCTGCAGGCCCCGCTTGCCTGCGGACAGATAGACCTTGGGCACACCCGCGAGCGCAACGTCGGCCACCACCGGCAGGTTCCGGCGGGTGCCAAGGGCGGAGATGCCGCCGACGACGTAGCCGGTGATCCGCTGCGCGTGGGCTTGTTCGGCGAGCTGGGCTTTGGCGCCGCCGAGTGCGGCAGCCAGCGCCTTGAGGTCGAGTTGGGCATCGCCGGGGACGAGTGCAAGGACGGGCGACCCGTCCACCTCGGCAACCAACGTTTTGAACACCAGCGACGCGTCCAGCCCGAGGGCCGCGGCCGCCTCCTCGGCGTAGGAGCCCGCGCGCGGATCGACTTGGTAGCGGTGCACCTCGTAGTCGATGCCCGCCTGCTGCAGCAGCTTGGTGGCGGGCGTGCCGGCCGATGCCCGTCCCATCGCACCTCCTCGTGCTGTCGCCGATGGGGTCGCCCGGTGGGGGGTCTATCGGCCGCCAACTCACCCTAGCCCGACCGCGTGCGGCCGATCGGTACGATTGGGCCCGTGATGAGGGTCGAGGATCTGCGAGGCCAACCGAATGCCGCGGATGTCCGGCTGCAGCGCGCCGGCCTCGACGTGCAGGCCGTCGAGCAGATCGTGGCCCCGGTTTTGGCCGACGTGCGCGAGCGTGGGGCGGCGGCGGTGCTCGACGCCGGGATGCGCTTCGACGGCATCCGCCCGCCTTTGCTGCGGGTGCCCGCAGATGTCATCGACGCCGCACTGGCCGACCTGCCCGACGACGTCGCGGAGGCCCTGCGCACCGCCATCGACCGGGTCCGTCGTACCCACGCGATGCAGCAGCGTGACACGGAGGGCTTCGAAGTGGTGCCCGGCGGCACTGTCACCCAGCGCTGGGTTCCGGTGGACCGCGTGGGGCTGTACGTGCCCGGCGGTCGGGCGGTGTACCCGAGCAGCGTCGTGATGAACGTCGTGCCCGCTCAACTCGCCGGGGTGAGCAGCATCGCCGTCGCCTCGCCGCCGCAGGCGGATAACGGCGGCTGGCCGCACCCTGTGATCCTGGCCGCGTGCGGGCTGCTCGGCATCGACGAGGTTTACGCCGCCGGCGGCGCACAGGCGGTTGCCTTGTTCGCCTACGGCGCCGACCTGCCAGAGGAGGTCGGCGGGCCGTGCCGCCCGGTGGCCATGGTGACCGGGCCGGGCAACATCTACGTCACCGCGGCCAAGCGCGCCCTGCGAGGCGTCATCGGTATCGACAGCGAGGCCGGCCCGACCGAGATCATGATCGTCGCCGACGACAGTGCGATCCCGGCCTACGTCGCCGCCGACCTCATCAGCCAGGCCGAGCACGACGTCATTGCGGCGTCGGTGCTGGTGACGGATTCGGCCGAATTGGCCAGTGCCGTGCAGGCGGCTCTGACCGAGCAGGTGCCCGCCACCAAGCACTCCGCGCGCATCCGCGAGGCACTGGCCGGGGCGCAGAGTTGCATCGTGCTCACCGACGACATCGACACCGCTATGTCGATCGCCAATTCCTACGCGGCTGAGCACCTGGAGATCCAGACCCGCGATGCCCGGGCACGCGCTATGACCGTGCGCAACGCCGGGGCTGTCTTCGTGGGTAACTTCACTCCGGTCTCGCTCGGGGACTACGCGGCTGGCTCCAACCACGTGCTGCCCACAGGCGGTTGCGCCTGCCACTCGGCCGGACTGAGCGTGCAGACCTTCTTGCGTGGCGTGCAGGTGGTGGAGTACTCGGCCGCTGCCTTGGTGGACATCGGCCCCACGGTCACCACGCTGGCCGATGCGGAAGACCTCCCTGCGCACGGTGCGGCCATCACCGTGCGGACTCGCGGGTGAGCATCGACCAGGCCTGGCGCCCGCCGGTGCGGGCGGAGTTCGCAGACCTTGAGCCGTACGGTGCGCCGCAACTCGACGTGCCCGTGGCGCTCAACGTCAACGAGAACCCGTTCCCGCCCCCGCCGGAGGCGGTGGCCCAGATCACAGAGGGGGTGCGGGCGGCCGCCGGGCAGCTCAACCGCTACCCAGACCGCGACGCGCGCGCCTTGCGGGCGGCGCTCGCGGGCTACCTCAACCGCCGGGCCGGCGGCGCGGCCGCAGTCGACCTCGGTGCCGACGACGTGTGGGTCGCCAACGGCTCCAACGAAGTCATGCAGCACATCCTGCAGGCGTTCGGCGGCCCCGGCCGGGTGATGCTGACGTTCCCGCCCACCTACTCGATGTATCCGGAGTACGCCCGCGCCACCCATACCCGCCTGGTGGAGGTCGCCCGCGGCGAGGCACCCGGCTTCGGCCTGGAGCCCGAGTTCGCCGCCGCCGCCGTGGCAGCTGCGGCTCCCGACGTGGTCGTGCTCGCGTCACCCAACAACCCCACCGGTACGGCGGCGTCGGTGGCGCTGATCGAGGCCCTGCTGGCCGCCGCGCCGGGCCTCGTGGTGGTGGATGAGGCCTACGCCGAGTTCGCCCGCGATGGCGGTGGTGGTGCCCTCCGGCTGCTGTCCGAGTACCCCAACCTGGTCATCACGCGGACGATGAGCAAGGCCTTCGCCCTCGCCGGCGCCCGGGTGGGCTACGCCGCCGCGCATCCGCGAGTGATCGACGCCCTGCGGGTCGTTCGGCTGCCGTACCACGTCTCGTCAGTCACACAGGCCACCGCCCAAGCTGCTCTGGTGCACAGCGATGCCCTGCTGGCGGACGTGGAAGTACTGCGGATCGAGCGCGACACCATGGTGGCCTGGCTGCGCGACCGCGGCCTGATGGTCGCCGATTCCGACGCCAACTTCGCCCTGTTCGGAGTCTTTGCCGATCGCCACGAGGTGTGGCAGGGACTGCTCGACCGGGGCGTCCTGATCCGAGAGACGGGGCCAGCGGGCTGGCTGCGTGTCAGTATCGGCACCCCGGCCGAGAACGATGCCTTCAGAACGGCACTAGAGGAGGTCCTCGCATGAGAACCGCACGGGTCGAGCGCACGACCAAAGAGAGCGCAGTCGTCGTAGACGTCAACCTGGACGGCACCGGTCAGGCCGACATCCAGACCGGGGTCCCGTTCTACGACCACATGCTCGCCCAACTTGGCAAGCACGGCGGGATCGACCTGTACGTGCGCACCGAGGGCGACCTCGAGGTCGACGCCCACCACACCGTCGAGGACACCGCTTTGGCCCTCGGCCAGGCGCTGCGCGAGGCACTGGGGGACAAGACCGGCATCACCCGCTACGGCGACGCCGCGGTGCCGCTGGACGAGGCCTGCGCGTGGGCGGTTGTGGATCTGTCCGGGCGGCCGTACCTGGTGCACGAGGAGCCCGCGATGGTGGCCCTGATCGGCTCCTACGACACGACTCTGACCAGGCACATCTTTGAGTCGCTGGTGGCGTCGGCGCAGATCTGCCTGCACATCCGGGTGCTCGGCGGGCGCAACGGCCACCACATCGTGGAGGCGCAGTTCAAGGCGCTTGCCCGCGCGCTGCGGCAGGCCATTGCGCTCGATCCCCGGGTGACGGGCGTGCCCTCGACGAAGGGTGCCCTCTAGCCATGAACAGCTGGTGGTCGCTCGTGTTGCTGGCGCTCGCCGGCTTCTTCGTCGGCGGCGTTTACTCGTTCGCCAAGACCCGCCGCTGGGTGCTGGTGGCTGGGCTGGCCGTAGCGGCGATCCTCTGCGTCATCGGCGCCGTGCTGTGGTGGGATCCGGCGTGAGCGGTGCCCGCCCGAAGGTAACCGTGCTGGACTATGGCTCGGGCAACCTGCACTCGGCTGCCAGGGCGCTGGAAGCGGTCGGGGCCGCGGTTGAGGTGACCGCGGACCACCGCGCCGCCCAGGAGTGCGACGGGCTCGTCGTTCCCGGCGTGGGCGCATTCGCCGCCTGTATGGCCGGGCTGCGATCCGTGGACGCGCCCCGCATCGTCGATGTCCGGCTGGCCGGCGCTCGCCCCGTCCTCGGGATCTGCGTCGGCATGCAGGTGATGTTCACAGCCGGGGAGGAGCACGGCGAGCGCGTGCCGGGATTCGACGAGTGGCCGGGGGACGTGGTGCGGCTGGAGGCCGAGGTGCTCCCGCACATGGGTTGGAACACCGTCGAGGTGCCCGAGGGCTCGCAGCTGTTCGCCGGTGTGGCCGATGAGCGGTTCTACTTCGTGCACTCCTACGCGGCCAAGAAGCTGGATCTGGCGGACTCCCTCCTCACACCGCCGCTCGTCACCCGCTGCGACTACGGCGGCGGGTTCGTCGCCGCGGTCGAGAACGGCCCCCTGACGGCCACGCAGTTCCATCCCGAGAAGTCCGGCGACGCGGGTCTGGCGCTGCTGGGCAATTGGGTCGATTCCCTGCGCTGATCAGCTGATCAATCGTCACGCTCATCCCGTCCACGCCGCACCACAGTCAGAGAGGTCCACATGTTCGAACTGCTGCCCGCCGTCGATGTCGCCGACGGCGTCGCCGTGCGGCTGGTCCAAGGCGAGGCCGGCACCGAGACGGCCTACGGGGATCCACTCGCCGCCGCACTCGCCTGGCAGGACTCCGGCGCGCAGTGGATCCACTTGGTTGACCTCGACGCCGCCTTCGGCCGGGGAAGCAACCGCGCGCAGCTGGCCCAAGTGGTCGCCGCCCTGGATGTCGACGTTGAGCTGTCCGGTGGCATCCGCGACGACGAGTCGTTGCGGGCCGCTCTGGCCACCGGCTGCCGCCGGGTCAACATCGGCACCGCGGCGCTGGAGGACCCCGTCTGGTGCGCCCGGGCAATCGCGGAGCACGGCGACCGCGTCGCGGTCGGCCTGGACGTCCGCGGCACCACGCTGGCGGCCCGGGGCTGGACGAGCGAGGGCGGCGAACTGTTCGAGGTGCTGGCCCGGCTCGACTCCGAGGGGTGCGCGCGATACGTCGTCACCGACGTGCGCCGCGATGGCACCATGACCGGCCCGAACGTCGATCTGCTGCGCAGCGTCTGCGCCGCTACGGATCGCCCGGTGGTTGCCTCGGGTGGCGTGAGCAGCCTGGCCGACCTGCGGCTGCTGGCCGGACTGCACGATGCCGGCGTCGAGGGTGCGATCGTGGGCAAGGCCCTGTACGCGGGGGCGTTCACCCTGCCCCAGGCGCTCGCCGAAGTGCAGGGGGTCGCCGGTGCGCGGGAGGCTCAGGAGACCGACGAGTGACGCTGTCCGTGCGTGTCATCCCGTGCCTGGACGTCGATGCCGGTCGCGTGGTGAAGGGCGTCAACTTCGTGGATCTGCGCGATGCCGGGGACCCGGTGGCGCTCGCTCGCGCCTATGGCGAGCAGGGTGCCGACGAGTTGGTGTTCCTGGACATCACGGCGTCGAGCTCCGATCGCTCGACCATGTACGAGGTAGTCAGCCGAACCGCGGAGGAAGTCTTCATCCCGCTGACGGTCGGCGGCGGGGTGCGCAGCCCGGCCGACTTCGACCTGCTGCTGCGGGCGGGCGCGGACAAGGTGGGCGTGAACACGGCGGCCATCGCCCGACCGGAGCTGCTGCGCGAGGCTGCCGAAAGGTTCGGCGCGCAGTGCGTCGTGCTCAGCGTGGATGCCAGGCGGGTGCCAGCCGGCGCACTGCCGACGGCCAGCGGCTACGAGGTGACCACGCACGGCGGACGCCGCGGCACCGGCCGAGACGCCATCGAGTGGATCGAGCAGGCCGTGGAGCTCGGCGCGGGCGAGATCCTGTTGAACTCGATGGATGCCGATGGCACGAAGGCCGGATTCGACACAGCGATGATCGCTGCGGCGCGGGCGGTGTCGCCGGTGCCGGTGATCGCCTCCGGCGGTGCAGGTGCGCTGAGCGATTTCGCACCCGCTGTGCACGCGGGCGCCGATGCGGTGCTCGCCGCGAGCGTGTTTCACTTCGGCGAATTCACGATCGCCGACGTCAAGGCCACGATGGCGGGCGCGGGAATCCAGGTCCGCCGGTAGCCGCCAGCCGCGGCGGGGCCGGCCGTCTTGGCCAGGGTTCAGACCCCTAGCCGGGTCTCCTCGTACTTGGCTACGGCCGCATCGTCGCCATCGACCACGAGGCCGACGACCGCGGACCGGCCATGGGCGTGCAGGGCGAGCTCCACCACCGGCCCGCGCAGCACGACGCCGTGCGGCGGCGCCTCGACCGGGTGGCCGTGGGTGACGTCGGTGGGGTCGAGGGCGACGGGCACTGTGGCGTTGCGGAACAGCATCCGCTTGGACCCGCGCAGTCGCTTCCAGACCTGGTCCCGGGTGGCCTCGTCGAGCTCCCGGGGTGCCCAGCCGGGCTGGCCGCGTCGGACGTCCTCGTGGTGGATCAGGTACTCCATGGAGTTGGCCAGGGCGTCGATGCCCGGGAGCGCGAAGAAGCTCAGCGTCGGCGGCCCGTTGCGCACCTGCCCCACCAGATACCCGAAGGGCTTCTTGGCGGCGTCGTTCTGCACCTTCTCGGTCCAGAACTCCAGCGGCTTGACCAGGATGCCGGCAGAGGCGTCGGGGCGCGCCTCGCGCACCACCAGGTGGGCTGTGAGGTCCCTGGTTGTCCAGCCTTCGCACAGCGTGGGCTGATCAGGGCCCACCTGGTCCAGCAGGGCGCAGATGGCGGCTCGCTCGCTCTTGGCTAGATCCACGTCAGACATGAGACCACCCTAGGCGGCACGCGGCCGCACCGCTAACGCCACCCGTCGTGGGGCCGGATGCCGCCTGGCAGGATGGCGGGCGTGCCCGCCATGCCTGTGCCGCCCAACCCGGATGACCCGCCGATTCCCGGCGCTCCGTGGCGCCCCGATGCTCGCGGTCTGGTGTGCGCGGTCGTCCAGCGGCACGGTTCCGGCGAGGTACTGATGGTGGCCTGGATGGACGCCGAGGCCGTGCGGCGCACGGTCGCCACCGGGCGGGCGACGTATTGGTCGCGCTCGCGCGGCGAGTACTGGGTCAAGGGCGAGACGTCGGGCCACGTCCAGCATGTGCGCTCGATCAGCGTGGACTGCGACGGCGACGCCCTGCTCCTCTCGGTGGACCAGACCGGACCCGCCTGTCACACCGGCCTGGGCAGTTGCTTCGACACCCTGCGGGTGGACCTCGCCGACCACGGCGCGCCGCAGGCCTGACGAGCAGGTCGCGGCGCTGGGCCACAATGGTTCCCAGCGCCGTCAACCACAGGAGCCCACATGACCTCGGCCTACGCATCGCTCGGAGCCGACGGCCGCATCGCACCCGGCCCCGAGGAGTTCGTGGAGCTCGCCGCCGACCGTCGCGTCATCCCGGTGTGCCGCCGCCTGCTCGCAGACGGCCTCACCCCCATCAGCCTGTACCGGGCACTGGCCGCGGAGCGACCCGGCACCTTCCTGCTCGAGTCCGCAGAGCAGGGCGGGGCCTGGACGCGGTACAGCTTCGTCGGCGTGCGCTCGTCGGCCTACCTGACCGATTCCGGCGGGCGGGGTGCGTGGTTCGGCCGGGTGCCGGCGGGCTTGCGGGCGGAGGGGCCGCCGGAGGAGCTGCTCGCCGAGGTCCTCGCCGCGCTGGCCACCCCGCGGCTGCCGGGGCTGCCGCCGCTCACGGGTGGCCTCGTCGGCGCACTGGGCTACGACATCGTGCGGCGCTGGGAGCGGCTGCCCGATGCCAACCCGGATGAGCTGGGCCTGCCGGAGATCGCCATGCTGCTGGCCACGGATCTGGCGGTGTTCGACCACCACGAGGGCAGCGTCTGGCTTATCGCCAATGCCATCAACTACGACAACTCGCCCGAGCGCGCTGCCGCCGCGTACGCCGACGCCTCGGGGCGGATCGAGCGCATGACCTCCGAGCTGTGCCGACCCGTGGCCGATGGCGTCCACCAGGTGGACACCGGGGTGCCGGTGGAGTTCGCCTCTCGCACCGGTCGGGACGACTACCTGGCCGTCGTCGAGGCAGCCAAGGAGCACATCCGAGCCGGCGATGCGTTCCAGATCGTGCTCTCGCAACGGTTCGAGGCACCATGCCCGGCGAGTGCGCTGGACGTGTACCGGGTGCTGCGGGCCTCCAACCCAAGCCCCTACATGTACCTGTTCCGCATGCCTGACCCGGCGGGCGCAGCGGACCCCAGCGGCGAGGAGTACCTGGGCGACGTGGTGGCCTACGACATCGTCGGCTCCAGCCCCGAGGCACTGGTGAAGCTGGTTGAGGGGGAGGCCCTGCTCCATCCCATCGCGGGCACCCGGCCGCGCGGCCACACCGAGGAGGACGACCAGCGACTGGCCGAGGAGTTGCTGGCCGACGAGAAGGAACGGGCAGAGCACCTGATGCTCGTCGATCTGGGCCGCAACGATCTGGGGCGGGTGTGCCAGCCGGGGTCGGTCGATGTCGTGGAGTTCATGGAGGTCGAGCGCTTCTCGCACGTCATGCACATCGTGTCCACCGTCATTGGCCGGCTGCAGCCAGGCCGCACCGCGGTCGAGCTGCTGGCTGCGACTTTTCCCGCGGGCACCCTGTCGGGTGCGCCCAAGCCGCGGGCGATGGAGATCATCGATGACCTCGAGCCCGCTCGGCGAGGCCTGTACGCCGGCTGCGTGGGCTACCTGGACTTCGCCGGCGACATGGACACCGCCATCGCGATCCGCACTGCCGTACTGCGCGATGGAACGGCCTACGTGCAGGCCGGCGCGGGCATCGTGGCGGACTCGGATCCGGCCGCCGAGCACGAGGAGTGCCGGACGAAGGCGATGGCGGTGCTGCGCGCCGTCGCCGTCGCCGCCACCTTGCGCTCGCCGCGCCCGGCCCGCGGCTCCAGATGACGGCGCCGGGCCGGGAGTACGCGGCAGCTCTTGTGGGCCTGGGTGCGGGTGCCGCTGTCGCGCTGTGGGCTGTGGGCCGACCCTGGGTGACCGCGAGCGCCGGAGGTGGCCAGGTGCCGATGGTGGTCGCGGAGATCCCCGGTCGCGCCCTGGTGCCGGTGGCCGCCGGTGTCGGCGTGCTGCTGCTAGCCGGCGTCGCCGGCATCGTCGCGACGAAGGGTGTGGCCCGACGAGTACTGGCTGTCGTGCTCCTGGTGGCGGCCGTCGCCGGTAGCTGGGCCTGTATCGATGTCGGCTCCGGGTTGCCGGCGAACGCGACCAACCGGCTGTCTGACTCCCTCGGCATGGCGCCCGTAGCCATGGAGGGCTCGACCTGGTGGCTGGTGGCGGTCGGCGGGTTGGCCCTTGCGGGGGCAAGCGCCGGGGCGACTGTCCTGCGGGGGGCGCGGTGGCCGGCCATGGGCGGCCGCTACGAGCGATCTACCCCGGCCGCCGCCGCCCAGAGGAACGGGACTAGCGTGCCGTCGGAAGGTGCCGAGCTTAGCCCGGCGCAACTGTGGGACGCGCTAGATCGCGGCGAAGATCCCACGACGGCGCCGGAAGTGCCACAATGACCCCCAACCGCAGCACCCGACGGATCACCCGCCGGGCAGACCACTGAGGAGAACGACGATGTCCGCAGACGTCCACGACAACCACGGCCAGACCCCGGCCGCCTGGACCGCCGTGACGATCATCATGATCGCGTTCAGCGTCGGGTGCCTGGCCGTCGTTCTCTCGCTGCCGTGGCTGTTCTGGACCTCGGTGGCGTTCGTCGCTGTCGGGGCTATCGTCGGCAAGGTCATGTCGATGCGCGGCTACGGCGCCGCCCAGGACGACGACCAGGCCGCCGAGCAGCACTGAGCCCGCGCCGGTGAACCGCGGACTGATCCTCGTTGTCGAGGACGAGCGCAACATCGCCGACCTGCTCAAGCTCTACCTCGCCCGCGACGGGTACTCAGTGCTCATCGTCGGCGACGGTGGCGAGGCGCTCGACGTCGTGCGGCAGCAGCGGCCGGCGGCGATCATCCTCGACGTGGGGCTGCCGACGATGGACGGCACGGAGGTGTGCCGGACGCTGCGAGGGGAGGGCGACTGGACGCCGGTGCTGTTCTGTACCGCCCGCGATGACGAAATCGACCGCGTCATCGGCCTGGAACTCGGTGCTGACGACTACATCACCAAGCCATTCAGCCCGCGCGAGGTCGTCGCCCGGCTGAAGGCTGTCCTCCGCCGCAGCCAAGGCGTGACCGTTGCTGACGAGCTGACTCTGGGGGAGGTCGTGCTCAACCGGGACTCTCGGCAGTGCATGGTGGCTGGCAAGGAGGTCGCCCTCACCGCGACCGAATTTGACCTGCTCGCGCATTTGATGGCCAAGCCCGGCCGGGTCTTTACCCGCGAGCAGCTGCTCAGCGAGGTGTGGGGCTACTCAAGCGTCGTCACCACCCGCACTGTGGACGTCCACATCGCCCAGCTGCGCAGCAAGCTCGGCAATCCGGAGCTCATCCGCACGGTTCGCGGCTACGGCTACAAGGCCGACCCCGACGCTTCCGGCTGATCGGGTCAGCACGTGCCGACCGACGCGCCCGCCCGGCCGGGTGAGCCGCTCGCCCCGCCGCCGCGCGGCAAGGTGCGTGGCACTTTGGCCGGGCGCATCGCCCTGGTCACCACAATCGTGGCCCTGCTCACGGCGGTCATCGTGGCCGCCGTCTCGGTTCCGCAGATCCAGGCAGCTGCACAGGCCGAGGGCCAGCAGTACCTGAGCCGCACGGCTGACACCCTCTCCAGCGCGCTGGACACCGGCGAGAACCCGTTGACCCAGCTCAGCGGTCGAGCGCAGTCCGGTGTCCAGAACGGGCAGATCCAGGTGCAGTTCGTCTCGCCGGGAGCTCAGGTGCCGGACTACCTCAGCCCGGCCAACGTCGGCCAGTTGACCAGCACCGGAACGCTGTCGACGGTCGTCCAGACCGAGGCCGGCCCGCTGCTCGTGGAGGGCCGGGTGCTCCAGGGCGGTGCTGCGGTGCTCATGACCGAGCCGCAGTCGCTCGCCGGTCTGAACGTCGGACGGGATATCGCGAGACTGCTCTTCGCGCTCGGCGTGGGCGTGGTGATCGCAATCGTGTCGGGGTTGATCCTGGCCCGGCGCCTCGCCCGGCCGCTGAAGTCCGCCGCTGCCGCCGCCGACCAGATGGCCCACGGCCGGCGCGACGTCGTCATCGTGCCGGAGGGCCCGCAGGAAGTGGCCGAGGTGGCCGACTCGCTCAACGGCCTGAACCAGGCCCTCGCAGTGTCCGAGGCGCGCCAGCGGGAGTTCCTGTTGTCGGTGTCGCACGAGCTGCGCACGCCGCTCACCTCCCTTCGCGGGTATGCCGAGGCGATGGCCGATGGCGTCGTCCCCGCCGACCAGGTGGCGGCCACCGGCGGGGTGATGGTGACCGAGTCCGAACGCCTCGAGCGCATCGTCGCCGACCTGCTCGACTTAGCCCGGATGGGCGCCCGCGAGGTGCGCATCGATGCCGTCCCCACCGACGTCGGGCCCGCTCTGGCAGAGGCGGCACAGGTGTGGGCGGATCTCTGTGCGGCTGAGGGCGTGGACTTCCGGGCTGAGTTTCCGACATCGTTGCAGGACCTGCCGATGGTCGTGACGGATCCCGTGCGGCTGCGCCAGATGGTCGACAACCTGCTGGCCAATGCGCTGCGCATGACCCCGCCAGGCCGGCCGATCTTGCTCGCGGCCAGGCTCGCTCCCGACGATTCCCCGGAGCAGTTGCTGATAGAGGTCCGCGACGGCGGCCCCGGCCTGACCGACGACGACCTGGCCGTTGCGTTCGAGCCGGCCGAGCTTTATAGCAGGTACCGCGGGGTCCGCCAGGTCGGCTCCGGCGTCGGGCTCGCACTTGTGGGTCGGCTGGCCGAGCGCCTGGGCGGACGGGCCCAGGCCGACCATGCCCCAGAAGGTGGGGCCGCCTTCGTCATCGAACTGCCCCTGTCGGGACCGTCGAGCACCCCGGTGCCCGTGGCTGAGGGATAGGCTCTATACCCATGGATGAGCATCGGCCGGGAGCCCAACCGCCGAACTCCTGGCTGGTCCCAGCCGTCCTCACAACCCTGTGCTGCTTCCCCCTCACGGGGGTGGTCGCGATTTACTTCGCCGCACAGGTGCGGGTCATGTGGGATCATGATGATCCAGCCGGTGCGTTGCGGGCCTCGCGGCGGGCTCGGCTGTGGACGTTGCTGGGCTTCGGGGTGTTCCTGCTGCTCGTGGTGCTCAGCCTCGCCACTGGATCGATGTTCTCGGTCGTCGACCGGATGAGGGAGTAGGTAGCCGCCATGTCAATCGCCCCGCCGACACATGCCGATGCCTCCTCGGGTGCATCCGCGCAGATGGGTCAGGTCCCCGGCTCGAGCCCGCGCGGTCGCGCGCGCCGCATGATCTCACCGCTTGCGACCATCGGCGGCTTGGCCGCTGCGACCACCCTGCTCGCCGTGGTGGATCCCAACGAGCCGGGTCACTACCCGCTCTGTCCGACGAAGTACCTGTTGGGCGTGGACTGCCCGGGGTGCGGCGGGCTGCGCGCAACTCACGACCTGGCCCACGGCGATATCGCCGGCGCGCTCGACCACAACGCCTTCTTCGTGCTCGCGGTCCCCTTCATCCTGTACTTCCTCGCTCGGTGGGTCTGGCACGCCTGGCGAGGCACGCAACCGCGGCCCTGGCCGCCCAGACTCACCCGCGGACTGCTGATCGTCGCCGCTGCCTTGCTCTGCGTCTTCACGGTTGTGCGCAACATCCCCTTCGGCGACTTCCTTGGGTCTGGGCTGAGCTAGCCGCCCGGCGTCCTCGGCTCCCAGCAGTTGGCACGGACCCTGCCCGACGGCATCGCGGCAGTCCGTGGGTACCGTGTCCGCGTGACCGTTCTGGACGACATCATCGCCGGCGTGCGCGACGACCTCGCTGTCCGTCAGGGGGAGGTCTCGCTAGAGCAGTTGCAGCAGCGCGCGGCGCTAGCGCCCCCGCCGATCGACGGCCGGGCTGCGCTCTCGGCCCCCGGCGTCTCGGTGATCGCCGAGGTCAAGCGCTCCAGCCCCAGCAAGGGACCGCTGGCCGCCATCGCCGACCCGGCGCAGCTGGCCCATGACTACGAACTCGGCGGAGCGGCCGCCGTCAGCGTCCTGACCGAGGGACGCCGCTTCGGCGGCAGTCTGGCCGATCTCGCCGCCGTCCGCGCCCGGGTGGACATCCCGGTGCTGCGCAAGGACTTCATCGTCACCAGCTACCAGCTCTGGGAGGCACGCGCGGAGGGCGCCGACCTGGCGCTGCTCATCGTGGCGGCCCTGGGGCAGGAGCAACTGGTCTCGCTCATCGAGCGCGCGGAGTCCATCGGCCTCACGCCGCTGGTCGAGGTCCACGACGAGGATGAGGGCCAGCGGGCAGTGGCCGCCGGCGCCGCGATCATCGGGATCAACGCCCGCAACCTGAAGACGCTGGCCGTCGACCGCGACACGTTCGCCCGGGTGGCGCCCACGCTGCCGTCGGACTGCGTCCTCATCGCCGAGTCCGGTGTGCGCGGCCCGCACGATCTGCTCGCCTACGCCGCCGCCGGCGCCAACGCGGTCCTGGTGGGGGAGTCGCTGGTGACCGGGCGCAGCCCGCGCGACGCCGTCCACGAGCTCGTCGCGGCCGGGTCGCACCCGGCCTGCCACGGGACGCGCGAGTAGCTCAGAGCGCCCCGCGCAACCGCCCCAGCGTCCGTAGGTGACAATGGCGCGGTGACCTCCACGATGCCCGATTCGACCGGGCACTTCGGCCCCTACGGCGGCAGGTTCGTGCCCGAGGCCCTGATGGCCGCCCTGGACCAGTTGGACGAGGCCTACCGACAGGCTCGGCGGGACCCCGACTTCGTCGCCGAGCTGGAACGGCTGGGCCGGGACTACACCGGCAGGCCCAACCCCCTGACGTCCGCCGCGCGCTTCACCGCCGACCACGGTGGCGCGCAGCTGTACCTCAAGCGCGAGGACCTCAACCACACGGGCTCGCACAAGATCAACAACGTCCTCGGCCAAGCTCTCCTCGCAGTGCGGATGGGCAAGACGCGGCTGATCGCCGAGACCGGTGCCGGTCAGCACGGTGTTGCCACAGCCACCGCAGCCGCACTCATGGGACTGGAGTGCGTGGTCTACATGGGTGCCGAGGACACCCGGCGGCAGTCGTTGAACGTGGCTCGGATGCGGCTGCTCGGGGCCGAGGTGGTGCCGGTGACGACGGGCTCGCAGACCCTGAAGGACGCCATCAACGAGGCGATGCGGGACTGGGTCGCCAACGTCGACGACACCCACTACTTGCTCGGCACGGTGGCTGGCCCGGCGCCCTTCCCAGAGCTGGTCCGCGACTTCCACGCCGTCATCGGCCGCGAGGCGCGCGCGCAGATCCTGGCCCACACCGGCCGGCTGCCCGACGCGGTGGCCGCCTGCGTCGGCGGCGGCTCGAACGCGATCGGCATCTTCTCGGCCTTCCTGGACGACCCAGCAGTCGAACTGTTCGGGTTCGAGGCCGGGGGCGACGGCGTCGAGACCGGCCGGCACGCCGCCACCCTGACCGGTGGCGCTCCTGGGGTGCTGCACGGCACCCGCTCCTACCTGTTGCAGGACGAGGAGGGGCAGACCATCGAGTCCCACTCCATCTCCGCCGGGCTGGACTACCCGGGCGTCGGACCGGAGCATGCCTGGTTGCGCGACACCGGCCGGGCGACGTATGAGGCCATCACAGACGCGGAGGCCATGGATGCCTTCGCCCTGCTGTGCCGGACCGAGGGGATCATGCCCGCGATCGAGACCGCGCACGCCCTCGCCGGTGCACTCAAGCTCAGCGAGCGGCTGGGTCCGGAGGGGCTGATCCTGGTGAACCTGTCCGGCCGCGGCGACAAGGATGTGCACACCGCCGCCGCATGGTTCGGCATGGACCTCGGCGAGGAGGCCCGATGAGCAGGCTGGGCGAGACCTTCGCCGCGACCCGGGCGGAGGACCGCGCTGCCCTCGTCGGCTACTTGCCGGCCGGATTCCCCACGATCACCGAGGCCGTGGCCGTCATCGCGACCATGATCGAGAACGGCGTGGACATCGTCGAGGTCGGCCTTCCCCACAGCGATCCGCTGATGGACGGTCCGGTGATCCAGTCCGCCGTGGACACCGCCCTCGCCGGCGGCACCCGCATCCACGACGTGATGGCCTGCGTGCGCGCGACCGCTGCCAGCGGGGCGCCGGCGCTCGTCATGTCGTACTGGAACCCGATCGAGCGCTACGGCGTCGAACGCTTCGCCGATGAACTCGCACGGGCCGGCGGGGTGGGCACCATCACACCCGACCTCACGCCGGAGGAGGCCGAGCCATGGATCGCGGCCACCGAGTCCGCGGGGTTGGATCGGGTGTTCCTGGTCGCGCCTTCCTCGACTGACGCCCGCATCCGCACGGTCGCCCACGCCACCACAGGATTCGTCTACGCCGCCTCCACGATGGGCGTAACAGGAGTGCGATCCTCGGTGTCCGGTGCCGCCGAGCACCTGGTCGAGCGGGTCCGCGCCGCAACGACGCTGCCGGTATGCGTGGGGCTGGGGGTGTCCGGCGGTGCGCAAGCGGCCGAGGTCGCCGGCTATGCCGACGGTGTCATCGTGGGCTCGGCGTTCGTGCGGGCGGTCCAGTCGGCCGCCTCGCCGGCGGCCGCCCGGGAGGCAGTCGGCCGATTGAGCCGTGACCTCGCCGCGGGGGTGCGGGGCTGACCCGTCGGCCACGTCACCTAAAATCGTCGGCTACGGCAGTTCCATCGGCGCGCCGCCAGGCCCGCCGTCGTCAACCCTGGAGTACCTGCGCTCATGAGCGAGAGCAAGAAGTCCACGCGCGAGAAGGCCGCCTCGGCGCGTGCCGCCGCGGAGGCCAGTGAGCGCCGCCGCGAGCGCACCGTCCGCATCGCCATCATCGGAGTTGTTGCGGTCGTCGTGCTCGGCATCATCGGCGCCGTGCTGTGGACGACCCGTTCCAAGCCCGCCCCGACGCCCGACAACACGGCGCTGCCGGCAGGCGTGACGGCGCCGGAGTACGGCACGTCCGTGGGCACGGCGGCGAAGCCGGTGCTCGACATCTACGAGGACTTCCAGTGCCCTGCCTGCGCCCAGTTCGAGAAGGCGGCCGGTGCGACGATCGACGAACTCGTCGCCAGCGGCCAGGTCAAGGTCGTCTATCACCCCATGAACTTCCTCGACGCCAACCTCCGCAACGACTCGTCCACGCGCGCTGCAGCGGCCTTCGGCTGTGCTGTGGACGCCGGCGTGACGCTCAAGTACCACGATGTCGTGTTCACCAACCAGCCGACCACTGAGGGCGTCGGCTACACCGACGACCAGCTCAAGGCGTTCGGCGAGCAGGCCGGGCTGTCCGGGGCCCAGCTCGACACGTTCAAGGCCTGCGTGGACGCGAAGACCTACACCGGGTGGCCGACGCTGAGCAACCAGGCCGCGTCTGAACGCGGCGTCACCGGCACGCCCGCGCTCTTCCTCAACGGCACCAAGCTGACCACCGAGGATCTGTCCTCCGCCGAGGCGTTCAAGGCGAAGATCCTCGCAGCCGCGGGCCAGTGAACTCGGTGACGGCGCTGGCGTCGTTCATCCCGAGCCCGGGCCAGGGCGTCTGGTACCTGGGACCGGTTCCCTTGCGCGCCTACGCGCTGATGATCCTGCTGGGGATCGTCGTCGGCGTGGTCATCACCGAGCGGCGGTGGGTTGCGCGCGGCGGGACCAAGGGCCAGATCCTGGACATCGCCCTGTGGGCGGTGCCGTTCGGGATCATCGGCGCTCGGCTGTACCACGTGGCCACCGACTGGTATCGCTACTTCGGTCCCGAGGGTCAGGGGCTGGTCGCCGCTCTGAAGATCTGGTCCGGTGGCCTCGGTATCTGGGGGGCCGTGGCGGGAGGTGCGCTCGGTGCCTGGATCGCCGCTCGGCGTATGGGCCTGCTCGTACCGCCGCTGGCTGACGCCGTCGCGCCCGGCATCGCTGTGGCGCAGGCGATCGGCCGGTTCGGCAACTACTTCAACCAGGAGCTCTTCGGCCGACCGACGACCGTGCCCTGGGCGCTCCAGATCGATCCGGTCCACCGGCCGGTGGGCTACGAGGAGTACGCCACGTTCCATCCCACGTTTCTGTACGAGTCGCTGTGGTGCTTGGCGGTCGCGGGGATCGTGATCTGGGCGGACAAGCGGTTCCGGCTCGGCCACGGCCGCGTTTTCGCGCTCTACGTGGCCCTCTACTGCCTGGGCCGGTTGGGGGTCGAGCTGGTTCGGATCGACTCGGCCACCCAAGTGGGCGGCCTGCGCATCAACGTCTGGACATCGGTACTGATCGGCCTGGCGGGCGTGGTCTACTTCATCGTCGTGGGGCGCCGCCATCCCACCCGCGAGACGGACTTGTACCGTCCAGGGCGCGGCCCGACTCCCGAGCCGGGGGAGGCAGCCGAGCAGGCGACGTCGTCCGACTCAGCCGTAGACACCGACGTCGACGCCGACGGTCCGGAGGCACCACCCCCGCCGGTGCGGTAGGCTTCCGGCCAACACGGCGGGCCAACGACGTCCCGTCTCCTCTGAACGATCGCACCTGCCGCGTGCCTCCGGGCACGTGGGCCAGCGCAATTCGCTCCGAGGTCGACGTGCAGCGCGATCCGACCGCGCGGCCGCACCAGCAGCCAGCCATGCCGTGCCCCCCCGCGGATCTTGTCCGCCTGCTTGCCGAGGTGAACCATGACCCCTGCGCACAGTCCCCGTGGCAACGGCGACGTCGTCGTCAACGACGACCTGCCAAAGGCCCAGGGCCTCTACGACCCCGCTATGGAGCGGGACGCCTGCGGCGTCGCCTTCGTCGCCACCCTGACCGGAGTGCCTAGCCACGACATCGTGCGCAAGGCCCTCACGGCCCTGCTCAACCTCGACCACCGCGGGGCGTCGGGTTCCGAGCCCGACTCCGGCGACGGTGCCGGCATCCTCATCGGCGTCCCGGACGACTTCTTCCGGGGGGTCGTCGAGTTTGACCTGCCGCCGGCGGGGGAGTACGTCGTGGGCACGGCGTTCCTGCCCGCCGACCGGCGCGAGGCTCGGCGGACCGTGGAACAGCTCGAGAAGCTCGCGCCCGAGGAGGGCCTGCAAGTCCTCGGCTGGCGCGACGTCCCCACCCACCCCAACCTGGTCGGTGCCACCGCCCGAAGCACCATGCCGCAGTTCCGGCAGCTGTTCCTGGCCGCTATCGACCCGCTGTTCACGGAGGCGTTCGGGGCTATCGCCGGGGACGGCCTCGCGCTGGAGCGGATGGCCTTCTGCCTGCGCAAGCGGGCCGAGCGGGAGACCGACGTCTACTTCCCATCGCTGTCCAGCCGCACCATCGTCTACAAGGGCATGCTCACCACCGGTCAGCTCGAGGAGTTCTTCCCGGACCTGTCCGACGAGCGGGTGACGTCGGCGGTGGGCCTGGTGCACTCGCGCTTCTCGACCAACACATTCCCGTCGTGGCCGCTGGCCCACCCCTACCGGTTGATCGCCCACAACGGCGAGATCAACACCGTGCGCGGAAACCGCAACTGGATGCGCGCCCGTGAGGCCATGCTGGCGAGCGATCTGATCCCCGGCGACCTTGAGCGGCTCTATCCCATCTGCACCCCCGGCGCCAGCGACTCCGCCTCGTTCGACGAGGTGCTCGAGCTGCTGCACCTGGGCGGGCGCTCCCTGCCGCATGCCGTGTTGATGATGATCCCGGAGGCGTGGGAGAACAACGCCGACATGGATCCGGACAAGCGCGCCTTCTACGAGTACAACGCGACGCTCATGGAGGCCTGGGACGGTCCGGCCGCGGTCTGCTTCACCGATGGCTCGTTGATCGGCGCAGTGCTCGACCGCAACGGCTTGCGCCCTGGTCGCTTCTGGGTGACCGACGACGGGCTCGTGGTGCTGGGGTCCGAGGCCGGGGTGCTGGAGCTGGACCCGGCCACTGTCGTGCGCAAGGGCCGGCTGCAGCCGGGCAAGATGTTCCTGGTCGACACTGCGGCAGGCCGGGTGATCGAGGACCACGAGATCAAGGCCCAGCTCGCCGCCGAGGAGCCCTACGCGCAGTGGCTGCACGCAGGAGTCATCAACCTGGAGGAGCTGTCCGACCGCGAGCACGTCGTGCACACCCACCGGTCGTGCCTGCGCCGGCAGCAGACCTTCGGCTACACCGAGGAGGAACTGCGCATCCTGGTCGCTCCGATGTCCCGCACCGGGATGGAGCCGATCGGGTCGATGGGCTCGGACACCCCGATCGCGGCGATCTCGGAGCGGCCGCGGCTGCTGTTCGACTACTTCGCGCAGCTCTTCGCCCAGGTGACCAACCCCCCGCTGGACGCCCTGCGCGAGGAGATCGTCACCTCGCTTTACTCCAACATCGGGCCTGAGGGGAACCTGCTCGACACCACACCGGCGCAATGCCGACAGGTCGTGCTGCCCTTCCCCGTGATCGACAACGACGAGCTCGCCAAGATTCTGCACATCAACGACGACGGCGACATGCCCGGCTTCCAGGCGGTCAAGATCAAGGGCCTCTACCGGGTGCACGACGGAGGCGCCGCCCTGGCGGAGCGGATCGAGCAGATCTTCGCCGAGATCGACGCCGCCATCGAGGCCGGCGTGCGATTCATTGTGCTGTCTGACCGCGAGAGCGACTTCGAGCACGGCCCGATCCCGTCGCTGCTGCTCACTTCGGCGGTCCACCACCACCTGGTGCGGCAGAAGACCCGTACCCACGTCAGCCTGCTCATCGAGGCCGGCGACGTGCGCGAGGTGCACCACGTCGCGCTGCTCATCGGCTACGGTGCGGCGGCGGTGAACCCCTACCTGGCCATGGAGTCGGTCGAGGACCTGGTCGCCACCGGCTACCTGACCGGCATCGACAGCGCGGTGGCCGTGCGCAACCTGGTCAAGGCCCTGGGCAAAGGGGTGCTCAAGGTGATGTCCAAGATGGGCATCTCCACCGTCGCGTCCTACCGCGGTGCCCAGGTGTTCGAGGCCGTCGGGCTGAGTCACGAGTT
Source organism: Candidatus Nanopelagicales bacterium (assembly GCA_044326505.1). Lineage (GTDB taxonomy): Bacteria > Actinomycetota > Actinomycetes > S36-B12 > UBA10799 > JACJWR01. Next base: position 9,072 of record JBIRBF010000003.1, on the reverse strand, counting down.
GATCGACAAGTACTTCACCGGGACCACCAGCAAGCTCGGCGGGATCGGGCTGGACGAGATCGCCCGCGAGGTGGAGGCCCGCCACCGGATGGCCTACCCCGAGTCCGGTACGTCCAGCGCGCATCGCCAGCTCAACATCGGCGGCGAGTACCAGTGGCGCCGCGAGGGCGAGCCGCACCTGTTCGACCCGGAGACGGTCTTCCGGTTGCAGCACTCCACCCGTGAGGGCCGCGCGGACGTTTACCGGGAGTACGCCGAGAAGGTCAACGACCAGTCTCGACGGTTGATGACGCTGCGGGGGATGTTCGAGCTGGCCTCCGACCGCGCCCCGGTGCCGTTGGACGAGGTCGAGCCGGCCAGCGAGATCGTCAAGCGCTTCCAGACCGGCGCCATGTCCTACGGATCGATCTCGCAGGAGGCGCACGAGACTCTGGCCATCGCCATGAACCGCCTCGGCGGTAAGTCGAACACGGGCGAGGGAGGCGAGGACCCGGCGCGGTTCCTGCCGCTGGCCGACGGCGACTCCAAGCGGTCGTCCATCAAGCAGGTGGCGTCCGGGCGCTTCGGTGTCACCAGCGAGTACCTGGTCAACGCCGACGACATCCAGATCAAGATGGCGCAGGGAGCCAAGCCCGGTGAGGGCGGCCAACTGCCCGGTCACAAGGTCTACCCCTGGGTGGCCAAGACTCGGCACTCCACGCCCGGCGTGGGTTTGATCTCGCCGCCGCCGCACCACGACATCTACTCGATCGAGGATCTGGCTCAGCTGATCCACGACCTGAAGAACGCCAACAACACCGCCCGGATCCACGTCAAACTCGTCGCCGAGGTGGGCGTGGGCACGATCGCGGCCGGGGTGGCTAAGGCGCACGCTGACGTGATCCTGATCTCGGGCCACGACGGTGGCACCGGGGCATCGCCGCTCACCAGCCTCAAGCACGCCGGTGGGCCGTGGGAGCTCGGCCTGGCCGAGACCCAGCAGACGCTCATGCTCAACGGCCTGCGCGACCGCGTCGTGCTGCAGACCGATGGCCAGCTCAAGACCGGCCGCGACGTGATGATCGCGGCGCTGCTCGGTGCCGAGGAGTTCGGCTTCGCGACTGCGCCGCTGGTGGTGATGGGCTGCGTGATGATGCGCGTATGCCACCTGGACACCTGCCCGGTGGGTGTGGCGACCCAGAACCCGGTGCTGCGCGAGCGGTTCGCCGGCAAGGCGGAGCACGTGGAGAACTACTTCCGCTTCGTGGCCGAGGAGGTGCGCGAGCTGCTCGCCGAGCTCGGCTTCCGGTCGCTGGACGAGGCCATCGGCCACGTCGAGTGCATCGACCCGCGCGCGGCGATCGATCATTGGAAGGCCGACGGGCTGGACCTGTCGCCCATCCTGCACGTGCCCGATACGGACAGTCCCCGGCGCTGCCTCACCACGCAGGACCATGGCCTCGCGAAGGCTCTGGACAACGAGCTCATCGCGCTTTCGGCCGATGCCCTCGAGCGGGCGGAGCCGGTGCGGGCCTCGATCAAGGTGCGCAACGTCAACCGCACCGTCGGAACCATGCTGGGCGCCGAAGTCACGCGCAGATACGGCGGCGAGGGGCTGCCGGACGGTACGGTCGACATCACCTTCACGGGCTCGGCCGGGCAGTCCTTCGGGGCCTTCGTGCCCCGGGGCGTCACGCTTCGGCTGGAGGGCGATGCGAACGACTACGTGGGCAAGGGCCTGTCCGGCGGGCGGCTGGTCGTGCGGCCGGATCGCTCGGCTCCGTTCGCTGCCGAGGAGCACATCATCGCCGGCAACGTGATCGCCTACGGTGCGACGTCGGGTGAGATCTTCCTGCGCGGCATCGTCGGCGAGCGCTGCTGCGTGCGCAACTCCGGCGCCCACGTCGTCGTGGAAGGCGCAGGCGACCACCTGTGCGAGTACATGACCGGCGGCCGGGTGGTGGTGCTCGGGGCGACCGGGCGCAACGTCGCGGCCGGTATGAGCGGGGGGGTCGCCTTCGTGCTCGACCTCGACCCGGCCCAGGTCAACCGCGACATGGTCGACGTCGAGGGGCTCTCAGATGTGGACGAGGAGTTCGTCCGCCAACTCATCAGCCGGCACACCGAAGAGACCGACTCCCACATCGGCGCTCGCCTGCTGGGCGACTGGTCGGCTGCGGCACCGAGGTTCTCGAAGATCATGCCCCGGGACTTCCGCCGGGTCCTCGCCGCGCAGGCAAGGGCCGAGGCCGAGGGGCGCGACGTCAACGAAGCGATCATGCAGTCGAGCTTGGAGGCTACCCGTGGCTGACCCGCGCGGATTCCTGAAGAACGGCCGGCAACTGCCGGCCCGCCGGCCCGTCGATGTGCGCATCTCGGACTGGCAGGAGGTCTATGAGGACTTCGGATCGGACCGGTTGCGCACGCAGGCATCCCGCTGCATGGACTGCGGGATCCCGTTCTGCCACCAGGGCTGCCCGCTGGGCAACTTGATCCCGGAGTGGAACGACATGGTGTGGCGCGGTGACTGGCGCGGCGCCATCGACCGGCTGCACGCGACCAACAACTTCCCGGAGTTCACCGGGCGGCTGTGCCCGGCGCCCTGCGAGACCGCCTGCGTGCTCGGCATCAACTCGGACGCCGTGACCATCAAGCAGGTCGAGGTGAGCATCATCGATCGGGCCTGGGAGTCCGGCTACGTTCAGCCGCAGCCCGCCGAGCGGTTGACCGGCAAGACAGTTGCCGTGGTCGGGTCCGGTCCGGCGGGGCTGGCCGTGGCGCAGCAGCTGGCGCGTGCCGGCCACACTGTGGTCGTCTACGAGCGCTCCGACCGCCTGGGCGGTCTGCTGCGCTACGGCATCCCCGAGTTCAAGATGGAGTCGCGCCACATCGACCGCCGTTTGGCGCAGATGACGGCCGAGGGCGTCAAGTTCCGCACTGGCGTAGAGGTCGGCGTCGACATCACCGGAGCCGAGCTGCGCCGGCGATACGACGCAGTGGTGATCGCGGCGGGTGCCACCGACTGGCGGGACTTGGAGGTGCCGGGCCGCGACCTCGAGGGCGTGTACCAGGCGATGGAGTACCTGCCGCTGGCCAACCGGGTGCAGTTCGGCGACCTGGAGCGCGCGCCGATCCACGCCGAGGGCAAGCATGTGGTGGTCATCGGCGGCGGCGACACCGGCGCCGACTGCCTGGGGACGGCCACTCGACAAGGGGCGGCTTCGGTGACCCAGCTCGAGATCCTGCCGCGACCCGGCGGCGAGCGTCCCAGCGGTCAGCCATGGCCGACGTACCCGATGGTCTATCGCGTCTCGAGCGCGCACGAGGAGAACGGCGAGCGGGTCTACAGCGTGTCCACCCAGCGGTTCGTCGGCGAGAACGGCCGGGTGACGGGGTTGGAACTGGTGGATGTCGAGTTCGTCGACGGCCGCTTCTCGCCGGTCGCCGGATCGGAACGGGTGATCCCGGCGGATTTGGTGACCCTCGCGATGGGCTTCGTCGGCCCGGAGGCGGATGTCTTCACTCGGGAGTTCCGGGTCGAGCTCGATGCGCGCGGCAATATCGCCCGGGACGGCGACTACATGACAAATGTGCCCGGCGTGTTCGTTGCCGGCGATGCCGGACGTGGCCAGTCGCTCATCGTTTGGGCGATCGCCGAAGGGCGTTCGGCGGCCGCGGCGGTGGATAGCTTCCTCACCGGAGGCACCGAGTTGCCCTCGCCGATTCCGCCGACGGCGCGACCATTGACGGTCTGATTCCAAGAGCACTTGGCAAGGCCACCCGAAGGGCGGCCGGCGCTGGCCGCGGTGCGGAATGCCGGGGCAGTTCCGAAGAACTGCGCTGGAGTCCATTAGCCGGTAGGTTCGTCCGGTGCGACGCGCAAAGATCGTTTGTACCCTCGGACCTGCGACCGAAACTGCGGAGGCCCTGGCCACCCTGGTCGAAGCGGGGATGGATGTAGCCCGGTTCAACCTGAGCCACGGTAACCACGCCGATCACGAGCGGGTCTACCGACGCCTGCGCGAGGTAGCGGCCGAGTCGGGCCGCGCGGTCGGCCTGCTCGCGGACCTGCAGGGGCCCAAGATCCGGCTCGGCACGATCGCCGTCGGCCCCGTGACCCTCGTTCCCGGCGAGCGCTTCGTCATCACCACCGAGGACTGCCCGGGCGATGCCCGGCGGTGCTCCACAACGTACGCGGGCCTGCCAGGCGACGTGTCCGAGGGCGACACGATCCTGATCGACGACGGCCGCGTGTCCCTGCGCGTGCAGCGCGTCGAGGGTCCCGACGTGGTCACCGAGATCGTCGAGGGCGGCCAGGTGTCGGACAACAAGGGCATCAACCTGCCCGGAGTGGCCGTGAGCGTCCCGGCCCTCACCGAGAAGGACCTGGCCGATCTGCGCTGGGCGCTCATCACGGGTTTCGACATCATCGCCTTGAGCTTCGTCCGCAGCGCCGACGACATCGCCAAGGTGCGCGAAGTGATGTCCGAGATGGGCATTCGCATCCCGGTGCTGGCCAAGATCGAGAAGCCACAGGCGGTGGCCAACCTCGACGGCATCATCGCGGCCTTCGACGGAATCATGGTCGCCCGCGGTGATCTGGGCGTGGAGCTGCCGCTTGAGGACGTGCCCATCGTGCAGAAGCTGGCGATCACCAAATGCCGCCGTGCTGGGAAGCCGGTGATCGTCGCCACCCAGATGCTCGACTCGATGATCCTCGCCACTCGGCCCACGAGGGCGGAGGTGTCCGACGTGGCCAACGCCGTTTTCGACGGCACCGACGCTGTGATGCTGTCCGGCGAGACCAGCGTGGGGGAGCACCCGGCGCTGGTCGTGCAGACGATGGCCCGAATCATCGAGAAGACCGAGCGTGACGGCATCCGACGGGTCGGCGAGCCGGGCGACGCAGATGCGACCGGCACGGCACGAGCCTTGACCCGGGCCGCGACGATCGTGGCGCGGCAGGTCCAGGCCCGCTACCTGTGCACGTTCACGGAGACCGGCCTGTCCACCCGGCTGGTCGCGCGACACCGCCCCGAGATGCCGATCCTGGCGTTCACCCCCAGTGAGCGGACCCGTCAGCAGTTGTCGCTTGTCTGGGGGGTCGAGACGTTCCTGGTCGACAACGTGGACCACACCGACGAGATGGTCCGGCAGGTCGAGGCAGAGTTGCTCGACCACGAGCGGGCCGAGCTCGGCGATCGAGTTGTCATCGTGGCCGGGGTGCCACCGGGTGTGCCGGGAACGACCAATGGCCTGCGAGTCCACCTCATGGGGATGGCCGGCCCGTCGCCCCGATTCTGACGGGGAGGCGGGGCCCGGTGAGCGCTGCGGCGCGCGCTCGTCAGTCCGCTACGGCGGCCCGGGCCTCGGGGTTGAGAACGCCCCAGTCGATGAGCTTGTCGGCCAGTGCCCGCGGGCCGAGGTCGTAGATCACGGCGAGGGCGCGCAGGTCCTCGTGTCGGATCGAGAGCACCTTGCCGTTGTAGTCCCCACGCTGGGCCTGGATCGACGCGGCGTAGCGGGCGAGCGGGCCAGCGTCCTCATCGGTGAGTTCACCGAGGGTCTCGAGGTCCAGCACCAGTCGAGTGGGCTGCTCCACGACAGTGCGGGCAGCGGCGTCCGGGAGCAGCTCGATCACCGGTACGCCGTAGAAGTCGGCCAGCTCGGCGAGCCGGGAGACGGTCACGGCGCGGTCGCCGCGCTCGTAGGAGCCGATCACGACGGCTTTCCAGCGACCCTGGGACTTGGTTTCGACGCCCTGCAGGCTCAAACCCTGCTGCTGGCGGATCGAGCGCAGTTTGGCGCCGAGCGCTTTTGCGTAGTAGGTGGTGGCCACGGTGCCCCCGCAGGTTTGGCGGTGGATAGTGCGGTTGTGTTCCGGGCGACGAAGGCTGCGCCGTTGAGGGTGGCGTCCGGAGGCGTGACCCGCGGTGCTGGATGCGTCACTCAATGATGCCACGAGTGTAGCTACGCAGGGTGAGCGGGCGCAATGATAGCGCTCCCTATTGATCATGGTGCGCCCACAGCCCGCGCTCAGCGGCCGCAGGGGGCGCGGATAGGCTGGAGCGACATCCTTTAATAGCCCGTCCCGAGAGGCGGGGAAGGGCGGCGCTCATGCGTCAAGTTCTGGACCGGGCCGACATCGATCGGGCGATCACCCGCATCGCACACGAGATCATCGAGTCCAACCGTGGCGCCAGCGATCTGGTGGTGCTCGGCATCCCCCACCGCGGCCAGCGTCTCGCGCGCCGCATCGCCGACCGCATCTCGGCCATCGAGGGCGTCGACGTGCCGTTCGGTTCCTTGGACGTCACCCTCTATCGGGACGATCTGCAGCTGCAGCCGCCCAGGCCGCTGGGACCCACCGACATCCCGTCGGCCGGAATCGACGACCGCGTCGTGATTCTGGTCGACGACGTGCTCTACAGCGGCCGGACAGTGCGAGCCGCACTCGACGCGCTCACCGATCTGGGCCGGCCGCGGGCCGTTCGCCTGGCCGTTCTGGTGGACCGGGGCCATCGGCAGTTGCCCATCCGCCCGGACCACGTGGGCAAGAACCTGCCGACGTCGTTCGTCGAGAAGGTCCGCGTGCATGTTGCCGAGGACGACGGCGTCGACGAGGTGCTGATCGAGCCTGCCTCGGGTGCGCTGTCGCACGCCGCACCAGAAGCGAGGCGCTGACCATGGACAAGCACCTGCTCAGCGCTGCGGACCTGGACCGGGACGAGGCGGTCGCCCTGCTCGACACCGCCGTCGAGCTCGCGGCCGTGGCCGACCGCCCGGTCAAGAAGCTGCCCACCCTGCGTGGCCGCACCGTGGTCAACCTGTTCTTCGAGGACAGCACCCGGACCCGAATCTCGTTCGAGGCGGCCGCCAAGCGGTTGTCCGCCGACGTCATCAATTTCTCGGCCAAGGGCTCGAGCGTGTCGAAGGGCGAGAGCCTCAAGGACACGGCTCTGACGCTCGAGGCCATGGGCGCGGACGCCGTGGTCATCCGACACGGAGCCTCGGGCGCACCGCACACGCTGGCCCACTCCGGCTGGATCAACGGGACGGTGGTCAACGCCGGCGATGGCACGCACGAGCACCCCACCCAGGCGCTCCTCGACGCCTTCACCATCCGGCGGGCGCTGGCCGACGATTCCGGCGACCTGGCCGGGCTGAAGGTGACCATCGTCGGGGATGTCCTGCACTCCCGGGTGGCCCGCTCAAACGCGATCCTGCTGGACACCCTGGGCGCGGAGGTCACGCTGGTGGCGCCCCCGACCCTGCTGCCGGTGGGCATCGAGGGCTGGCCGGTGTCGGTGACCTACGACATTTCCGACGCACTGCCGGACGCCGACGCTGTGATGATGCTGCGGGTCCAGCGCGAGCGGATGCTCGACGCTTACTTCCCGACCGAGCGCGAGTACTCCCGCCGGTACGGCCTCGATGGCGACCGGATGGCACTGCTGCCCAGCCACGCGATCGTCATGCACCCGGGGCCGATGAACCGCGGCATGGAGATCACTGCCGATGTGGCCGACTCGCCCCGGTCGGTGATCGTGGAGCAGGTGACCAACGGGGTGAGTGTCCGGATGGCCGTGCTCTACACGCTGCTGGGCGGCGCGCGCGACACCGCCCGCGAAGGATCGGAGTTCCCTTCATGACCGGCACCGACGCACGCTCGCAGGGTTCCTACCTGATTCGCGGCGCCCGCATCCTGGACGGCGAACCGGCCGACATGTTGATCGTGGGCGACCGCATCGAGCGCATCGCCGCCGCCGGTGCGATCGACGCCGACGCGGCTCTGGTGCCCGGCGAGGGTCTGGTGGCCCTTCCGGGCCTGGTCGACCTGCACACCCACCTGCGCGAGCCGGGGCGGGAGGACGCCGAGACCGTGGAGACCGGCACCCGGTCGGCGGCCCTCGGCGGCTTCACCGCCGTGCACGCCATGGCCAACACCGACCCGGTGGCGGACACGGCCGGCGTCGTGGAGCAGGTGTGGCGGCTCGGACGCGAAGCCGGCTGGTGTGACGTGCAGCCCATCGGCGCCGTCACTGTGGGCCTCGACGGCCAGCGCCTGGCCGAACTCGGAGCCATGGCCGACAGCGCCGCAGCGGTTCGGGTGTTCTCCGACGACGGCAAGTGCGTCCACGACCCCGTGATCATGCGCCGGGCGCTGGAGTACGTCCGGGCGTTCGACGGGGTGATAGCCCAGCACGCGCAGGACCCGCGGCTCACCGCGGGCTCACAGATGAACGAGTCCGAACTCTCGGGCCGGCTGGGGCTGCGCGGCTGGCCGGCGGTGGCCGAGGAGGCCATCATCGCCCGCGACATCCTCCTCGCCGACCACGTCGGGTCGCGCCTGCACATCTGCCACCTGTCCACGGCCGGCAGCGTGGAACTGGTGCGCATGGCCAAGTCGCGCGGGATCGAGGTGACCGCCGAGGTGACTCCGCACCACCTGCTGCTCACCGAGGACCTGGTCGCCAGCTACGACCCCATCTACAAGGTCAACCCGCCGCTGCGCGCGGCCGAGGACGTCGTCGCGCTGCGCGAGGCGCTCGCCGACGGCACGATCGACATCGTCGCCACCGACCATGCGCCGCACCCGGTGGAGGACAAGGACTGCGAGTGGGCCGCCGCGGCCATGGGCATGATCGGGCTGGAGACCGCCCTCTCGGTGGTGATCGAGACGATGGTGCGCCCGGGCCTTCTGGACTGGCAGGGCGTGGCCGAGCGGATGTCTGCCGCCCCGGCGCGGATCTCCGGCATCGCCGACCAGGGCCGACCGTTGGCTGCAGGGGAGCCGGCCAACGTCGTGCTCGTCGACCCGGCGGCGACGACGGTGGTGAGTGGTGCGGCCTCTGCCAGCCGGAGCCGGAACACCCCCTACGAGGGCATGGAGCTGCCCGGGGCGGTCGTGGCCACCTTTTACCGCGGCCGGCCCACGGTGCTTGCCGGTGAGCTGCAGGTGGACCGCTGGTGATCGCCCTGGCCGTGTCCGCGCTCGCGCCGCTGGAACCGTCGTCGCCGCCCGTCACCGAGTGGCCGCAGCGACTGCTGCTGACGGCACTGGTGGTCGTCGTGGTGGGGCTGGCGGTGCTG